>JBDTXM010000094.1:0-13011 GCA_040006215.1 Acidobacteriota bacterium
CTCCACCCCGTAGAGATCGCCCAACTAGCCGAAACCCTCTCGCCCATCCACCGCACAGAGGTCGTCGAAAGCCTCGACGACGAGATCGCCGCCGACACCCTGGAAGAAATGTCGACCGAGGCCCAGGCGCGCATTTTAGAGGACATGGACGAGGAACGCGCGGCAGACATCCTCGAGGAGATGTCACCTGACGACGCAGTAGACGTTCTAGACGAAATGGACGACGAAAAGGCACAGGAACTTTTCGATCTGATGGAGGATGCCGAAAAGGCCGATGTCGCCGAGCTGATGCATTTCGATCACGACACGGCGGGCGGTTTAATGACGACGGAATTCGTCGTTATTCCAAAAGACCTTACGGTTGGGCAGGCCATCGCGCGTCTTCGCGAGATGGCTGAAACGCCAAACATGATCTACTACCTTTACGTGGTGGAAGAGGAGAGTTCGTGGAAGCTCACCGGTCTTATCAGTCTTCGCAGTCTCATTCTCGCCGACCCGACGGCAAAGATCGCTGACGTTATGCGAAGCGAATTCAGGTTCGCGCATCCTTCTGATTCAGCCCAGGATGTTGCCCAGTTGATATCAGAATACAACCTCCTCGCTTTGCCCGTCGTAGACGACGAAGGCGATATTGCAGGGATCGTGACTGTGGACGATGCGATGGAGATCTTGCTTCCGAAAAATCTGCAGCGTGCGGTCCCGCGCCTTTTTGGTTAGAACCTTATTCGGTGAAACCCACTCGTTTCAGTAGATCGGAAAATCTAGGGTCTCCGCGCAAGGCGTCGAAGGCGGGGTCTACCTTTAGGAATTGAAGCTGAAGGTCGTGTTCCCTGAATCCCTTTTCCAGTGAAGCAAATGCAGTCTGTTGGTCGCCGAGCGACGCGTACAATATCGCGAGTTCGCCCGGGGAAACGTAATCTTTGCCGTTCAGCAATTTTGCGAGGATACCGTGAGCCTTTGCAGCCTCGCCGGATCTCGCATACGCGGAGGCGATGTATATTTGCGTGCTCGGGCTGTCGTCGCCCAGTTTGACCGCTTCTTGAAAAGCCTTGAGCGCCTCCGGATATTGCCCTTTCCCCGAGTATGCATAGCCGAGCAAAACATGTGTAAAATCGAACGAGGGATCGAGGTCGCGCGTCTTTTGAAGATCAGTTATCGCGTCATCAAACCTGCGTGCAAAAACAAGCCGGTATCCGACGCTTGCATTTGCCATCGAGACTACCGGATCAAGCTCTTTCGCCCGCAAAGCTTCCGCAAGCGCTTCGTCGTGCCGTCCTACGATACTTAGAAATTGTGAGTATGCCCGATGAGCGAGTCCCAGGTTCGGGCTGATCTCGATCCCACGTTTATACTCGCGTTCGGCATCCGCCCACTGCCATTTGTATTGATATACGTTACCCAGAGTTAAATGGGCATCCGGAAGATTTTCATCCAGCTCGAGGGCTTTACGGCCGGCTGTTTCGGCCTTTGGGATGTACTCCCGCGGATCGACAATACTGTCGGCGGCGAGACGACGATAGGTCGCGGAGAGGTTAGCGTAAGCCTGTGCGTAATTTGGGTCCGCCGCAACCGACTGCTCAAAGAGGTCGGCCGCCTTTTTTCGATTCGCCGTACCGCCGAGCTCGAAATAATATTTCCCTTTCAGCAACAGTTCGTACGCCTCGGGACTGACATTTTCGCGGCGAGTGAATTGATCGGACTGGGCACCCGAAAGGTTTACGCGAAGCTTTTCGGAAACAGTTCTGGCTATATCCTGCTCGACGTTGACCGCGTCCTCGATCTTTCGAATATACTGCTCGCCCCAAAGCTGCTTGTTCTCACGGGCGTCGATCATTTCTACCCGGATCGTCAGGTCGTCGCCCCGTCGAACGACGCGGCCCGTAACGATCGCACGCACGCCGAGGTCCCCGGCGATCTTTCGCAGATCGAGATTTTCGCCGCGATATTTAAAGCTCGACGTTCTGGCGATCACTTTTAATTGCGGAAGCTGAGCGAGCCGGTCGAGAACGCTCTCGCTTATGCCGTCGGAGAGATATGCCAAGCCTTCGTCACCGCTGCCATTTTGAAATGGAAGCACGGCGACGGAATCTATGGGAATTCGATCGCGAAAAGCAGTTATCCCCAAATAGGCTGCAATGCCAAGTGCGACAATCACAGCCAGTATGACCGCAATCCGCCCCCATGAGCGCGTCCGGATCTCGGGATTTTGCCAGGCCGACGTCGGAGCTGCCTTGAGCGGCATTGCAATTGTCTTGGCGGTACTCTGATCGACTCGTCCCGGCTTGATCGCAACAGTCCGGCCTGCCTTAATTTCAGATTCGAGATCATCTTTAGCTTGTTTAATATCCGCGAGCATTTCGTCCGCCGATTGATACCGGTTGGCGGGATCTTTTTCGAGAGCTTTTCGAATTATGTGCTCGATAGAACTCGGATAATCGCGAAGAAATTGCGTGAGTGACGGCGTCGCCTTTTCCTGCAGCGAGATGATCGTGTGATGAAATGTCTCACCGGTAAATGGCTGATAGCTCGTTAGCATTTCGAACAATACGACGCCGAGACTCCAGATATCCGTGCGCGCGTCCTGCACGCGCGCCTGCGATTGCTCGGGCGACATATAGGCCGCGGTGCCCATCAGCATCCCGGGCATCGTTTTGACAATGGTCGATGTTTCGCGGTCGAGATCGGTCTCAAAATCGCCGTTCTCGGTCAGCTTGGCCAGCCCGAAATCGAGTAGCTTTGCGATGCCGTCCCGGCGGATCATAATATTTTCCGGCTTAATATCACGGTGCGTTATGCCTGACGCGTGCGCCGCTGAAAGCGCCGACGAGATCTCTGCGGCGATGTCGAGCGCCTGCGGGATCGGGAGCGGGCCGCGATCTATCACGTCACGAAGCGTTTCGCCGTCGACAAACTCGGTCGCAAGATAATGCAGCGAATTTTCGGAGCTGAACTCGTAAACGGTAAGAATGTTTGGATGATTGAGCGCAGATGCCGCCTGGGCCTCCTGCAGAAAGCGCCGAAGCCGTTCGGGACTGGCCGCGAGGCTTCCGGAAAGCACCTTTAACGCGACCCGACGGCGAAGGTTCGCGTCCTCGGCAAGATACACTTCGCCCATTCCTCCCGCCCCAATAGTCGAGATAACCTTGTAATGAGAAAAGTTTTCGCCGTCGGAAAGCATAGAGGTCGTCCGGCGAATTATATCATTTTGCACGAACGCTTTACCGCCGAAATTGTCTGAGGTTGCATCCAAACAAAAGCTGTCATCTGAAACACCGGTAAAGCGATCCGCGTAAAAAACGGATAACCTTGTCCACAGACGAAACAAATTGGTAGAATTTTTGAAACCCTCGGAGGATCGATATGAAACAAACGCACGCTATTTTCCCGTTAGCACTTATTCTCTTTATTTGTTTTGCGGCTATTTGCGCCGGAGCTCAGGTTCCCGCGATCGGTTCTGCTATCGATAATTTCACTCTTCCTGACATGGATGGAGCTTCTCACTCGCTAAATCATCTCAAGGGCAAGAACGGTGCAGTGCTCGTATTTCTCTCGGCGCAATGCCCGGTCGTTCGTGGATACAAAGATCGCATCAACCAGATCGCAGCCGACTATCAGGCAAAAGGAATTTCTCTTATAGGCGTTAATTCAAATTCTAGTGAATCACTAGATTGGGTAAGATCAAATGCCCTCGAATACGGCTTCAAGTTTCCGGTCCTTATCGATAAGGATAATGTGCTCGCCAACAAACTCGGAGCATCGGTCACGCCGGAGGCTTTTTACGTCGACGCAAAAAATACGCTCGTGTACCACGGAGCGATCGATAATGACCGATCTGGTAAAAATATAACCGAAAGTTATTTGCGCACAGCATTCGATGATTCGCTCGCGGGCAGGAAGGTGACAAAGACATCGGCGAATGCCTTCGGCTGCTCGATCAAACGCATTTCAGAGTAATTGTTATTTATGAGAAGCGGTAAGAATTTCCTGGCGGCCTCCGTCGCCGCATTCCTTGTTGTGTCGTGCGCTTTCGGGCAGAAGACGGCGCCAGTTAAGACGACCGCGACATTGGTCACGACGCCGCGCGTTAGTAAGATAGATGCACTGGGCTTGAAGGGTCTCATCAAACCGAACGGTAAGCCTTTGCTGGTAAATTTCTGGGCGACTTGGTGTGACCCTTGCCGCGAAGAATTTCCAGAACTCGTCAAGATCAATAACGACTTCAAGGGTAAAATAGATTTTATTACCATTTCGCTCGACGATCTCGCCGATATCAACTCCGGGGTGCCGCAGTTTCTCACGGAGATGAAAGCCGATATGCCCGCATTTCTTTTGGTCACTCAAGACGAAGAATCTGCGATCTCGTCCGTGTCAAAGGACTGGAGCGGGGGGCTACCGTTTACGATGCTGATCAACGAAAAAGGCGAAACTGCCTATTTCCGTCAAGGAAAGGTGAGGCCCGACATTCTCCGCGGCGAGCTCTCCAAGATAACTTCGCTTCCGTCTCCGGATTAGAATTCCCATCTAGGTGTAATTTTGGTGGGATTGCGTTAGAATCGTCCGCGTCCTTTATGTGTTTTAAAATCCGGGAGATCCAATGAGTAGATCAGTTATCTTTGCTGCCTTCGTTCTGGGAGTTTGTCTCATTTCGTTTTCGTCGCTCGCCGCGCAGACGCCGACGATCAGGCCCGCGACTCCGACGGGAAAAGGGGTCGTTGTGCTTAAGGCGGCCCGATTGATCGACGGTACGGGAAGGAATGAGATCACAAACGCTGTCGTCGTCGTGACGGACGACAAGATCACTGCGGTAGGGACCGCGGGTCACCTCCAGATACCCACCGGAGCCAGCATCATCGATCTAGGCGACGTAACGCTGCTGCCGGGATTTATCGACGCACACACGCACGTGATCGGCCGCATTCTCGGCGACCCGGACGGCAATGACGCCGTCGTCAAGGACTATGAGTCGTTCGGAGCGATCCTCGGAACACGCAACGCGAACAACTTGCTTCTTGCCGGCTTCACGACGATCAGAAATGTCGGCGCTCCAAATTTTGATGACATGGCACTGCGCAAGGCGATAAACGAAGGCTGGGTTCCCGGCCCCCGGATGATGGCGGCTGGCCACGCGATCGGGATCACCGGCGGCCATTGCGATGAGAATGGCTACCGTCCCGGCTTGATGGACGGCGGCATTAAAGACGGTATTGCCAACGGCCCGGATGAGGTCAGAAAGGCCGTGCGGTATCAGGTCAAATACGGTGCCGACGTGATCAAAACCTGCATGACCGGCGGCGTACTGAGCGAAGGCGATGCGGTCGGAGCGACACAGTATTCCTACGAAGAGATGAAGGCCCTCGTCGATGAAGCGACAAAGCTCGACCGAAAAGTCGCCGCCCACGCCCATGGCACGGAAGGGATAAAGATCGCGGTCCGGGCCGGTGTTTCGTCTATCGAGCACGGATCGTTTCTCGATGAAGAAGGCGCGAAGATGATGGCGGAAAAAGGGACTTATCTCGTGCCCACGCTGATGGCCGGCGAGGCTGTCGAAAAGCTTGCGAAAAGCGGTGTGTTGAAAGGCCTGATAGCCGAAAAGGCGTTGGCTGCAGCCTCTGCGATGCGCAACGCTATCAAGCTCGCCAGAAAGTACAACGTAAAGGTCGCGTTCGGGACCGATTCCGGCGTGATACCGCACGGAACCAACGGACATGAGTTCACGCTCATGGTCGAATGGGGCGGAATGTCGCCGATGGAATCGATAATGGCCGGTACGATGAACGCCGCAACTCTCCTCGGTTGGGAGAAAAAGGTCGGTTCGCTCGAGGCAGGCAAATTCGCGGATATCGTCGCCGTCTCCGGTGATCCACTAACCGATATTCACCGCATGGAATCCGCTGCTTTTGTAATGAAAGGCGGTGTGATCTATAAGCGTTGAAATTTCATTCGCGCTAATAGGATCTTTCGCGGACTTCGACCCCACCTGAGGCCGCAAATCGACATCCCTCGCCAAACCCGTTAGAATGTCTGTTTCGTTTTCCTCGGGGCAAGCAAACAGAAGATGAGCAAGAAGAAGATCACACCGGAAGTCATCGAACAGCATAATTTAACGGCCGCGGAATACGCCAAGATCGTCGAAATCCTGGCCCGCGAGCCGAGCTTTACCGAGCTTGGCGTCTTCAGCGTTATGTGGTCCGAGCATTGCTCGTATAAATCTTCGCGCGTTCATCTTAAGCGTCTTCCGATAGCGGGCCCACGCGTAATAGTGCCGCCAGGCGAGAATGCGGGCGTGGTCGATGTGGGTGACGATTGGTGCGTTGCTTTTAAGGTCGAATCGCACAATCATCCGAGTTTTATCGAGCCGTTTCAAGGCGCCGCGACTGGCGTCGGTGGGATTTTGCGCGACGTCTTTACAATGGGCGCTCGACCGATCGCGGCGATGAATTCGCTTCGGTTCGGGCCGCTCGATGACCCCAAAAACGGCAATCACAATAAATCTATCCTAAAAGGCTGCGTAGAAGGCATCGGCCATTACGGCAATTGCTTTGGCGTGCCGACGGTCGGCGGCGAAGTGGTTTTTGACGAATCTTACAGCCTAAACCCGTTGGTTAATGCATTCGCTCTCGGTCTCGTAAAGAAGGATCAGATCTTTTTCGGCAAGGCTTCTGGCATCGGCAATCCAGTACTTTATGCCGGTGCGAAAACCGGACGCGACGGCATTCACGGCGCAACTATGGCGTCCGCCGAGTTTGACGAGGAAGCGCTTGAAAAGCGGCCGACCGTCCAGGTTGGTGATCCCTTCCTCGAAAAACTGCTGCTCGAAGCCTGTCTCGAAGCGATGCGCAGCGGTGCGATCGAGGGTATTCAGGACATGGGTGCCGCGGGCCTAACCTCGTCGTCGGTCGAAATGGCGGCCCGGGCCGGAACAGGACTCGAGATCGATCTGACACTTGTGCCGCAGCGGGAAACCGACATGACGGCGTATGAGATGCTCCTATCGGAATCGCAGGAGCGAATGCTGATCGTTGCGCGCAGCGGTCGGGAAAAACAGGTCGTTGAAATATTTAATAAATGGGATCTTGATGCCGTAGTGATCGGAAAAGTCGTCGAGGGCGACCGCCTCAAGATCTCTCACAATGGCGTTCTCGAGGCTGATATTCCGGTGCTCGCCCTGACCGACGAAGCACCAAAATATAACAGGGCGATGGATGAGCCTCGTTCAAAGTTCAAAGTTCGAGGTTCGGCGTATGTTCCCGCTTTTAGCTTTGAACCTGGAACCGCGAATCTTGAACACTCGTTGCTCTCCCTTCTCGCCTCACCCAACATTTGCTCAAAGCGTTGGGTGTATGAGCAGTACGACACGATGGTGAGGACCAATACGGCGATCCTTCCTGGCGCGGACGCGGCTGTGATCCGTATCAAGGAAACCCGTCGAGCGATCGCAATGTGCCTCGACGGAAACGGGAAATTCGTCGGGATCGATCCGAAAGAAGGAGCCAAGCTAGCCGTCGCCGAAGCTGCTCGCA
Organism: Acidobacteriota bacterium; assembly: GCA_040006215.1. Classification (GTDB taxonomy): domain Bacteria; phylum Acidobacteriota; class Blastocatellia; order Pyrinomonadales; family Pyrinomonadaceae; genus OLB17. Next base: position 7,521 of record JBDTXM010000094.1, read on the forward strand.
ATGTGGTCTGCGTAGGTGCGACACCGATCGCAGTGACAAATTGTCTCAACTTCGCGTCGCCGGAACGTCCCGAAGTGATGTGGAGCTTTTCTGAAGTTATCGACGGAATCGCCGAGGCGTGCGAAGCCTTTGAAACGCCGGTCGTCTCGGGCAATGTTTCTTTCTACAACGAAACGGACGGCCGCGGAATTTTGCCGACGCCTACTATTGGGATGGTCGGCCTGATCGATGATACCCGCAAAATTATTACGCACGGCTTTAAGAATGAGGGCGACCTGATCGCTCTCCTAGGCGAAACGAAAAACGACCTTGCCGCAAGCGCATATGCTCAAACGGTTTTGGGCATGTCTATGATCGAGATGATCGCCGACGGCAACTTGCCGAAGGTCGATCTCGAACGCGAAAAACTCGTTCAGAAGACGTTGCTTAAACTTGCCGACCAAAGCCTTCTGAACTCCGCGCACGACTGCTCCGACGGCGGCCTTGCCGTTACCATTGCCGAATCCTGCTTCTCCTCACTCGGCCGCGACGCTATCGGAGCGGAAATAGCGCTTGCCGATTCGGGAATTTCGAATGAGGCGTTACTGTTTGGAGAGTCTCCTTCCAGGATCGTTGTCAGCTTTGCTTCAGAGGATCTTGAAAGAATTCAAACGGCGTCGGAAGATTGCCCTTTTAAGGTCATTGGCACAGTTGGCGGAGACGGCTTGGACGTCTTGATAAATGGCGAACGAAAGATCTCGACAACAATTTCTGGCCTCGAGTCTTCTTGGAAAAATTCGCTCGGATCACACCTTGAATAAGTTATAGTGTGGCAAACGAATGAAGAAGGCTCTGAAGATCGTTGGTCCGCTATTTGCCCTCGGTATTTCGCTCGCGTGTTTCAGCTCGCACCCTATCGTGGATCCGGAACCTGTGCCACCTCAGGATGTCCCCTCGCCGAATGGTGTAGTTTCTCCAACTGTAACTCGAGATGGGAATTTGATAACAAATTCTGACGGTTGGCCGATTCCAGATATTTCCAGCCTCAAGACTGTGTCGCGACGCTCAAAGCTGCGATCAGAGCAGGCAAAGGCAAATGTTTACGTAACGGTGTACGATCCAGGTGGAATCGAAATGCCCCGAATGGATCTTGACGGCACGAAAAACTCCGCACGAAAGGTCCGAGTTGAGAAACTTTCAGTCTATGACCTCGACACACGGCCGTTTTGTTACCGCATGCTATATTGGGATGTTCCTTCGCAGGGCGCGGCGGGTCTCACGGTCGTGATCTTTCACACCTATTACGATCTCGACGGCGACGGCAAATTTGAAACCTGGGACCTAGCAGACAAAGGCAGTATTCAGCCATTGATCATCCCGAACAGAAACTAAGGCTGAGACCGACTCTTATATGTCCGCGGGTGTCTATCTCCACATTCCCTTCTGCAGATCGCGTTGTTCGTACTGCGATTTTGCAACCGACGTTTATAAAAGCGACGAAGCTGTCCAGCGCTACGTCGCAGCTATCTGCAAAGAGATCACGCGGCACGAAAATACCAGACCTGAAAACCGGGTTGACACGATCTACTTCGGCGGCGGCACGCCTTCGCTGCTGAACGCCGATCAAGTAGAGTCGATATTGATCTCTGTTCGATCCCGATTCGACATTTCTCTCGGAGCAGAGGTGACGATGGAAATGAATCCGGCAACGGTAACTCCGGAAACGCTTCGCGATTACCGTTTGCTCGGCATCAACAGGGCGAGTTTTGGTGTGCAGACGTTCAATGACCGAGCGTTGAAATTACTCGCTCGCGGTCATGATGCCGCTGACGCCCGGCAAACATTTTCGATGCTGCGCGACGCGGGATTCGATAACGTGAGTTTCGATCTGATTGGGGGCCTGCCGGGCCAGACACTCGAGGATTGGAAAACTAATCTCGCAGAAGCGATAAAACTTTCACCGGAACATCTCTCGCTCTACCTGCTCGAAATTCACGAAGGGACGCCGCTTGCCGAACAGGTTCGCAGCGGCCGCCAGCCTCGGCCGGATGAAGATCTCGCCGCCGAGATGTACGAGACGATGCTCGACAAACTCGCCGTCGCCGGATACGAGCAATATGAGATATCCAATTTCTCACGCCATGGTTTCGAATCCCGCCACAACTCGAAATACTGGCGGCTCGAACCGGTCTTTGGCCTTGGCGTCTCGGCGCACTCGTTTGACGGCGTTCAGCGATACGCGAATGAGCGCGATACTGCCAAATACGTAAGCATGATCGAAAACTTCGGCTCCGCGGAGATCACCCGCGAAAACATCGACGCGGCATCGGAATTTGTATTCCTGGGCCTGCGGCTCGAATCCGGCATCGACCTGAGCGACTACTGGGAGCGCTTTGGGACGAATCTTGAAGATGTTTTCTGTACTGAGTTGCGCGAGCTTTCCGATTCAGGTCTGATCGAGATTGACAGTCGGCAATTGAGGCTTAGTCGAAAAGGAAAACTTTTCTCAAACGAGGTCTTCTCGATCTTCGTTTAGAATGCGCGAAGAGATCCGCCCACGCTAGTCAAAACTTGGGCGGATCATCTCGAAGTATTCGGGGACTATTTGGATTGACGCGATTTGATAAACGCCATCACGTCAAAGCTCACATTGAATTCATAATTCGGCGACGACGAATGCGGAAACTGCATTTGTCCGCTTGCCGAAAGTCCGGGCACGCCGAGCGGCGTAGTAAACCCGGCGCCTTTGTCCAGGATCTTGAACGACAGTCCGTCGACTCCCGGTACGGGTATATCTTTTCCCTTGATAAAGCCAAAAGCAAGATCGCGTGTTTTTTGATTGGCAACTATCGGCGTGATCAGCGCTCCTGCAAAGACGACCCCAAACGAAACCATACCGACCTTTCCCGGCGTCGATGCCGAGTCCCAATCATTTTTCAACAGACGAAGCTGATGAAATCCTTCATCATGCGCTCGGGTCATAAGTCCCTGGACGGCGGGCAGTTGATAAAGTGCCTTAGTGACGTCCGAAAGCTCGCCGGCACGCGGTTTCTCGGGTCCCGGACCGGGTTTGGACCACTGCGACGGTGCCGGAGTGAGAGTAGGCGCCTTAAAGATATCATTCGACGAAGTGTTCAATATCGATTGGAAATTCGGCAGGATCAGCGACCAGTTCGGATTCAATATGTCCTGAATCACCCGGCGCGCGGCCATTTCCGCCTCGATATCGTCCATTATCTTGACGGTTTCCGGATTCAGCGTAAGCTGTGCATCCAAAAGCCTTATCTGTGGCGGTTTATATCCAAAATCACCCATAAATGTCTCCTATAGCGAATGGATTGGTAGTGTTCTAATAGACAGAGACGGCAGACGGGCTGGCATTTTGCCCTATACCGTCCATCTTTAAAATCTTTTACAACACCTTCAAATACGTCCTTGCTTCCCACAGCTCGGGAAAGAATTTCTTGGTCAGAGTCTTTGCCAGATATCCTACGCCTTCAGAACCGCCGGTTCCCGGTTTCATGCCGAGCATTCGTTCGACCATTAGAACGTGGTGTGACCGCCAGAGAGCGATGTTCTCGTCATGCTCGATCAACAGGTCCTGCAGGACAAAATGGTCTGCATGTTTCTCCGGATGGGTGAGTATCTCGACGATCGCTGCGACTTTTTTATCATATCCGACGACGTCAAAACCACACCGCGCCAGTCGCGCCCAGAAAGCGTCCGCCAGGGTCGGCCCGGCTAAACGGTCTTTCAATCTGGTATACGCAAATTCATCGTCCTTAAATGTTTCGAGGATCTTTTCGTCCTTTTGCCCCGAGACAAATTCCAGTTCGCGAAATTGCATCGATTGAAAACCGCTGGCAGGATTAAGTTTGTCGCGAAATTCAAGAAACCCGATCTGGGCCATCGATTCCAAAATGTGGATCTGGTTGACCAGCACTTTTTCTATCCCGATCACCGCGCGCAGCGAATGGTTTGCGCGAAACGTGCGGTCCTCGTCGAGCCATGTGATGGTGGCGTCGATCTCGTGAAGGATCTGCTTGAACCACAGCTCGTACGTTTGATGAATTATTAGAAACAGGAGTTCGTCGTGGCTCGTAGGCGTCGATAGCGTTTCCTGCAACTCGAGCAATTCGCGCACTTTGAGATATTTGTTGTATGAGAGCGTTGCTCCCTTGCCGTATTCGTTCGACATGGTTACTTTTGCGGTTCGCGTATCCTCGAAGAATGCCCCGCGACGATCTGCCACTGCCCGCCACGTCTTACGAACACGTCGGTGAAACGGCTCCGGTTCGTCACCTCGCGTTCCTTTCCCTTCGAAACTGTCGTCGCCCGGCCCGTCACTACTGCCGTTTTGCCATAAACTCTTACCTGGACATCGTCGACCTCATAAGAGACCAATTTGAATTCGCGAGCCGGCTTATCGAGGCTCGCCACGTCCTCGGCCCTGGTCGTCAGGCCGCCCCCGGAATCGGTAAAGATAAACTCATCCGCATCGATCCGTTCAAAAAAAGTCTTATCGCGGCGAACATTCGCCTGGCCGATATCTTTTTCGAGCTGCGTCAGCTCGGCCGCGATCTTCCCATCCTTTTTCGATATGCCCGACTGTGCGGCAGCGCTCACCGTCCACAGTACACTTAAACTAACTAGCGCGAAAAAAACTCTCATGGGTAACCTGAAAGGGCCTATCTGATCGTTGGCGGTGCGGCTGAAACCAAGCTCAATCTTCAGTGATTAAGCGATTTATGTCAATTTTTGAGGAAATTCGGGCGATTAGTTAAAAAAAGTCTTGACAGGCAAATAAGTTTTGGTTAAATTCACGTTCGTCTATCTAAAACACACAAGACAAAATTCTCTATATCTTGCGGTTAAAGATGCGATATTTGTTTGAGAATGCCCATGTCCACTGAGATCTGACTGCGATCGGAAAGGCCTTTCTCTGGCCCTGTCCGGCTGCGGTCTTTTAATTTTTGTGCCCCCGGCACATTTGAAGCAAAAAGAGTCCGAATTTATTATGAAGTTTGCAGGAGGAATTACGATTTATGTCTAAGACGGTCGGTAAGGTCAAATGGTTTAACAATGCCAAAGGCTATGGTTTTATAGAGCAGCCCGGAGAGCAGGATATCTTCGTGCACTACAGCGCTATCAGCGGCGATGGCTATAAAACCCTTATCCAGGGGCAGGAAGTAGAATTTGAGGTGATCGACGGGCCAAAAGGACCGCAGGCTGAGAACGTGGCAAAGGTCGCGGGAGAGGCATAACCAATCAAAATAGCTTTCGGTTCCACCGCAAGCAGATCGAAAGAAAAGGCGAACTCCGTATCCGAGTTCGCCTTTTTTGATGTCTACACAATTTTCGCCTAGATCAGCTCTTCACCCCGGGCTTTGAGGGCCCGCCGCCACAGTTCACGATACGACGTAAACTTTGCCGTCAAGGCATTCAAATAAAATCTTTGGGCGTAGGAAAGAGCTCGACTATCGGAAACTCTCTTGATCTGGGCCTCGAGGCG
>JBDTXM010000095.1:0-12994 GCA_040006215.1 Acidobacteriota bacterium
AGAAAAACCCGAATTCCGGTAAATCCGGTTTTGATTACGAGATCGACACCGACTCAAATAAGGAATTGAATGGACGCCTTCGAGGCACTCTTTGGATCGATGTCTCTACATTTCAAATAAGGGGCGAACACCGCGAACTAACGGTCCAACCCGACGGGGTTGGCAAACCGATGCCGGTCATTGTAAACGATTTCGAATTCCAATCCAGCGATTTCGGAATTCTGACACCAAAGCGCATTACACATATACAATCTCGTTTGATGGACAAGGGGCAAGAAGCTGCGAAGGAGATCAGACTGACGTTGGACTACGCGAATTTCTCGCGTCCCGACGTCGAGGTTAAATCCTCAGAGGTTAAGAATTCGCCGAAGCCATAGCTATCGCCGCCTGTAGCGCATCGTCTGCGATCGCCTCGACAAGGCCGATTCTGAGTGCGTTTCCTGCATCGATCCGGCCCGCTGTAAAAAACATTTCCAAAGAAATCGCCTCTCCCACAAGCCGCGGCAAACGTTGCGTGCCGCCCCAACCCGTGATGATCCCTAGGCCCGTGCCCGGATGAGCAAACACGGCATTCCGAGAAGCAATGCGCCGATCGCACGCCAGAGCGAGATCAAGTGCTCCGCCAAAACAATATCCGTTGACCGCTGCGATGGTCAGAACCTTTGATTGCGCGATCGAATTCATCAACGCCTGGCCGCGTTCGGCAAACGCGCGTGCGACGGTTGGCCTGACCTCCGCTATCTCGCGAAGGTCCGCCCCCGACGCGAACACGTTATCCGTTCCGGTAACGATAACCGCCCGAAATTCATCTGCAACATGATCGTCGGTGAAGATTCCGGCAAGAGCTTCTATAACATGGATCGAAAGCGGACTCCGTATCTCGGGCCGATCAAAACGAATGATCGACACGCTGCCGCGGATCTCAGTTGTAAATCCTTTAGCCATCGAATCGGTAAATCATACAACAACGAAAACCGGCGCAAAAAATGGGTGCCTGACTACGGCACCCTCAGCGGATCGTGAATGTTCTGAATGATCAAAAGAAAACTGCCCAGGTCGCAAAATCGTCGGAAAAGTTTTCGAACCGATGTTCGGTCTTTGCCGGAACGTAGAAAGCATCGCCCTCTTCGCATTTTGTGCGGTCGCCATCGACCACTATTTCGCCGCTTCCTTTGGCGATAAAGTAAAACTCGTCTTCGTCGTGATAGGTCTGTTTATCGGCTACCCGGGGAGCAAAAAATATAAGCTTGACGCCCTTTTTCTCAAAGGTTTCGATGTCCCAGACGCCTTCGGTCCACTTCTCGTTCGCCTGCAGCGGAAGCTGCGATAAATATTCGTTTATGGTGAATTTCATATAAGATCCTTTCGGTGTCTTTCTATGTGGGCTTCGACCGTAAATCTTTGATCTGAATGAAGAAAGGCCTAAAAAGAATCGAATTCCGAAAAAAACCTCAATACACGAGATCGATGCTAAAGGCCGAGATCGCTTCATCGGGTTCGCAGGCATATCCCGCTATTCGCAGCCGAAAACTTTTTCTGATCATATCGTGAAAAATAACGGCCCGATCCGAAGGCGCGAGCCGATTCAGCGACAGCTCGAATTTCCGTTTCTCCTTCTTTTCCCACAATTGAAAACTGACCGCGTCGCCCTTTTCGTCAATGTTTCTTACTTTGCCGCTGAAATTTTCGATCTTACAGTCGCGGAGCGGAACGATGTTCGTCAGGCTGATCAGCTTGCCGTTAACTGCGTGGCCGCTTGTCGCGACATTGGCCGCAGCTTGACCGAAAACTGAAACCGAGAACACCAGCAAGATAATCAGAAAAATGATCCACTTCATAAAACTACCCCTTTTTCGATTCTTAAAATAACCCCTGGATCCAGCCGCCGTCCGCCGCCACGGAACTTCCAGTAATGTACGAAGCCCTCTCCGAAACAAGAAACGCCGCAAGTGCCGCAAATTCCCGCGGCTCGCCCAACCGCTTCATCGGGATCTGCGATTCCCAGCGTACTTTCACATCCGCGGCATCGATGCCTTCGCGCGCAGCCGTCGACTCGGCGAGTTCCTCAACCCGTTCAGTCAGCGTGTAACCCGGCATTATGTTGTTGACCGTAACACCGTGTTCGGCGACCTCATTCGCAAGCGTCTTGGCAAATCCGGTCACAGCCGCACGCAAAGCGTTTGAGAGTATTAGACCGTCCACCGGCTGCTTGGCCGCGATCGAGGTAATATTCAATATCCGTCCCCAATGCCGCTCCTTCATTCCCGGCAATATAAGCCGCGTCAGGTCGATCACACTATCGAGCAACCCGCGAGTCGCCCGATCCCAAACCTCGCGGCTATGCGATTCAAACAGCCCAGCTGGCGGTCCGCCCGTGTTTGTGACGAGGATGTCGATCTGTCTGAATCGCGCAATGCCGTCATTTACGATCCTTTCCACGGCGTGCGTGATCGAAAGGTCGCCCGCAACACCGATCACGTGAGCTCCGGACCTGTCACGAATCTCATCGCAGGCGGCGGTCAGCCGTGCCTCATTTCGGGCGCATAGGATGAGCGAGCAGCCCTCGGTCGCTAATTCCTCCGCGACTGCACGACCGAGCCCCTGGCTCGCCGCCGCAACCAGTGCGACCTTTCCTTTGATCCCGAGGTCCATACGCCTATTTCTGCCTCAGGTAGTCATCGGTCTTATCCAGCCAATCCTGACGCGGCGGGCTGAAGATATCGACATCCAGAGTATCCTCGAGAGCTTCCGCTTTGTGCCAGACGTTCGATGGAATGACCAGCACCTCGCCCGATCGGACGATCACTTCTTCCTCGCCGTTCTCACCGATCCAGAAATGCAAAGAGCCTTCGATAATATAGGTCAACTGCTCATTATCGTGCTGGTGTCTCGGGACAATACAGCCCTTGTCCAGATAAACGTGTGCAAGCATCATCCGATCGGCAGTTATCAACCTCCGCGAGAGCGTGTCGGTCACCTGCTCCTTCGGCATGTCTTCCCAGCGAAAGTGTTGAGTTTGGGTCATATTCAAATCGTTCTCATCCTGTTCGGTTATTTTCACGTATTTCCCAGCGTCTACGCAAAGTACGCCTTTCTTTTCAAGCCTCCGGCGGGACGCTGAGTTCTGACGTGTTGAGGACGCTGGTCTTGATCTCGGGCAAAATTCCCTTCTCGATATAGATCGGGCGAACAAAATCCCGAAGCCTCGGCAGAGCTGTTGCAAACCAGACGGCCCCTATCACGCAGCCGATACCGCCGATCAGGAGCGTGTATGGAGCTCCGATCTTTTCCGCAACAAAGCCGGCGAGCAGGCTGCCGAATGGCGCGGTGCCCATGAAAGCCATAGTGTAAAAGCTCATCACCCGTCCGCGTTTGTCTTCCTCGACGATCGTCTGGATCAGCGTATTGCTCGCGGCCATTTGTACCATGAATCCGAATCCCGTAAACAGCATCAGGAACATGGAAAGCCAGATCATTCGCGAGAACGAAAATGCGATCAGCCCGAAGCCGAACAATCCCGCCATCCGCGGTATGAATCGTCCTAACCCCAGGATCGATCTTCGAGCCGCAAGCAGCAGAGCGCCGGTCAAAGCTCCGGTTCCAGACGCCGCCATCAAAAACCCAAGCGTATACGGGCCGCCGTGCAATACCTCGTTGGCAAAGATCGGCATCAACACCGTGTACGGCATTCCAACGAGGCTGACGAACGCAAGCAGCAGTAGAATGCTGCGGATCGGCATACTGTGCGTTACGTAGGTCCAGCCTTCGGTAAACTGCCGAATGACGTTGATCTCGCGCACCTTGCTCACGGTCTCGGCCGCGTTAAGCGTCATCGCGAGCAGCGAAGCGATCACGGCGATGTAGCTGACCGCGTCGATCGCAAAGCACCAGCCTTCGCCGACGATCGCGATGATCACGCCCGCGACCGACGGCCCGACGAGTCTCGCCCCATTTACCAGCGATGAATTTAAAGCGATCGCATTCGGCAGATCGTCGCGATCCTCGACCATCTCGATCACAAACGATTGCCTGGCCGGCATGTCGAACGCGTTGATCAATCCCTGAAAAACGCTCAGCGCGATCACATGCCATATCTGAATTGTTCCGGTGAGAGTGAGAATTGCCAGCGCCGCCGATTGCAGCATCGCCAGGATCTGCGTGATCACCAGCAGATGGTGGCGGTTCCACCGGTCGACGAATACGCCTGCGATCGGCGCGAGAATAAAAGATGGAATTTGTCCGGAAAAACCGACGACACCTAGCAGCAAGGCAGAACCGGTCAGCTTGTAGACAAGCCAGCTCGTGGCGACCCGCGTCATCCAGGTGCCGATCATCGAAATGCCTTGTCCCGAGAAAAAAAGCTGGTAGTTCCGATGGCTGAGAGCGCGAAACATGTGGAGTGTTCCCGCCTTCCCTTTCCCCCTTGAACTCGTGTCCGCCATCAAAGCTTATTCTTGCAAATACTTAAGCAAGACAAAAGCTTCGTAGAAAGAATGCTGACGATAGACGGGTTCTATGCCTGCTTCTGACCAAACCAGTAGCAGAGGCCGTCAGGAGCAACTACGAAGAACACCTTAAATTTCCCGTTGTCCCGCGTTTCATCGCCGATCGCACCGATATTTGTGAGGCCGTTCGCGATAAATTCGTCGCGAAGCTCCTCGACATTGTCCGTGTGAAACGCAACGCCGTCCTGCTCAGGATCGCCGCCGTTCTCCGCCAACGCCATCCGAATACCGTCCCGCTCAAGCACGACTCGCTTGATCGCATCCTCATACGGAGGCTCGCCCGGCCCCGAATCCTGCTCGACGATAGTGAACCCCATCTTCTCAACGTAAAATGCCGACGACGACCCTACATCCGCCACCGGCAAATTCATCGCATCACCCTGATAACCAAAAGCTGAAAGTAGTTTTGCTGTCATATGCCAGTATTATTCACTCCCCACCAGCATTTCGCCAAGTAAAACCTCGACAAAATGGGCTAATCCTTTTTCTTTCTCCGGTGTTGTCGGACAGTGACGGTTTCGGACAGTTTTAGATGAAGGGCGCCGTGGCGGATGTCCGCCGAGATAAAACGTTCGGTTGTGTCCATGCGGATGTTGAAATGTTTGCAAAACGGCGCGGCTTGGACGAGCCAGCTTTGGCCGTTCGTGAGCCTTTTGACGGGAAACACCAAGGGCATTCTTGGGTTTGCCGGCTCGAGGGCGATCATATCATCGCCGCGGCTAAAGTAGAGCTGGACGGCCTCTGGCTTTCCGAGCAGACGATAGACGTTGTGATTGAATATGATGCGGCAGTCTCGGTTTAGCGAGACATAGATCCGCTCCTGGGTCGGCCGCGTCGGACCGCCAAGGAATTTTTCGTATTTTCGGTCGATCGGCATTTCGGTTTAGTGAATGGCCCGCGGCCAATATGATCCGGATATCGTAACTCCCATTCGTTATCAAATGACGTTTCATATATAGCACACCGTTGCATCTTGTGTCAAGACAAAAAAGGCTGCGGTGCCCGATCGCTCTTACGCGACACACAACACGCACATTAGCTTATTCAAGAATTGCCGTTTTTAGTTTCCGGGGCCGGAAAGCGGTCATATTTCTCACCAAAATGGTCATATTTTTACGCTTTTTGGTCAGGTATGGACGATTTATGAAGGAGAATGCGGTCGCTAACTAAAGGGACGGAAGCACGAACGCGCCAATGTGCGGCGTCGAAGTATTCAGGCAGGTCTGAAGCGAGAGGAGAAGGGCGTCGCGGAGGTTGTCGGGCGTAACGATGGCATCGACGAGACCGCGGGCGGCGGCGTGTTTAGCGTCGAGTTCGCGGTCGTATGTCTCGCGGACCTTTGCCATTTCAGCAACAACCTTTTCGTCGGGTTCTTTGCCCTCTTTCTTAAGTTTATCGAGCTGTGTTCCAAATATGGCCTGGACCGCCGAGTCGCCTTCCATCACGCCCATGCGGCCCGTCGGCAGCGTGAAAATGAAGTCCGGATCAAAGCCCTGCCCAGCCATGGCGTAATAACCTGCACCCGAGGCATGGTTGACCGTCAAAACGATCTTCGGCACCTTGGCGGTCGCCATCGCCTCGACAAATCTAGCTCCCGCACGGATGATCCCGCTGTGCTCCGCCTCGGCCCCGATCATGAAGCCCGACACGTCCTGGACAAACAGCAGCGGCGTCGAGTGGCGGTCGCAATTCTCAATAAAATACGCCGTTTTCTCGGCAGATTCCGTGTAAACGATCCCTCCAAACCGCGGCGGCGTACCCGGTTTGCCTTTGGACATGCCCCGCGAATTTGCGATAACCCCAACCAGAATCCCGCCGATCCGGGCCGTCCCGCAAATCATCTCCTTTGCAAAATCAGCCTGAAATTCGTCAACGCCGGCTGCGTCCAGGAAAGTGTTGAGAACGGCGTGCATGTCGTACGGAGCACGGTGATCTTCGGGAAGTAAGCTGTAAAGTTGCAGGGCTTGAGAATCGGGGAGCTTGGGTTCCACACGCGAAACTCTGCAACCCTCGGGACTTGGCAGTTCTGCAGCTAAGTCGCGGATCTTGACGAGGCACTCCTTGTCGTCTTTGGTTCGATAATGCGCGACTCCGGAGATGGCATTGTGTGTCATCGCTCCGCCAAGTGTCTCATTATCAATGGTTTGGCCCGTCGCACCCTTGACGAGATTCGCGCCGCCGAGGCCCATGAAAGACGTTCCCTCGACCATCAGGATGACGTCGCTTAAAGCCGGGAGATAAGCCCCGCCCGCCACGCACATTCCCATCACCGCAGATATCTGCGGGACCTTAAGGTAATGCCGCATGATCGAGTTGTAATAGAAAATGCGTGCCGCACCGTACTGCCCCGGAAACACACCGCCTTGATACGGCAGATTAACCCCTGCCGAATCAACAAGATAAATGATGGGAACGCGATTTCGCATCGCGATCTCCTGGGCACGAAGGATCTTCTTGATCGTTTCCGGGTACCACGCCCCAGCCTTGATGGTGGCGTCATTCGCGACCACAACGCATTCGCGGCCCTGGATCTTGCCTACGACCGTCACGACCGCTGCCGCCGGCGCTTGGCCGTCATACTCGTCATACGCCACCAGAAGGCCGATCTCCTGCGAAAACGTGTCGGGATCGAGCAATTTCTCGATCCGCTCACGGGCGGTCAGCTTTCCCTGCTTATGAATTTTCGTAACCTTCTCCGCCCCGCCGCCCAGCTTAAGCTTATGCTCAAGGCTCAGGTATTCATCAGTAAGAGTGCGGAGACGCGAGGCTTTTTCGGGAGATGTCATTTTTGAGAAATGATAAACGTCGGTACCATGCCGCCGCCCGCGGTAACGTTTGCGAGCTCGCCGGATGAAAGCCTTGTAAATGCCGAGCCAACCTCGCCGTTGAATAGAAGCGGATCGAGGTCGACAAGCTGCTCGACCATCGTCCATTTCCCAAACTCGTCGTGGACCATCGGGAAGATCTCGCGAGCTGTTTTCACACGCTCCTGGACAAGATAATCACCGTTCTCAAGTGCCACAGTTATTGCTTGATCCCATTCTTGCTGGGTAGAACACCATCCAATCAAAATACCATGCCCCCCGTAATCATCATTCGGCTTCAGGACTAGCTTACCGGAATTAGCTCGGGTCCACGAAACCAAGTCGATCTCATCGCCATGGTTGATCGTTTTCTCATCGCGGAATTTTCGGGTCCACGGAACATGGGCGCCTATAGACGCGAGTTCCTGATCGTTGAATAGATGCTTGTATTTTTCGTTCGTGAGGACCGCGAAGACCGCTTTTTTGTGTACGAGTTTTCCGCGAAAGCTGTTGACCATGCAGACGGCACCGGCCCGGCATGCGTCTAGCAACGCAGGATATTTGTTCATTATCGGGAGATACTCGTTAACAAGAAGTCGTTTGTAAACGACGTCAATCGCTACACTGCCGAAGAATAGTTTGCCGTCAAAATACAACTCGTCCGGCGAGCAGATCACGCAGTCGTAGCCCTGCGATTCGAAATAGTCGTGGAACAGCTCGAATTCCTTCAAAGTCGGAAGGTCTTTCAGGTCGACGATCGCAATAACAGGCTTTTTATCAGCCGTGCCGCCGCAGAATTCGTCATAGCAGCGGAGCAGTACGTCGAGCATTTTCGGGCGGCCGTCAAATCCACGAACATTGTAACGCTCCGCAAACTTCTTCATTACCGGCAGCGACTGAAAGATCTCGGTTGCGGAATCGGCGTACGCAATTCCCGCCGGACTTTCTCCGTTCAGCTCGACAAAACTGTAAGCATCCTCGGTGAGAAAAGAATCGAGCCGCGACGTTGGCGAAACCTGGGCGTACCCGGGATCGATCTTTACGAGATCGCGCTCTATCTCGGTTATCCCGAGCTCCTCGAGGATCGCATCGTCAGCGACCGCGGCGTCTTTTACCTTTTGCAGCGCCGACCAGATGATCTCGCAGATCTGTGTCGTGCGCACCCAATCCGATTCCGTCACAAAGTGCGGGCGCAAATAGGGCGAAAGCGGCCGGCCGCCGAAGATCAGTTTGTTTTTCTCGAGGCTGTCGTGAAGAAGCTGATACGACGACGACGCGACACCCGGATCCTCGAGTAATGAATGATAGTAGGCAACAGCTTCCTTCAATAGCGAAGCTTCGTCAGCAGATTCGAAAGCCGTATTCATTTTTTCTATTTTGACATCGCCATGATCTCAGCGAATTCATCCTTGGTGATCGGCACGACCGAAAGGCGAGATAGGCGAACAAGGGCGATATCTTTCAGGCTCGGATTCGCTTTGATCGCGGCCAGCGTGATCGGCTTTTTTAACGGCTTGCCGGCTTCAAGTTCGACGGCGACCCAGTCGCCCTCTTTCGCCGTCTTGTCGGGGAAAAATTCCTTCGAGACAGTGGCCATTCCGACGATCTCTTTTCCAATGTTGGAGTGATAGTAAAAAACTTTGTCACCCTCTTTCATCGACTTTAGATTGTTGCGCGCTGTGTAATTTCGCACGCCGGTCCAATCTGTCTTGCCGTCTTTGACAAAGTCGTCAAAGGAATACGAATCGGGTTCCTGTTTCACCAACCAGTAATTTGCCATATTTTCTATATGTTATTTCGCCTTCTGCGCTTGAGCTGCCTTCCTGTTAAGCCATTTTGCCCAGCGTTCTAGCATCGGGCGGAAGGGCTTAAATATCTTTGCGCGAAGGCTGTTTTGATCGTTTTGGGCGCTCCAGGCCCGGAGATTTTTTTCGGCGTACTGCCGGATCTGCGGTTCGAGGCTTTGCTTTTTAACCGAATGCTTAAGCGTTAAGTAATAATGCTGACCGACGAGCGAAAAAGCGAGCCCGGCGAGGTTTCCCTTAAAGCCGCTTTTCGCCATCCATTTTTTTGCGAAGCCTTCGGTCGGCGTCAACAGTGCCCCCATAGACATTTCGATCCACGGGGCCAGATTCCCTGCTTTCGGATGATACAGGCCGGGCAGATCGCCCTTTATCGGGGTGTCAAGATTTTTCAGGCGAGGATCGCTGATGAAATCGACCAGCTTTACTTTTTCAAGTCCGCGAAGATGCTCTATCGGCAGATAGCCAAGGAGTTTGTTGATATGCTCCTCGGTGTATGCAGGCAGCGGAAAGCTTGCCTGATTTTCGATCCTTACCTTAGTTACTTTTGCGTTCTTTTGCCCCGCAGTTTGAATTGCCATAATTTGAACGTTAATTGTAAATCGTGAATCGTGAATAGTAAATTCGCCTACAATGCGGTGGTACGGAAACAACAGGACTTTGTCGTTAAATCAGAAGAAAGTCAAAAAATCGAGAGATTTGCGGCGTCTGTAGCATGGCACGGATCTTGATATGCAGGTTCATGGCTACTTGTAACCAATGAATCAAACCACGATAGGTAAGGCAATAAAGATCGCCGGTGTCGGGCTGCACACTGGCGTCGAGGTCAATTTGCGTTTGAAGCCCGCCCCGGCGAATACCGGCTATATTTTTGTCCGGGCCGATCTAGACAATTTTGAGATACCGGCCTCGGTCGAGTTCATCTCGCATTGCTCGTACGCAACTACGCTGATGCGGCGCGGCGTTGTGCTCTCCACGTGCGAACATCTACTTTCTGCTTTACGCGGCTCCGGTGTCGATAATTGCTTTGTCGAGCTCGATAATATCGAACTGCCTATCATGGACGGGTCGAGCGAAGACTTTGTCGAACTAATAAAGAAGGCTGGAGTAAAGGAGCTGGATACTTCGCGTCGGGTATTTCGTGTGCTTGAAAAGGTCGAGTTCGAACAGGGCGATCGAAAAATGTCGGTCGAGCCGTCCGAGAATTACGAGATCGAATGCTTGATTGACTTTCCGCATCCGTTCATCAACCGCCAGTCATACCATTTCGTTTTTGAGAACGGATCATTCGGGAAGGAGATCGCATCGGCCCGAACGTTTGGTTTTACACATGAGATCGAAATGCTGCGAAAGGCCAATCTCGCGCTCGGTGGTTCTTTAGACAACGCCATCGTGCTTACCAAAGACGGCATGTTAAACGAACAACCGCTAAGGTTCAACGATGAATTCGTCCGACACAAGATACTCGATATCATCGGAGATCTCGCGTTGCTCGGAATGCCAATCGAGGGAAAAATCACCGCCGAAAAAAGCGGCCATTCTGTCCACGCGTCGCTGATGAGCAAGCTGCTAAAAAACGAGCACGCCTGGGAAATTGTAGAATCTTAAGATCGTTTCTTTCTATCAGAAAACCAAAGGCCTCGAAACGCACAGCGCGTCGAGGCCTTCACCTTTTTAAAAGCGATCGCTACTAACCTTTCTTGTGTCCGTGGTGATGGTGGTTACGTTTGTGCCAACGACGATGCCAGCGACGTTTGCCATGATGCTTTGCCTGCATGTTTTGAATGGTCGAAGTCGAGTTCATTGTTCGAAAACTGGATGCGGAACTGGTGTCCGCGAAGATCGAAGTTGCCAACACAAAAACCAACAGCGCAAAGATCGCCGTCGAAATCAGAAACCGTCTTTTCATTTCTTGTTCTCCTAAGTTAATTTCAGTATTTTCAGACACTTACGTCCGAAGGGCGTCCTACGAACGTGAGTTGAAATCACTATAGGACTTTCTCCTACACTAGTAAAGAGAAATCGCGGTTTTCTGGAAATGTTTTTGTCAAGATTCGTAAAGAATCTAGGACTATTTGTCCCAATCCGCTGTATGAAACGTTCCTTCTTCGTCGACACGCTGATAAGTGTGGGCTCCGAAGAAATCGCGTTGTCCTTGTATCAGATTTGCTGGCAGGCGTTCGGTTCGCAACGCTCCGAAATAATTGATCGACGATGCAAAGCATAGAGCGGGGACGCCGTTGTCCATAAACCCCTTTACGACGGTCGCCCAGTCTCCGCGATTCGAAGCCAATATCTGGGCAAAACTGTCGTCGAGCAAAAGATTCGGCAAGTCGGGAGCGGCGGAAAAGGCCTTTCGCATTTCTTCGAGCAGAGCTGACCGAATGATGCAGCCGCCGCGCCAGATCTTTGATATCTCAGCGAGATCGAGACCGTATTTGTTTTCGACCGACGCGGCCTGCATCAGCGACATGCCTTGCGCGTAGGTGACGATAAAAGCGCACATCAGCGCATTTTTTAGCTCGTTGATATTTATTTCAGTGGATACGGTTTGGTCGATACGGGAGAGTTTTCCGTATTTTTCGGCGATGGTCGTCCGGGTTGTTTTTTGGGCAGATATCTGACGCATCGAGACGGCTGAGTCGATCGTCGGGATGGGGATGCCGAAATCCATCGCCGCCTGTGACGTCCATTTACCAGTTCCCTTTTGGCCTGCTGTATCCAGGATCATTTCGACCAAGTGCCTGCCAGTTTCGGGATCTTTTTTGCGAAGTACATCGACCGTGATCTCTATCAGGAATGAGCTGAGTTCACTTCCGTTCCATTCGGCAAAGGTGTCGCTCATCGCATCGTAGTCCATTTTCAGGACCCGCTGCATGAAATCAAATGTCTCGGAAATGATCTCCATCAGGCCGTATTCGATGCCGTTGTGGACCATTTTTACGAAATGACCCGCCGAGCCCGCTCCCATGTACGCAACACATGGTTCACCATTCACTTTGGCGGAAACGGCCTGCAGCGTGGTTTCAACGCGGTCGTAGAAGTCCCGACGGCCGCCGGGCATTATGCTGGCGCCGTGGCGTGCACCTTCTTCGCCGCCGCTGACGCCGACGCCCATGAACCCAAAACCCTTTGCTGTAAGATCGGCATCGCGACGGTCCGTATCGGTGAAATGGGAGTTACCGCCGTCGATTATGAGATCGTCCTTTTCGAGATGCGGCAGAAGATCGTTGATTACAGAATCGACGATCGGGCCCGCCGGCACGAGCATCATTATGTTTCGCGGCGTCTCGAGCTTGGCAATGAAATCGGCGAGATCATTTCCGACGTCTACGGGCATCCCTGCACCTTCCTTTAGCAGCAGATCGCGTTTCCCTGCGTCGAGGTCAAAACCGACGCCACTGATACCGTGTTCAGCGATGTTAAGAAGAAAGTTGCGGCCCATTGTGCCGAGGCCGATCATTCCGAAATGTGCTTTTGCCATAAAATTAGTGACCCAAATGCTTCAAAAATGCCTGCTTCAAATTTTTGTCAAATGTCAGTATGCAGCGGTGTCTTGCCTCCGAACGGGTTCATTTCCGATTGTCGAATGATGTATCTCGCGCACTTGCCGCACAAGAGATACGCTACTAAAACGCCGTGCTCCCGAAAAATAAATGCATTTAGCGACAATGCATTCTTTCCTTTAAACTTCATTCCCTTGATTTCGTTCCGCAGCCGGGACACCCATCTCCATCGTGAAACCAGCGCGATTTGACACCATCGCCAAACTGCATCTGCGCCTGGCGGAAGAGTTGGTCGAATGGGTCGGAGATCTCTTTTCTGAGCATAAAGGCAATAAAAAGTACTTAATATTTACCACAGAGAGCACTGAGAACACAGA
>JBDTXM010000096.1:0-12938 GCA_040006215.1 Acidobacteriota bacterium
GAGCGTATTTTACGCCCATATTGAGGGCTTTGATGTTCGGCTCGATCAGCTTTTCTTTGCCCTTGAACTGTTCGCCGATCAGGCTTTCGAGCACCGAGAATTCAATGTCCAAAAGAGCAGATAGTGCACCTATATAGACGATGTTTTTGAAAAGCTGCCGCTGCCGGGCGTCGGTGTATTCGGCGTTGCAGAGGTTCATCAGCGGAATGCCGACGTGAGTAATGTCGGTGCGTTCGTAAGTTGGCGGCAGCGGTTTCGAGCTGTCGTACAGGAAATAGCCGCCCTCGCGAACGTCGGCATAGTCGCGCTTCATCGACTGCGGATTAACGGCAACCATCAGGTCGACGCCTTCGCGGCGGCCGAGATGCCCCTTCTCCGAAACACGCACCTCGTACCACGTGGGCAGCCCCTGAATGTTCGACGGAAAAATATTCTTCGGCGTCACGGGGACGCCCATGCGAAACACGGCCTTGGTGAATAGAGCATTGGCGCTCGCCGAACCGGTCCCGTTAACGTTCGCAAAGCGAATTACAAAGTCGTTGATTTTAGTTTCAGCCATTAAATTGTGGTTTCTGACCGTGTTGCGATCTCGTGACTTCAGCCGTGGCTTTCAACCCACGGATATTGATCGAAAACGACCTTCGTGAGGTACTTTTACCCCTTCGTGACCGACTTACAGGCCTTCGCGAGCCGCTTTTACTGCTTCGGATCAAACTTTATGGCCTTCGTGAGCCATTTGCGCCGCTCCGTCTTGAACCTTAGAGCCTTCATGAGGCCCTTTATGTGCCTCGCAAGCGATTCAGGCTCAAAACCGCTGGTTTTTTTCAAAACCCAGAAATCACTTCAAGGATTTTCTCTTCTTCGTCGATCCTAATGCTCGCGGAGTAGTACCCATTTACTAAATCGGTCCCATAGCGCAGGCGATGTAACGGTTGAGGCTTCAAATCAGGAATCCACGAGCAAAAATTACCGTGTTCGTTCTTCGTTTCCTCATCGGGTGCACGTCCTATTAACCTGATTGCCTCCTCTTTTGACATTCCGTGTCTTATCTTAGGAACGGCGTTGGCAATCTCGAAGGCATATCCAAGCGAATTTACAGTTTCGCGTTCCCACTGCCACTCGAAAAGCAGTCCAAGGTTACCAAGGAGGCTACCTATTAACAGAAACAACGCGATTTGATCTCTTCTACTCATTAACTAAATATTCCGATCAGCTTTAAAGAAAACGGTCGCCCCCACACTTTACTCAACGTCTAACTCGACAGCGGCATCTCCGTTCCTGGTGATCTGGACGATCGGTCCTACCTGCGGACCGTACTTTATTTCGCCGGCTTTGGTGACGTTGTACCAGAATTTCTGCATGCCCCAGGCAGCGGTGGGACAACATTCGGCACTATTTCAATCTATCCTTCCAGTATCCGGCTTTCTGCTTTGATGAGCGACGGCATAGATCGTTATTTCGGTATCGGTGTGTCGATAAATGACCGAATACGGAAACCGATTGAACAAGCATCGCCTTGCACGATGTGATGTTCGTGGCCATGAGTTTCGAAAGTCCGCGATTCGATCGATAGTTTCATGAACCTCGTCCAAGAAAGCTGCACCGAGACCGAATTCACGGTCGTCGTAGAAATCCCTCGCTGCCTCAAATTCGCTCTCGGCTTCTGGGTGAAAGGTAAAGGTCATTTGTCGTAGCGTTCACGGAGTCCAGCGAAAACCTCTTCGCCTGGAATCGTCTTGACCTTTCCGCTTTCAACTTCGTCGATACGCCGTTCGACTTCCGCACTCCAAAGCTCGTCAATCTCCTTCCGGCGTGGTGTAATGCTTTCGAGAAGATGGTCGATGAGTTCCAGCTTCATATCGATCGGAAGTGAATCGACCACGTCCATTATCTCCATTGTTTGTACTGTCATAGGAATCTCCTTCGTCTATCGTACGCCAACGAACTGGCCAACCGTTTAACAGGCGGTTCCGACACCGCACCATATCAATTCCGTTCGATCTGCACCAGATTGCCGTACTCTACCTCGCCCGCTTTTGTCACGTTGTACCAAAATTTCTGCATGTCCCAGGCGGCGGTGGGGCAGCGTTCGGCGCAGAGGCCGCAGTGGAGGCAGACGTCTTCGTCTTTGGCCATGATGCGGCCGGTTTGCGGCAGCGTGGCGGAGACGTACAGGTCCTGGGTTAAATTTAGCGCCGGAACTTTCAGGTGTTCGCGAAGCTGCGGTTCTTCTTCGTTGGCTGTGAACGTGATGCAGCTCGTCGGGCAGATGTCCACACAGGCGTCGCACTCGATGCACTTCGGAGCGTCAAAGACCGTCTGAGCATCGCAGTTCAGGCAGCGTTCCGCTTCTTTGTAACCGGCTAGCCGGTCAAAGCCCATCTCGACTTCCTGTTTGCGATTGACGAGCGTTTTTGTTTTTGGCGCCTGCGGCACTACGAGGCGGTCGTATTCGTCGATCTCGCTGTCGAAGGCCCATTCGTGAATGCCCATTTTTTGCGAGACGAGGTTGACCATCGGGTGCAGGCGTTTGTTTACGTCCTCGCCTTTGCAGAGCTGATCGATCGACACGGCGGCTTGATGACCGTGAGCGACCGCAGTGATCACATTCTCAGGACCAAACGCCGCATCGCCGCCAAAGAAAACCTTGGAATGAGTCGATTGGAAGGTGACTTTATCAACGACCGGCATTTCCCATTTGTCGAACTCGACTCCGACGTCGCGTTCGATCCACGGAAACGAATTTTCCTGGCCGATGGCAACGAGAACGTCGTCGGCTGGATAGAAAACTTCAGGTTCGCCGGTGGGGACGAGGGAGCGTTTGCCTTTCTCGTCATAGACGGGCGTTACTTTTTCGAACATGACTCCCGCTAGTTTGCCGTTCTGTATCACAAACGACTTCGGAACGTGGTTGTCGATAATGGGGATGTCCTCGTGCTGGGCGTCTTCTTTTTCCCAAGGCGAGGCTTTCATCTCGGCGAAGGGCGAGCGGACGATGACCTTTACGTCCTCGCCGCCGAGACGGCGAGCGGTGCGGCAGCAATCCATCGCGGTATTTCCACCGCCAAGCACAATGACGGTTTTGCCGATCTTGCTTGTATGCTCGAAAGCGACGCTGCCGAGCCAGTTGATGCCAATGTGAATATTTGCATCGCCTTCGTCGCGGCCAGGTATCTTTAGCTCTCGGCCGCGCGGTGCTCCCGTGCCTACAAAAACTGCATCGTAATCCTGGTCGAGGACACTCTTCAGGCTGTCAACGTACCGTTTGAAATGAGTGTGAATACCCAGGTCGAGGATGTAGTTAACCTCCTCGTCGAGGACGCGTTCGGGCAGGCGAAATGCCGGGATCTGGCTGAGCATGAAACCGCCGCCTTTTAGCTGCTCATCGAAAAGATGGATCTCGTATCCGAGCGGCGCAAGATCTCTCGCCACGGTCAACGAAGCGGGCCCGGCCCCGATCAGCGCTACCTTTTTGCCGTTCGGTTTGAACGGAGCCTGCGGCATCAGATGCTTGACATCGTCTTTGTTATCGGCCGCGACTCGCTTGAGGCGGCATATAGCTACTGGTTCTTCGTCGATGCGGCCACGCCGACAGGCGGGCTCGCACGGACGATCGCAGGTACGGCCCAGGATGCCCGGAAACACATTCGAGTCCCAGTTGATCATGTACGCCTCGGTATATTTCCCCTCGGCGATCAGACGGATGTATTCAGGGACTGGCGTGTGGGCCGGGCAGGCATACTGGCAGTCGACAACCTTGTGAAAATATTCGGGATCGTTAACGTCGGTTGGGTTCACTTGATTTATTTCCTCGGGGCGAACGAAAAAAATGTGAGCGAGTAACAACCCAATGATAAAGGAAGTTACGACACTTTTCTAGCCAATATGAAAAAACTTCCAATTTGCGGCTGGAACGATTAAAATCCTAGACAGATGCTTGCGTTTCGGAAGCGTCCCCGTCTTTTACAAATTTGCTCTTCGCTAATAGCTCAATGGCTTTTTTCACAGTGTCTTCATTCGAAGCGGTCCTCGGTCTGCCCGAATACTTCGCCTATATATTTGTTTTCGTCTTCGGTGCTGCGATCGGGAGTTTTCTGAATGTGGTGATCCACCGCGTGCCGAACGAAGAGTCGATCGTTTTCCCCAACTCGGCCTGTCCGAAATGTGGCAACGCGATAAAGGCCTTCGACAACATTCCCATCTTAAGCTGGATGATCCTGCGAGGTAAATGCAGGAATTGTAAGGAGCCGATCGCGGTGCGCTATCCGCTGGTTGAACTGCTAACCGCCGTTGTTTTTCTTATCGTTTACTGGAAGATCGGCTTCACTCCGTATCTGCCGGTTGCGCTAACCTTCGCGGCAGTCATGATCTCGCTCGTTTTTATCGATGCCGAGCACATGATATTGCCGAACGTGATCACGTATCCGCTTCTAGTTGCGGCGTTGCTCGTTCGGCTGCTTTTTCCGATCTTTGTTTCGAATGTCTATTTTACCGATCTCGCAAGATCGCCGCTGGCCGATTTGTGGGCTTATCCCGCGTGGGCCCTGTCGATGGCGGGAGCAGTGCTGGGAGCTTTGGCGGGAGGCGGTTCGTTGTGGCTGGTCGGCGAGATCTGGAAACGGCTTCGCGGTGTCGAGGCGATGGGTTTAGGCGATGTGAAGATGATGCTGGGCGTCGGGGCTCTGCTTGGGTGGAGTTTGAGTTTTCTCAGTATATTTCTTGCGGCTTTTGTTGGTGCGATCGCCGGCGTCGCACTGCTTGCAGGCAAACGCGACCGCAATTTGCAGGGACAGATCCCATTCGGCGTATTTCTCGGCCCGGCTTCGCTGATCGCGCTTTTATTCGGAGACCAGCTTATACAGTGGTATTTGAGATCGTTCCTTGGATAGTGCACTAGCGGGCTTTCATTTCGACGCATTCCGACGAACAATAGAAAAGGCTCGAACCGATCTTACGTGCACGTTCCCGCGGTACCCATGTGCCGCATCGCGAACATTTGACGAGCGGACTCGGTTCATTGGTTTTGATCTGGCGAGTTGTTTTACTAGTTCCTTGCACGCTGGCCTGTTTTACCATTCTGGACACGCGAATCACGGCCATTATGCCCCTGCGGTAGCGGATCAAGGTCAGGCCGCCAAGGAAAACGATCACGAAGAAGATCAAAAACAGTTCCTTCATTTTGATACGGCGGTTTTCGCTTGGGCGACCTTGGCTTCGAGGCCGGCGATAGTTTCGTTCGAGGGATCGGCGGCCTTGAGTTGCGCGAGATATTTCTCGGCATTCGCGATCTTGTTTTGGCGTACGAGTGACTGAATCATGAACTCGAGTGTCTTTGTATGCTTCGGATCGGCTTTGAGCGATCTCTCAAATTCTTCGACGGCTTTGGCGTCATCAGGCGGATCGGCGAGAAAATAGGTCAACCCGAGATCGGTTCGTATCTCGACATCAGTTGGCCGGATCGTGAGTGCCTGGTCGTAAAACTTCCGCGATGCAACCATCTCGGCCGGGATCTTCGAGAAGTAACCGGTATCAAAATGCGCGTTGCCGAGCGCGACCATCACATCCACATCGTCCGCCTTAAGTTTTGAGGCTCGGTCCAGGATACGGATCGATTCCTTTAGCAGCAAGTCATCACGCTTCATCGAGGCATATTGGTAGAGCGCGGTTCCCAGCTTTTTCTGATAATCGAAATTTGTCGGATTTTTGTCAGCTTCTGCGATCTTGGCATGAAGCTCGTCGTCGCTGATCGACGAATCGCTATCGGGTTCGAGTTTAGCGGGACCGGCTGAATTCAGTTGATCGACCTGGGCTCGCAGAGCGTTAAGCTCCGATCGATTTAGCGCGTTTGCCGCTAAAAACCCGCCGGCAAAGCTTGCCAGGATCGCGAGAAACGAGATCGCCAAATACTTTCGGTCCATTCAGGATGTGAGTTTAGCAAATCGAGGCAAAAAGAAAAGCATCGCCGATATACGACGATGCTTCGAGGTTTTTATGCCAGCAGACCTACTTCTTTTTTTCATCCTCGGAAAGAGGTGTGTACGGCAGGTCCTCGGACCTTCGTCGCGGCATAGGGTCGGTCGCACGCCGCCGGGGTATGGTTCCCGTTCCCTCCCGGCGATCGACGCTGCCGGCCGGCAAACCCTGGCCGTGGACAGCTTCGACGAGAATGCGGGTGATCTCCTGCGAAAGCGTGCGATGCTCGGCCGCCGCTCGACGCTTTAGTGATTCTTTGAGTTCGTTCGGCACATACGCGCCGATGAAGACACCTTTACGGTTTGCCATATGAACAACATGTTCTCCTTCGGTTTTGTTGAAAGGGTGGCCGAATTGAAAGGAAGCAGACCTGTAAGCCGAATCTTGTATTCGCCCAAGGGCGAACGGCAATCATTCATCTAGGCCGGACGTTACCGTACGGCTCAAGCGACCTACCCGGAAACGCGGTCGCCGCCTAAAGCGTTGACGCTGGGCGGGCAGCCCAATTCGCGTTTCCCTATTTGATCTTGCACCACGAGGAGTTTGCCTGGCCGCCGAGTGTCGCCACCGGCGCCGGTGAGCTCTTACCTCACCGTTTCACCCATCACCATTAAAGAAGTAATCCGCTAACGAATCCAATTTACAATGGCTGGTCTATTCTCTGTTGCACTTGTCGTCATCCGGCCCAAGCCGAACGCCCGGTCATTATCCGGCTCGCTGCCCTACGGTGTTCGGACTTTCCTCTTATGCCAATGGCACAAGCGACTGCCCAGCCTGCTCCTTTCGCACGGCAGACAGGAGTATAGCAAATAATGTTGAACAATTAAATTAAAGTTATAAGAATATTACATTTTTACCGCCCGCGAGAACTTACGAGGTCGCGGGGCACCAAATGACCCCATTGGTCGTTCAAGGCCTGTTTCATGGCGGCAAGGGACTCTTCGGCGGTTGAGCATTTATTAAGGGTTTCGACGAGCGGTATCGTTTCGGCGTGGGAAATGCCGTTGATGATCTTTCGGATGCGCGAGACAGAATTGACGTTCATGCTCAATTCGGTAGCGCCTAAACCGATGAGAAGCGGTGTGTAAAAGGGCGATCCGGCCATTTCGCCGCAGACAATTACCGGGATCTTGTGCCTAATTCCGGCATCGAGCGTGGTCTTTACGGCCCGTATTACCGCCGGGTGAAGCGTCTGGAACCAATCGGCGACAGACTCGTTATCTCGGTCAACAGCTAGAAAATACTGGACCAGATCGTTTGTCCCAAGACATAAGAATTCGACCTCCGCCGCTATTTCGTCGATCACGAATACCGCCGCAGGCACTTCGACCATTGCGCCGAGCCGAGGTGAGCCAACCCGAATTCCTTTTTGTTCGAGCTCTCGAGCCTCTTCATCCAGTAATTTTCGGGCCTCTCTTATTTGGGAAACATCGGCGATCATGGGCAGGACGATATCAATATGTCGGCCATGCGAAGCTATGAGGATCGCGCGAAGCTGCGTCCGGAAATGCGTCGCAAAAGCGAGGCTCAGGCGGATCGCTCTAAGGCCCAGCGCCGGATTTTTCTCTTTTTCGAAATTTTGGTCGGCTAGCTGATCGGCGCTGAGATCGAACGTTCGAATTTTTACGCGATCCTCGCCTGCCATCTCGGCGATGCTCGAATACGCCTCAATTTGCTCGGCCTCGGTCGGAAATCCGCGAAACTGGTTGAACAAAAACTCCGACCGGTAGAGCCCTATCCCTCGTGCTCCCTGGCGGCGGGCAAATTTGTACGCGGACGGAAAATCGACATTCGCCCGAATATGGATCTCATGCCCATCCAGGGTTTTTGCGGCAGAATCGTCCGCAGCCCCGCCCGGGTCGACGGATCTCTGAAAATCGCTTTCGATCGTTCGATATTCGGCGAGGGTCTTGGCGGACGGATTCAGGATCATCCGGCCGTTCAGTCCGTCGATGATGGCAGTATCGCCGGTTTGGACCTTTCTTAAAACTCGCCGGACACCTGTGATTCCCGGAATGCGGATCTCGCGGGCGAGGATGAATGTGTGCGATGTCCAGCCGCCGTGTTCGGTGACGAGGCCGATCGGATCGCTCGCGGCGAGCTCGATCAGTGTCGAGGGATTAATTTCCTTCGCGACGATTATCGAATTTTTTTCGAGTTTGATCCGCGAATTGCGACCTCCGCCGAGGGCGGTCAGCATCCGCTCGGCGATGTCCTCGATATCGACATAGCGTGAGCGTAGATGTTCGTCCGGCATCGCCTTGAATTTGGCTACGTAGGATTCGGTCACGACTTTGACGGCCCATTCAGCGTTGACGCAATCGGCGGTGATAGTTTCCTCGACCTTGGCGAGGAGCGAGGCGTCGGCGAGCAGCATGCGGTGAACGTCGACAATGCCGACGGCGGAGCCGGACACTCGCGCGGCGGTCGCGGTTTGGAGGGATTTGAGCTGACGAAGTGCCAGGCGGATCGCCGCCCGGAAGCGGCGGATCTCTCGCTCGATCTGCGCGGGTTTGATCTCGGTACGATAGAACTGGCGCTTTCGGCCGTAGAGGCAGACTATCTTGCCGATCCCGACGCCGCGGGAGACGATCTGCGCTGGAAAGAGCGTTTCACCGCCCGATCTTGCGCCATTTTCCGCACCTGAATTTCGGCCGAAAACGTCCATCTTAAAAATTAGAGCCCGTGGATCACGCCTCGGCAACAACGCCGCGCGACTTTTCGACAATGATCCGGCACGCCTCTTCCGCGTTCTCGGCAAAATCGAGATAGGCGAGGTCAGAAGCGGTGACGGCAAGATTCTGCTGCCAGTTCTCGACCACGTTTTTCCACGCTTCGCCGACAAGAACAAGCGGCCGGCGGCCGAGAACGCGCGTCTGCAGCTTATTCCAAACAAGCGATATCTCGGTGACGGTTCCCATCCCGCCGCGCAGGGCCACAAACCCGACGGAGCGCGTGATCAAATTTTGCAGCCGATCGTAAAAATGGTCCGTCGCGACCTTGTCGGTCAAATAGCGGTTCGGCTCCGATTTAAATTGATTCATTACAATGCCGAAGACGCGGCCGCCCTTTTCCCGGGCTCCGCGCGAAGCGGCTTCCATTACGCCCAAATAGCCGCCGGTGTAGATGGTAAAACCAGCCTCGGCGAGACGGCCGCCGATCTCGCGCGCCTGCTGGTATTCAGCCGAATCCTCGCTGCATTTAGATCCGCCAAAGATCGTTATGATCCTTTCGTCAGAGTTTGTGACCACCGAATTTTCCCCTCAAAGAAGATAGAAAGAGCTCGGAGTTATTATAAGCGAGGGAGGTTGGTTAACAAACCTGCTAGGCTGCCGCAGCCTCGTCCGGGAGGACGTGTCCGGCATCGTGAATGGCTTGTTTTGTATTAGTTAAGAAAAGCAAGATACTGCCGACAATAAAGAACGCTGCAAGGGCGAGGATCGCAGGCCGATACGAGTCGGTCAACTGTGCAACCAGCCCGAACACGATCGGTCCTATCCACGAGGTCCCGCCTTCAGATATGGCATAAATTCCAAAAAAAGCCGATTCCCTGCCCGCCGGTATCATTTGCGAGAATAGCGACCGCGACAAGGCCTGAGAGCCACCGAGGACAAAGCCGATACACCCGCTGAGTACATACGCCTCGGTCACCGTGTGAAAGAAGAGGTACGCGTAAACGACCAAAAAACACCAAATGCCGAGCGAGATCAGAATGGCCGACTTGGTGCTCGTAAAATGAGCGACCCGTTCAAAAGCCAGGGAGCCTATCAGAGCGACCGATTGGGCGATCATGTACGCGACGATCAAAACCGTGCGGTTCGTTTCGAGTCCTTTGGAAACAAAAAGCTCCTGCGAGAAAAAGATCGCCGACATCGTGATCACTGTCTGAATTCCGTCGTTATACAACAAGTACGCGATCAAAAAGTGCGTAGTATGTTTCAAACGGAATAGCTCGCCAAACGTGGCCTTTACCTCGCTCAGTCCCGCTGCCAAAAAATTAGTTCCATCGGGGACCGTCCGTATTGGCGCCCTGTTTTTCAGAAGTACGAACGCGATGACGGAAAATGCGACCCACCAGACACCAGCTCCGAGAAAGCAGATGCGTGCCGCTTGGCTGGTCGTTATCCCGAGCTTTTCAGCGTTAAATACGAGGACCAGCCCCAAACCCAGAGTCACCAGTCCGCCGCCGTATCCCGCGGCAAAGCCCCAACTTGAAACCTTGTCGCGACGGTCTTCGGTGGAAATGTCGATGAGGTATGAATTGTAAAAAACCTGCGAGGCGCCGATGCTGAGATTCGCGAGGATGAAAAAGCCCGACCCCAGCATGAATAGATCGCCGTGAACAAAGAACAACAATGAGCAGCATATAGCACCAAAAACACAGAAGAATGCGAGGAAGGTTTTCTTCAGGTGTGTGTAATCGGCGATCGCACCGAGGACCGGCAAGATAAAGATCTGGAGAAAGACCGACGTCCCGACCGAATACGAGAACAGCGATTTCGCCGTGACCAAAACGTGACCGCCAACTGTGATTATCGGCCCGTTCTCGCCGACGGAACTCTGCGCCAGACCCGTAAGATATTCGCCGACAAGAACGCCAAGAACCAGCGTGAAAAACGCATGATTAGCCCAGGCATAAGTGGCCCAGCCAAAGATCTCTTTTCCGTTATTTTTGGGTGGGTTATTGTCGTTGGTCATTCGGTTAGAAGTTTCAATATAATCGGCGTAATGTCAGCAAGGTCTTTGATCAGCCCGGCGGACTCACGCTTTTTGCGGCCCCAAACAATTGTCGGCACATCGTTTAGCGTGTGATTACGGATCGACAAATCTTCTATGTTCCCATGGTCGCTTGTCAAGATGAACGTAGTGTTATCGAGATCGATCCTGGTGAGAGTCTCGCGAATAAATTCAGCCAGCAGCGGTAAATGGATGCGGGCACGTTCCTTATCCATGTCATGGCCGATCTTGTCGGTAATGAAATGTTCATAAAGGATGAATCGGTAGTCCTTCGTAAACTCCGCCAAGATTTCTGCGGCGTCGGTCGGCGAGGATTTCGGAACATCGAGGCCGTATGCCGCCAGCGATTCATTCGTAAAATCGTGAAACAGAGCTTTGCGGCCGAGGAGGTCTGGAAGTTTCCTAAACTGGAGCGTCGACGCCTCAACCGCGCATGTTGTCGCGGATTTCCAACGCGGAGTTTGGGAAAAGAATCGCGGCGTGTAAGCGTTCGTGAAGACATTTGGGCCGATGTGCAATTGATCGAGCTGTTTGAATATCGAGTATTCCTTTATAACTTCGCGGAGCTTTTCATTAGGGAATCCTTGTTTGTGATAGCCGAGTATTTGGGGTGCGTTCTGCCCGGTCAGGATGGTCGTCTGTCCGGAGGCGCTTTGTGGACGGCCTTCAACCCCGAGTCTCGGATCGGTCGGGCTGAGCGTGCCGGACAGAAAAACGCTGGGCGAGCTGCCGCGGAAGATATCCAACGGTTCAATATTCGGAATGCTTGAAAGCGGATTATTCTCGTCCGGTTCGCCGATGCCGACGCCGTCGATAAAAAAGAGAATTACGCTGGGCAGACCGTCTAAGGGCATATCCAAGTCTATCAACGTTGCAGCCTGTAGATGAAATAGTCGGTTGCATTCGGGCCTCAAAACTCGTATCTTTTTGTGTTTAGTTCGGTTAAACCGTTAATTCGATCCCTTGCCCGCCGAAACCGGACTTCCAATGTTATGAAAGCGATGATCCTTGCCGCCGGCTTCGGCACGCGGCTATTTCCGCTGACGATTGACCGTACGAAACCGGCGATCCCTTTTTTGGGTAAGCCGCTGGTCGGATACGTGGCAGAATATCTCGCGAAATTTGGATTCAATGAGGTCGTCGTAAATCTCCATCACCAACCCGAATCGGTTATCGAAGCTCTGGGCGACGGCTCACGATTTGGTGTTCACATCGATTACACGCATGAGCTGCCTGATATCCTCGGAACCGCCGGAGCGCTCGATTGCGCACGCGAATTCTTAGGCGACGAACCCTTTCTAATTGTCAACGGCAAGATAATCACGGACATCGATATTTCAGAGGTCGTTGAGACGCATAAGAATTCCGGAGCGATCGCGACGATGGTGCTCAAGCCCAACACTAAACGCGAGAGATTTACGATCGTCAATACGACGAAAGACCGCAAGTGGGTGACCGGTCTCGGCGACTCCGCGCGACCGCTTACTGAAGAAGAGATCCGCGATACGACGGGCAGTCTTGTCACGCCGTTGATGTTTACGGGAATTCACATCGTCGAGCCGCGTGTTTTCGATTACATTCCACACGGAGTCTACTCGGATATCTTTCCCGTTTTCTACGGCCCGGCATGGGCAAACGGTGAAAAGATCGCCGCACATGTCACGGACGCGAATTGGTTTGAGCTGTCGACGATCCCGCGCTATCTTGATATTTCGTTGGCGATGATGGAAGGAGCTAACGTCTATTGGGGCGACAATTTTAAGGCAGCTGCAGGAGCACATATCCGCGATTCGGTGATCTGGGACGACGTGACGATCGGCGAAGGAGCGAACCTGTATCGCACGATAATCGCCGACGGTGTGACCATCGAACCGGGCGAAAACTTTGAGAACGCCGCGATCGTCCGGGCCGAGATGGTCCGCTCATCGGAAGAGATCCCGGCGAAGGCCTTGAAAGGCTATATACAAGGCGAAAACTACATCGTTCCGCTAAATTAAGCATAGCTCGAAAGATCATGTGTCGCTCCGATGGAGCTTCGTTGAACGTTTGCTTTGATGTCTATAAACATGATGCTCCTACGGGGTTGAAGTAGAGGGACGGCACTTTCGGTCTATTATTTAAGTAAGAGTTAACGTTGCTTGCCATGTCGGATTTTCGCGAAAGACTTAACGAATTTCTTCAGTCGAGACAGGTCTCGGGGGAGGCGGTTCAGCTTACCCAGGATGCCT
>JBDTXM010000097.1:0-12830 GCA_040006215.1 Acidobacteriota bacterium
CCTCGCGTGAAAGCCGCGTGATCGGGTCGACAATGTAACCGTTGTATATCTCGTCGATCCGCCATTTTTCCTCGAGGATCTTGGGCAATTTGCGAAGCGGAGTCTTGCCGAACAGGGAGACGCCGATCGCGATACCGCTGAGAGCGAGAAGCAGGGATAAACCAGCAAGGAGTCGTTCGGTGCCGACGCCCCCTTCATGCTCAGGTGCGGTCGAGAGTTCTACCGCTTTTGACGCGGCGGCCGGCGAGCGTGCTTGAGCGGACGATTCCATCGACGGCACTACGTGCTCGATCGCGTGGCCTGGTTTATAAATTATCGGCTCGAGCGTACGCTCAAAAACATTGATGTCTCCGGCACCCACAATCGAACTGATCGCGAAGGGAATGCCGACCAGACCGCCGACCGTAGCGAGGATCGCTAGAACTATAAGCGGCACCGTCATCGTCCACGACGACTCGCGCGGTTTGAAATCGTGCGGGAGTTGGTGATGCCCTTCATGGTCATCATCGTCCGTGTTCGCGTGTCCGCCATGGCTCTCATCATCATGAGCATCCCCGGAGGCAAACGCGTTTTCTTCGGCATGTGCGGAATCGTCAGAATGAGCGAGGTCCGGCAGAGCGTCATGAAACCGTTCAGTGCCGTAGAATGTCATCCACATCATTCGCGTCATGTAGACAGCCGTTAGAACCGCTGTGATCAGCCCTACAATCCACAGAACGTAGTTCCATGGAGCAGGCAGCGTCGGCGACGCAAAAGTCCTGAAAAGTATTTCGTCCTTTGAAAAGAATCCGGCAAAGGGAATAATTCCGCAGATCGCCAGCCAGCCTGCCATCATCGTCCAAAACGTGATGGGCATGTACTTCTTCAGGCCGCCCATCTTCCGCATGTCCTGCTCGTGGTGCATTCCGTTAATGACGGATCCCGAGCCAAGGAAAAGGAGTGCCTTGAAAAACGCATGAGTCATCACATGAAAGATCGCCGCGACAAACGCACCGACGCCGCAGGCCAGGAACATATAGCCAAGCTGC
Source organism: Acidobacteriota bacterium (assembly GCA_040006215.1). Lineage (GTDB taxonomy): Bacteria > Acidobacteriota > Blastocatellia > Pyrinomonadales > Pyrinomonadaceae > OLB17. The sequence goes on from JBDTXM010000097.1 coordinate 1,029, forward strand.
GATACGGTCGAATATGCGAGAACCTTCTTGATATCGTTCTGTGCCAGGCCGATCGTTGCGGCGAAGATCGCCGTCGCACATCCGATGATCGCGACAATAAACATCGCGGTCGGAGCCTTCTGATAGATCACGTTGCAGCGGACGACCATATACACCCCGGCAGTGACCATCGTGGCGGCGTGGATCAGAGCCGAAACCGGTGTCGGGCCGGCCATCGCGTCGGGTAGCCAGGTAAACAGCGGGATCTGTGCTGATTTGCCAGTCGCGCCGATGAAAAGCAAAACCGCGACCGACGTCAACCCACCCGCGAAGATCGCGCCCCATGCAAATGGGTCCGCTGACATGTGCTGGGCGACATAGCCAAAAACACTCTGTATCTGAGTGCCGTCGACGACCTTGTCATAAAACGAGATCGAACCTGTCAGTGTAAATATCAGAAACACGCCGATCAGCACGCCCCAGTCACCGATGCGGTTCATTACGAACGCTTTCTTTGCGGCACGTCGAGCTTCGTCACGGTTTATGTAATAGCCGATCAAAAGGTAGGAGCAAAGCCCCACGCCTTCCCAGCCAACAAACATCAGCAGAAAATTATCCGCCAGAATAAGCGTAAGCATCGAGAACATGAAGAGATTCAGGTAGGCAAAGAACCGATAGAATCCCTTATCCCCATGCATGTAGCCAGTCGCGAAAATGTGGATGAGCAAGCCGACGAACGTGATAAAGCAAGCGTAGATCCCGGACAATCGGTCCATGCCCAAACCGAAATCCGCACGGAAATTGCCAACCTGTATCCACGTCCATAGATGATCGAGAATTGGCGCCTCTATTCTAAGGGCGCCGCCATCGGCGAAAAACGCAATATAGAAGGCAATGATGGTCGAGATAGCGATCGTTCCGCATGCAACGACCCCACTGAACATCTCATTCTTCAGCCGTCCACCGATAAGCCAGTTAATGAGGGCACCGGCTAGAGGGGCAAAAATTATTAGACTTAGAAGGTTATTCTCAACCATTAAACTTTGCGCTAATACGCGATAAATTTCCCGTTTCGATACGCATGAATGCCACCGACATCTGATTCACAATGGTAATCCGCCGGCGAATCAAATCTTAGCTTGGGCGTTCCTGACTGCTCATCTCTTTCTCCCTTTTTAAATAGGATCAGAGACGAATATCTGGCTTCATCAGCATTAGTCCAGATATGCAGGTAGTATGGATCAAGCCTAGTCCCGCGATCCAAAATAGCCATCAAAAACCCTCGCTCGCCTTGAACAAACTTTACTGCATGGTCGCGTTTCCCATTACCGTCGAAATCTCCATACAGCACACTATTGTTCGACTCTCCGAGACACTCGCCTGCCAACTTCCATCCCCGAAAATTTCGATCAAGATAACGTACTACCGTCTTCGGTAGCTTTTGCGGATGAAGAGTTCCCGCAGTACACACGAGAGTAAAAACGATAGCGATCATTCTTACCGTCATGTTATGCCTTGATGTCCAACGTCATTTCCAGCATGGTAGTCCTAAAGCCTGCTCGCTTAAAAAAATCCTGGCCAGACGCGTTCCTCTCGGCCACGTGCAGCACCAACTTAGTAGCCCCGAGTTCCTTGGCAGCCTTTTTAGCCGCTTCGATCAATTTCTTTCCGGCACCGGATCCGCGGGCCGGTGCGACAACGTAGATATCATGGAGCCATGCGGCGGATTCGAGCAGTTCGGCGTAGCTATTCGCTTGATACTGCAAATACGCGAAACCTACAGGATTCCCTCTATCTTCAGCTATCAAAACGGCCGCGTCGTCGGCTTCGGTCTGGCTGCCGTAAAACCATTTCGCCCCTTCGCGGTCGGCGAGGGCGACAAAGCGTTTCGGGTCGTAGTCCTGATGCTGTTCCGACAGAAGGATCGCGAATTCCGCGATCGTCCCAGCGTCTGCGGGCGTTGCCCGGCGAATCTCGACCGCCATTTCAGTTAATTCTTCATCAAGCTCGCATCATCTACGTCGACCGAGTTGCTGTTGCGGAAAAACGCAATGATTATCCCGAGCCCAACGGCGGCTTCGGCTGCAGCGACGCTCATCACCATGAAAACAAAAAGCTGGCCGTTGACATCGCCGTAATAACGCGAGAAGGCGACAAATGTAAGGTTCACGGCGTTCAGCATCAGCTCGATGCACATGAACATCCCGAGCGCGTTGCGCTTAAAGATGACGCCAACCGCACCGATCGTGAACAGGATCCCTGACAATGCCAAATAGCTGGCTAAACTCGGTTCCATACTACCTTTTATGCTCCCGCTCCAATTCGTGTTCGACGACGAGTTCAAGCTGCGGCTGGTTCAGACGCCTGACGAGTATGACCGCTCCGATGATCGCCATCAGCAGCAATACACCGACGATCTCTACCGGGATCAGATACCTCGTGTACATCGCCGCGCCGAGATTCAGCGTCGCTCCGGCGGTTTCGCTCTGATCAACAGCATGATTCGGGGCCCGCATGACCGCGTAAAAAATGAAAAAAGTTTGAGCAAGAAGTATCACACCGAGGCCGCCGCCGACAGCATATAGATAGCGCAGGCGATCAAGCGGCTTGTCATCGTCGAGGTTCAAGAGCATTATCACGAAGACGACCAATACCATGATCGCCCCGGCATAGATCAGAACTTGCACGGCCGCGATGAACGGAGCCGCCAGCGTGACGTAGATGCAGGATAGCGAAATAAACACCCCAACAAGCGATATCGCGCTATACAGCGGGTTACGGTGATAGACCATCGAGATCGCCGAGGCGATCGCGAGTCCCGCAAATAAAAAAAAGAATACGCTCGATGCCATTTGTTAGTGACTGGCGAAAGGTGACGAGCTTTCCGCTTGATCACCGTTACTTATCACCGGTTGAGAAAATAAACCACTAAGATCGTAAAGATAACGTTTATCAGTGCTACCGGAAGTAAGAACTTCCATCCAAAATTCATCAACTGGTCAAAACGAAAACGCGGCAGCGTTCCGCGAACCCAAATATAGAAAAATAGGAAACAGCAGATCTTAAATATAAAGAAGCCATGGCTCACCAGTGCGTACAACACGGTTCCGTTACCAAGCCATTCCTGAATACCGAGATGCCGTGCGGCCCAATCGAGTCCGGGAAAATACCATCCACCCAAGAAGAGAACGGTGCACATTACTGAAACCGTGAACATGTTCACGTACTCAGCCATGAAAAAGAGAGCAAACTTAAGTGCCGAGTATTCGGTATGAAAACCGGCCACCAGCTCAGTTTCGGCCTCGGGAAGATCGAACGGGACACGGTTCGTTTCAGCGAATGCGGAGATAAGGAAAACGACGAACCCTATGAACTGAGGAATGATGTACCAGCGAAAAGGCGAATTGATCTGAGCACTAATTATTTGGGTCAGGTCAAGACTTCCTGCCAGCATCACTACGCCGAGGACAGACGCTCCCATCGCTAGTTCGTATGAGATCATCTGGGCCGACGACCGCAACCCGCCCATTAGCGAATATTTGTTGTTCGACGACCAACCGGCCAGAGCTATACCATAGACACCGACCGACGTAATGCCCAGAACATAAAGCACGCCGACGTCAATATGAGCGATCGTAAGCGGCATGTTCTTCGCCTGTGGAATAAGCCAATTTAGTGCATCGATGAGATACGTTCCGACAAACGGAAGATAGGCAAATAATGAATTTAGTTTAGGCGCTATCCAAGTCAACGGATCGGCCAATCGCGGCCCAAAGGGATAAACAACCATCGGCATCAACGCACAGGTCAACGCAACGAGCGGAGCCAGGAAATAGACGAACTTAGTCGATTTATCGGGAACGACATCTTCCTTAAAAATGAACTTAAGGAGGTCCGCGAATGGCTGCAGAACTCCCCAGGGGCCGACACGATTTGGACCAATGCGGCCCTGTATCCAGCCGAGAACCTTTCTCTCCGCAAGCACCGTGTAGGCGACGATCATGAGGACCATCTGGAAGGCGACGATCACCGCAACGAGTGAAACTATCCACGGAAATGCAGTTTGTACGGCAGACTCCATAAACGACTATTTCCCAACAACTGAACGGTCCGCGACGCTTACCAAACCGGCATCCGCATCGCCATTTTTCTTATTTCCCATTTCATCAAACTGAACAAGCGGCGACACCAGCAAATTTGCCGGCTTCGGATTTCCATGAGCGAGTAAGTGAAACTGCGGCGTCTTGCTCGTCATTGTCGTGAGCCGGTGCAGCTTGTGTCCAATCTTCGGAACCGTGTGATCCTTGTCATTATTTTCAGCGATCGAACCGACATTCGCCCGCAGCCGGTCTACTGCACCCGATTCATCCCTAGCCGCGATCTCATAGTTCGCACGGGCCGGATTCGACTCATCCTTTAACGCCGGATAACGTAAGCCACTATATGCAGGCACGGAATCCGCTAGTGCCTTAAAGATTCCTGAAGCCGAAAACTCGATACCGAGATCCGCACCCATTTCACGAGCGATCATTGCCGTGATCATCCAGTCTGGTTTTGACTGATGCAGCGGATCAATAGCCTTTCGCACACGCTGGACGTTACCCGCATTATTCGTGAAAGTCCCGTCCACCTCAGCAAAGCTCGACGCGGGGAAAACCACGTCGGCGTGGGCGGTCGTCTCGTTCTCAAAAAGCTCCTGAACGACTACGAAATCCTTTCCTTCCAAAATACTCGGATCGTGGAGGCTGCCCGCGACAAGGACGGCTTTCGAATTTGCTACAACTTCCTCAACCGATCGCCGGTCATAAACGATGTCGTTTGCGCCGACCGAGTTGTTGTATTTCGCAAGCGGGTGAAGCAATACCCTGCGACTTTCGGAATTCAAGTGGGCCGCGTAACCTGCGAGAGCCGTCTGAGCCTCGGCTGAAAGCCCTTCGCCAAACATCAGGATCAGGTCGCCGTTCGTCTCCTCGATCGTCCGCCGCCCGTTATCGAGATCGTTGGCCGAGACGCCCATTTTCCCGCCGGCAGTGTCCCAGCTAGCACCGTCAAGGAAAGCAAGAGCGAAGGCATCGAGCGAGCCTTGGTTGATGTGAATAAACTGAGTCGCAGCCCGCGAGAGGTTTGTGGGACGCTCGTTAACGCAAATAAATTTCGCTCCGCCGTTTCTTACGGCCTGTCGGATCTGTTTTGCGGTGTAACTCTGCTCTTCCTCGGGTTCACCGCCGATCAGAACGATGGTCTTTGCGTACCGGATCTCCTTGTGAGTGCAAAGCGGAACACTGAGATTTTCGAAAATAGGCCGAAGATCCAAGGTATCCGAGACTGCTATATTCCTTGTCTTTAGCGCATCCCCCGCAAAGCTACGCAGTACAAAGAGCGATTCGTTGGTCAATCGCGGGCTCGCAACTACGCCAACCGCCGCGCCGTATTCTTTAAGTTCGCCCGCGACGACCGATATTGCCTCATCCCACGTGGCGGGTATCAGTTTGCCGCCTTCTTTGTACCTTATCAGCGGCGTTTTGATCCGCTCGGGATGATTGATGAACCCGTGTGCAAAACGGGCTTTGACGTCGAGGAATTCTCCATTGAGGCCGTTGACATAACGGTCGCGGGCAACGATACGATGAACCTCGCCCGCTCGCGAACCGATGCTAAGTTGCATTCCGTCCGACCCGTAAACGTCGGTCGAAATTGTCTGATCGAGTTCCCACGGCCGCGTTTCGTGACGATACACCGCGTCGAGCAGCGTTCCGGTCGGACAGACCTCGATGCAGTTGCCGCACTGCGAACAGCCAAGCCATCCGCCGTACGTGCCGATCACGGTATTGACGCCGCGATTACCCGCCTCGATCGCGTCCTCGCCCATCCACTCATCGCAAACGCGCGTGCAGCGTTTGCACAGAATGCATCGCTGAGGATCGTTGGCGACGATCGGGGAAAGATACTTTTCGGGCTGTACGTTCTTCTTTTCGGTGAAACGTTCTTCGACATCGCCCCAATCAAAGATAACTTCCTGCAGTTCACACTCGCCGCCGCGGTCGCAGACCGGACAATCAAGCGGATGATTGGCCAGCAGGAATTCGCCCATCGAGCGCTGGGCTTTTTCGATCTCTTCGCTCTCGGTAGCGACGACCATTCCGTCGGTGCAGATGATCGTGCACGACGTCTGCAGCTTCGGCATCTTTTCGATCCGTACGAGGCACATGCGGCACGAGGCCTGCAGCGCGAGGTCCTGGTAATAGCAGAACGACGGGATCCCGAAGCCTTTTGCCCGGCAAACATCGATCAGGCGGGAGCCTTTCTCGACCTCAGCTTCCTGGCCGTTGATCGTAAGTTTTATTAGTTCAGTTGGCATCTAAAACCTAATGTTAAGAGCTATTCAGCCTTCTTCTTCGATTTTGTTTTAGGCTTTTCTTCCACGGTAGGAGCGGTCACTTTCTTCTTCTTTGGACGGCTCTTACCGTAACTTCCGACCGAGATCTTGCCCTTGCGGGTCCTTTTATCACCTTTTCCCATTTCCGAAATTCTCCTTAATAATCTTTCTATCCCACCGACAATGTTTTGAGAATGTAATTCTGGACGGCAGCATTGGCCGGCAGTTTGTTGTGTTCCTCGCATTCAAAAAACGGCGTTCCGGGGAATAATATTGATTCCGTATCGCCCACCGCCGACATGACCATTCCTATGAGCGAATTTTTCGGCACTACAGAATCGCCCGGTGCCAAAAGGTATTTCTTTAGTTCGTCGGCCGTAAACTTCTGACCGCTAGCCGTCGTCACCGCTTCGGGCTTGAAGGTGGTTTTCCAGTCGAGCTTTTTCTTGTCCGAATAGATCAGGGCTCCGTCCGGCGTATCCTTGCATTCCGCTCCAGCTATTTCAATGGTCGTGCCCACAGATTTTGACGAAGCCTTCAATGCTTCCTGGAAGCGCTTTGCCCGGCTTAAGACCGCAGCGAAATAAGCATCTGCTTTTCGGCGTTCGGAAGCGGGAAACTCCCGTTCAAATTTCTTGTCCTGCATCGGCGTCCAATCATACGTAGACCATGCCTTAGGATCGTAAACGTCCACGGCAATAGGCTTAAGGTCTTCGCCGTAGATCTTGAGCGAACCGTTAGTCGGAAGCAATTCGAACAGTGACGGGATCGTAAAAAAATCAAACTTTGAAAGATTCTGCACGAACGGTAAATTGACGTTAATGCCAAAAAGTGAAACACCATTGACTAGTGACTGAAGAGAAATTATCGAACCCTCGTTCGGTGTGCCGAGAAGAATTATGTGTTCGAAATTCCTGGCGCCTGCCCATGTCGGTTTCGGCTGAGCTCCATTCAAGGGAAGATCAGCGTTACCGTACATTGCAGCGTATCGAGCGATCAGGCCGCCCATGGAATGAGCGATAACGTCGAACTTCAGGTTCGGCTTTCTCAGTCTTCGCTTAAGTGTTTCGATCTTTCTGATGAGAAGCCGCGCGGTCTCAACATTGTCTCGGCGCCAATCGTACGGAAATACGTAAATCGTGTTTTCGTAGCCTGTAGCTCCCGGGGCGTCCCACTTTCCTTCCTTATATCCCTTTGCTTCGAGTGCGTTAATCAAACCTTCATAGACATCTTGTCGAGGCAAAATGCTCAGCTTAACGCTGCGAATAATGTCGCCCGGAATCAAGCTGTCATGATTCGCTGCAATATTCGCTGAGATAGGCAGACGCAGATCATCGACCTTCGAACGCGACGCCTTCGGCCAGACGCGCTCACCGGTCTTACTGTTGACCAATTCAGAACCGATCAGACCTGGAATGATTATAACGGGAGGACGCGATTGAGCAGCCGCGTTTAGGGTAAACACAGCAAAACAGATCGTGAGCAAAACTGCTCGAACATTAATCACCCGCGAAGCGTTGTTTGCTGTAAAGAGTTCCATTTATACCTTAAACATTCGCCGCGACTGTGTTCTCCGCCACTTTATCGACCAGCCATTTTTTAAAGTCGTCAGGAAACTGCTTGATCGCGCTTTGAACGGGCCACGCTGCGGCATCGCCCAGCGGACAAAAACTTTTACCCTCGATGTTGTCGCAGATATCCAGCAGAAGCTGTGCATCCTCGGGGCGCCCCCCGCCGTCGGCGATCCGGTTAAAGATCTTGACCATCCAATCGGTTCCCTCGCGGCACGGCGTGCACCATCCGCACGACTCATGTTTGTAAAACTCGCTGAGATTTTTTGTCGATTCCATAATATCGACGGTCTCATCCATCACTATAAAACCACCGGACCCGACGGACGAACCGCCGGCGACCAGGCCTTCGTAATCCATCGTGACGTTCTTCCCGATCACCTGGCCGGCGTTCATAATGTAAACGCTTGAGCCGCCAGGTATCACCGCCTTCAATTTCTTGTCATCGCGAAGCATTCCGCCGCAGTCTTCCATGATGAACTTTTCCATGTCACGGTAGCCCATCGGAAGCTCGTAAACGCCGGGTTTCTTGATGTGGCCGCTGACCGACCACAATTTCGTTCCGCCTGATTTTTCCGTGCCAAGTTTCTGCCATGCTTCACCGCCCATCTCAATGATCTGCGGAACGGCCGTTAATGTCTCGACGTTATTTACGACGGTCGGAGAAGCGTAAACGCCTTCGACAGCAGGGAAAGGTGGTTTCAATCGGGGGTGTCCGCGAAAGCCTTCGAGCGAACTGAGCAACGCCGTCTCTTCGCCGCATATGTATGCTCCCGCACCCGTATGCGTGTAGATCTCATGATCGAAACCTGAGCCAAGAATATTTTTGCCCAGCAATCCTGCCTCGCGTGCCTCGGCCAAGGCGACATCCATGATGTCGATCAGATATTTGTATTCGCCGCGCGTATAAATGTATCCGGTCGTCGATCCCAATGCCCACGCCGCGATGATCATCCCTTCGATCAAAGCATGCGGGTCGCGCTCCATCAGGTAACGATCTTTGAATGTGCCCGGCTCCGATTCGTCGGCGTTGCAAACTACATACTTTGTTTTCGGCGAATCCTTCGGCACAAACGACCATTTCATCCCGGTCGGGAAACCAGCACCGCCGCGTCCACGAAGCGCGGATTTCTTGACCTCGTCAATGATGTCGCCCGGAGCCATCGTGAGCGCCTTTTCGAGCGATTTGTGACCGCCCATGTCGCGATACACCTTCAGCGTATGCCCGTTCTCGACGTGCATTCGTTTCAGTTGTAGTGGCTCACAGCCGATCGCTTTGATTTCCATAAACTGCCGCTATTTCTTAGCTCCCAGATCGTATTGCATTTTCATGTAGAGCGTAAACTGGACCATAGGCTCAATGCCGATCTGGTTAATGACTGCATCAAAATCACTCGCGTTCAGCGGGTCGTAGAAAAAAGTCCGCGTCTTTCGTGCTTGCACCACGCGATTGTTATAGTCGCCGTACGTATTGCCAGCCTCATAAGCCTGATAGTTTGAATAAAGATCGCTCGGGAAGAAAGCATCATACTTTTCATTCGCAAGATTCGTAGGGGCCAGTTTTATCCCGAACGAATTTGTATAGCTCGCTTCTTTTTGTTTGATCACTTTTACGGCTTCGTCATAGAGCTTGGCATGAACCGCATTAACATCGCTTACGGTGTAGTCAACCTCGATCAGATCGTAGATAGATGCCCTAGATGCAGCGGCCAAGACCTTATCTAGTACTTCTCGATCTCGATACCGTACTTCCACGTTCTTCTTCGTTTCGAATCCCGAAAATTTCTCAGTGACGGTGCTGCCACTCGCGGCGTAGTCGTAGATCTTGTTCTGAGTAATGAAATCCACGAAAATATCGCTGCGCTTAATTCCGAGTGTGTCCAGCTCTTTTGTAAAAGAGGCTATCGCCGCGTCCGTTTTACTGCCGCTTTCCGTTGAAGTCAGGCCTTCCTGTACCACGCCGAAGACCGCCGTGTACGAGTCCGCCTTTACGTTCATAAGAACATTGGCTTCGACAAAATAGGCAAGTGCCTTTCCATCTGGATTGCCCGTTAGCACCCCCGAATTAACGGTCGGCTTACGCTTCTGTGTGCCGTATGCACGATTTCCTGATTCCTGAGCGACGACGAAACCCGAGAAAAGCAGGATCGGAAAGATCAACGACAATGTTTTCCTCATATCTCTTCTGTGCCCGTCGGGATCTATTTCAATGGATCGAGGATCTTATCTACCTTTTCAACCGTCAGGTCCTCGTGATAATCAAATCCTATCTGCATCATGGGTGCCGTGCCGCAGCTTCCGAGGCATTCGACGAGTGAGACAGTGAACTTTCCGTCCCCCGTCGTCTCGCCGGGATGAATGCCGAGTTTCGAACAAATGTGGTCAGTGATCTCCGGCTCGCCCATGATCTTGCACGACAGTGTCTTGCAGATTTGTAGGTGGTGGCGGCCGACGGGACGCACGTTGATCATCGAATAGAACGTCGCCGTTTCCCAGACGTCCGTTACTTCCAAATTCAAAAACTTCGCAAGAAAATTAACGCCAGGATTGTCGATCCACCCGCGCTCACGCTGGACCAGCATCAGCAGCGGGATCAAGGCCGAACGTGTCCGGTCCGCAGGGTACTTTGCGACATGTGCCTTCATCTCCTCGATGATGGCGGGCGAAAACTCCGCCACCTCGTCCGAGACGATGACTTTGTCTGTATAGCTTGTTGGAACTGCTGCTGCCATATTCTGGAAAATCTACGGAACAAAGTTGTAGACAACATTTCCCGTAACCTTGACGGGAACGCCTGAAATCAACGTAGGTGAGAATTTCGCCACTTTCGCTGCTCGGACGGCTGTTTCCCCGAGTCGTTTTTCGCCATCAACCATTGAGGCTGAAATTACGTTTCCATCTTCGTCAATTAGTACTTTGACTGTCACTTTACCAAAGACCTTCGCCGACGAACGAGTCAGGGTGGCCGCGGCGGGGGTTTTATCGGAGCCGGCACTCTTGGCAGACGAGCTCTTGTCCTCCGTAATCAGATCCGATTCGCCCGATTGGATTTTTTTATCACGCCACAAATACGTGTAATTCCAAACCTCATCTTCGCTATCGGCCGAACCACACTCCAACACTATTTGCTTAGAGCGATTTTTATAACCCGGCTTTGCAAACTCAAGTTTGTAATTTCCTTCGGTCAAACTAATGAATCCGTCGTTCAGAGATTTGTCAGTCAAATTCAGTTTTTGATCAAACTTGCCCCCCTTCAGATGAACCGTCACATTTATCAACCTCTTCTGTGGAGAATTCATCGAGTCATATGAATAAACCTTCAATCCTAAATCGCACGCTTTCTTTTGAGCCGCGCTCATCAGCGACGACGAGGCAATGATCAACGCTATCGTACAAACTCTTAATAACAAACTGCCAGCTCCTACCGATCGATCTCTCCGAGGACAATATCCAGCGACCCGATGATCGCGACGACATCCGCGATCATCTCACCCTCACACATAACCGGCAGGGCCGACAGATTTACAAAGCTGGGTCCGCGAAAATGCACGCGTTCGGGTTTCGGCCCGCCGTTTGATTTCATATAGACCCCGAGTTCGCCTTTTGACGCCTCGATAGGCATATAGACCTCGCCTTCCGGCACGTTAAAGCCTTCGGCGACGATCAAAAAGTGATGGATCAGCGAATCCATATGTTTTCGCATATCGTCGCGGTCGGGGAGCACGATCTTCGGTGCGTCGGCTTTTATCGGACCCGGTTTTAATCTATCAATAGCCTGCCGGACGATCTTGTACGATTCATTGCATTCGCGCATTCGCACCTTGAATCTTGCCCACACATCGCCGTCCTGTTCGACCGGAATGTCAAAATCGTAGG
>JBDTXM010000098.1:0-12826 GCA_040006215.1 Acidobacteriota bacterium
TAGTGGCTCGGCTGTTTTTCCGTGGCATCTATTTCCCGCAGATGAGCAAATTCGCATGGATCAAACTTCTCTACGACAATCGTCGCTCGATCCTCAGCCTTGCCGGCGAAGGATTCTGGTTATACCGAGCCCATCGCAAGCGCCAGCGACGCTCATCTCGAGAACTTCGGACCCATTAAATTAAATTTTTTGTTTTAGAGATTGCAAGACCGCTGTGAATCGATCCTTCGGGCGATCACACTACTGACTCATTGTTCCAGGAGAATATCCTGGTGGCCGAAAAACCTCGCTCTGCATCGCTGTTCTCACGCCGCTCGCTGATCCAGTTCTTGACCGTATTTCTAACTTCACGATCCTTATCCGAAATCACCTTTTTCTTATCAGCAGCCGGCACCGGCTTTTCCAGCGACACCGGTTCGCGATTTTGCTTGATTATCTTTATAGATTTCTTCGTCATACTAATGTGAGGACCCGGCGGCACTTTTCGCCCGCTCGGGGGTGGTAGTCTTCGGTTCGTTTTCCCTTGTTCGAAATTTCATAATATCGCCAGGTTCGCATTTTAGAGCCGCGCAGATCGATTCTAATGTAGCAAAGTTAATACCCAACGCTTTGCCGGTCTTAAGCCGCCACAGCGTGGAATAACTGATACCTGTTTCCTTCGCAAGCCAGTAAACTGACTTACCGCGCGTCTTCAACAAGTCTTCGACCCTGACCTCTATCTTTTGATTCATCCTTGAAGTTAAGGCGCCGAACGAGAATTCTTTCGGTTCTATATCCTGTGTATGCAATATATTCTATATTTGACATATAGTCAATCAGGGGAGTAGTGTAATAAAATAGAGTTTTTATAGCTTGCTCTTCTCAGACACCCCGGGAATTCGCCTGCGTATCTGATCGTCCCAGCTTCTCCCGAAAAAGGACCCCGCTCATGAGTAACCTGACAATTACAACACGCACGATCGACGACGTTACGATTCTCGACCTTGAAGGCAAGATACGCCTCGGTGAAGGCAACAAGCATCTCCACGAAGAAGTGCGAGCGCTGGTCGCGGGCGGATGTACAAAAGCGATCGTCAATCTGGAAAAGGTTTCAAACATCGATTCGAGCGGCCTCGGCGAACTTATTGCGGGCTTTACGACGCTGGAAAAGAACGGCGGCGAGATGAAGCTTCTCAATTTGACGAAACGCGTCGAAGAACTCATGATGCTTACCAAACTCCTCACCGTTTTCGATGTTTTCGAAAACGAGCAGGACGCTGTCAACAGTTTCAAAAAAGACGCGGCCGACCAAACAACCGAGCTCCCGCCTGACGCGCCCAAGGCAGCCGGAGCTCCGATGGGATTGTTTCGACGAAATCGAAGCTCAATTCTCTAAGCGGGGCTTCCACGGAATGCCTCTTCAACCAAATTTCGCAGCGATTCCTCGGAATCGATCTTCAGTGATTCTTGCGGGTCCACGCCGGTGAAACTGTCGAATTGGTCGATTTGCGAAAGATCGAGGCCGGTCGCCTTTTCGAGCGAAGCAATACTGCACTGAAAAGGCACGAATTCGGCATCGGTGTCAAAGTCTAGCTCCTCCTGAAATTTGATGCTGCCCACAAGATCGGCCTGCGAAAGTTTGAACGCGGTCGCTTTTAGCTCTTTGTTAGAGTTGAACCACAGGATGATCTTCCAATAGGCCATCGGTATCTGAATGTCCCGAAAAAACCGGTCATTCTCGTCATCGAAGATCGGGCCGTTAAAAACGGATATCCTCGACGTTTTTCCCGCTTCTTTTTCCGCACCCTTCTCAAGCACGACCATCTCGAGTTTTCCCCATAAACCATTTAGATTAGATCGATTTAATTTAGGCACTTGCGGGCAAGCGTTCGTATAAACGCAGGTGAGATCGGCGTGTTTCTTCGCATCGGCCTCCGATGCGCCGTAGTCCGCGTCTTCGCGGCGGCTCATGTGTCCCTTATCAAAACCGCTTGACGCATAGAATTTGTCATCAAGCTGCATTTCGAGATCGAGCCGGTTGTCGCGAAGCCACACATCTTTGCGCACCGTCAGGTCCATGCGTTTTTTCGGATCGCCATTGACATTGATCGCGCTGATCATTGGCATCTTTCTAACTGAATGATGGATCGTGCTGAAGAAGTAATAATTGAAGATCGAGCTGCCGCCCGATTTCTGCTGTGCCACAAATTTCAGCATCGCCTTCTTGGGTTTCGGAATCGCGATCTTAACGCCTAGAAAATCGTCCTGGTAACCCTTGCAAGCGGAGTAGTCCATCGAGTTTTCTACGTCGAGTTTCTTGACCTCATCGAGATCGTGCGATGTCGATACATCGGCACGCACGCCCATTGCGACACCGCGAGACCCTCCCTCACCGCCCGATCGGTTGCTGATGTTGATATTGATGTTCCCGCTGGGCTGGATCAATGAGGCTGGGAACGAGATCTTAACACTCTCGCTGGCGTTGTCCATTTTCTTGTCTTTGTGTGGTGCGGGGTTTTCCTTCTTCGGCGGTGTTACGGCGACGCTTGCATCAGGCAGCGAGCCCGGTTCGTTGGGTTTCTTTAATCCGAGTACAAATTCGTCGTTTGGAAATGCCTTCAAGACATCATCGAGCACTTTGCTAATGCGGATGCCCTCGTTCGCTTGCCAAACAACCTTTGCCGCGTCGACTTGGCCGGTCGCGTCGACCGGTATCGGGTTGCCGTCCTTGTCGGCGTAATTTTTACCGTCCACAGTTCTTTTCGGGACACCCATGTGGTGGAGAGCCACGACCTGCCATTGATCGTTGTAAACCGGACTTCCGCTCGACCCCGGAGCTGTGTCCGTCTCATACCAGATCGTGTTGTCGAGTATCTTCGTGAAGGTATTCTCGCGGATCGACAGCTGTTTATAGTCGCCATCGGGATGGTGAATGATGTTCAGCTTTTCTTTCCCCTCTTCACCGAGTTTGCCGAGGTTCGGGTCAAGGTAGTGATACCCGATCTCGCCCAATGTCAGATTTGCCGAGATATCCCTCGGTTCGACGGCGACCATGCAGTAATCGAGCTGCTGATCGGAATGAAAGAAGTCGTCGGGACGGAATTTGAACGTCGTGGGGGTATCCGGTTTGGGATTCCCGAGAACGTCGAGCTCATAGAAAAATTCGACCACGCTGTCGCGGCTGTCCTCTTTATCCTTGAAGACGTGCCAGTTCGTCAGTAGCAGCCGGTCGGAAACCATGAACCCGGTTGCGCAGCCCAGTTTTACGGCTCCGTCCTTGATCACGATACGCCCAACCTTCCGTTTGGCGAGCATTATGAACTCACAAAAATTGCTGTAAACGGAGTCGTTGTTCCCGATCGCCCGCTCAAACGCAAAATCGACCGGCTCCTGGTCCAGTGTCTTTAACATCTCTTTGCGTTTCTCGAGGTTTTCGGCGACGGTCAGGTCCGCGTCAGGCTCTCTCTTTACCGCACCTCGCGATTCAGGTTCATCTTGCTTTTCGGCAATGCTGGGCTGATCGTAACGTGCTGCCGATTGGTCGATCTGTGCGGGGGAAACTAAAAGCATTTCGTGCCTCCTGATGTCTGTGGACACATCATTCGAGCCATGCTACCTGCGAACGATGTGGAAGAAATACGGGAAAAACAAAAGTGAAGACGTTTATCGGCGGGTATTCTATCACGCATTTGTTTCATGGGAAGTTAATTTTTCGATTTGAGTCCAGTATCTGGATAGGTACAAAAAGGCTGTGGAAATCTTCGGAATCCATCGGCGATTGGACATTTCCTCTCATCACTGCCAAATATTCCCGGGATTCCATGCCTTTTGGCGTGGATTAAAAGGGAGCGGTTAGTTGCCTGAAGAGAATCGGCTAGCCGTTTCCTTTTATTTTTCAGACATTTACGTATAAAAAAGGGCGAGCCGTTTCCGCTTCGCCCTTTTTCTTTGTTTTGAACAAAACCAACTATTTATGATTGGCGTTGGTTGCCGCCGGCTTTGCTTCCTTGTTCGTATTGCCTTCGGTAGTCTTGCCGTCGGTCTTTTTGACTTCGGGCGTGGTGTTGGTCTTCGGCGTTCCGTTCACCGGCGAGGTGCTCGGGCTGGCTACCGGCGTGGTCGCCGGGCTCGAAGTAACCACCGGCTTGTTTTCCGGTTTGTTTTCAACGGTCGTGCCGCTGCACGCACCCATTACTGCGGCCGAGGCCGCCAAAGCTGTAGCTAGAACTATCTGTCTTCTCATTGATTTACTCCTAAATTTGTCTATAACACCGGACTGTCCGGCTGACACGCTGGCACACTGCCCGCGGCCCCGATCCTGACGCGAATATACGTTCTTTCTGAGTTCGATTTGCGGCTTTTTGAGGCCGCAAATCTCGCTCCGTAGATCCACACGCAGATCGGCTGCGTCCGATAGAACGGACGCCCCGCAAAATCTTGCAGATTATTTTTTAGAAAGAAATCTATTTTTCCGACGGGTCGAGACACATGATTGTCGCAAGCATGGTCGCACAGATAGCTCCGTCTGAAAATGCGTCCGCTGAGCAGACGGTCAGAGTTCGTCCAGCCCGCTTTACCTCGGCGGCAGCCCGGACAATGTCGCCCTTCGCCGGTGTCAACAAATTGACCTTGAACTCCACGCTGAGCAGCCGCGAGCCAGCCGGCATCAGGGTATAAGCTGCGTATCCGCAGGCAGTATCCAGCACGGTTGTGACGATCCCTGCGTGCATGAAGCCGTCCTGCTGCGTCAGATGGACCCTAGCCGACACCTCGATCTCGCAGCGTCCTGGGCCGAGCGAGACCATGCGTGCTCCTATAAGCGCCATCACCCGCTGGTCGAGAAAGCTGGCACGAACCCGCTCCTCGAAATTTTCATCTTGTACTTTCATCAGTAGTTCCCGTGGAATTCCTCGAAAGGATAAGGGGCGGTCAAGACTTAGTCAAATTCGGCTGATGTACGCCTGGCTCAGCTTGCCAAGTCGGCGGAAAGAGTGTTTAATTATGGTTTGCTTAGGACGGCTCCAAAAGCCTGCCCAAAGGCAGACAAACACTTGGCCGAAAGGAGGTGAGAAACAAAAATGGCATATATATCAGTAAATGTGAACGAATCGATCGAAAGCGCTCTGCGCCGCTTTAAGCGAAAGGTCATCAGCGAAGAGATCATCAAGGACCTCAAAAAGCACGCTCACTTCATTCCGCCCGGACAAAAGGCGAAGCTAAAATCGGTAAACGCCCGTAAGCGTAACCGCCGACGTTTCCGCCAGCAGCGGCCGATGAATACGACCCAGTCACGTCCCAGTGGGCCGTCGAATAGGTAAGGAACGGATCATTTAAAAAATAAAGGTGAAAAGGTGAAACACGTTTCGCTTTTTCGCCTTTTTAATTTGGCTTCTTGGATGACAAAGAACAGGCCGCGAATTTTAATTACGAACGATGACGGCATTCACGCCGAGGGTATCGAAGCGCTCGAACGGGCGCTGTCCGAGATTGGCGATGTGTTTGTCGTCGCTCCAGCGTCGGAGATGAGCGGCGCGTCGCACAGCCTTACGCTCGCGCGGCCGCTGCGGATCAGACAGGTCGATGAAAGACACTGGACGGTCGACGGGACGCCAACGGATTGCGTTACGCTCGCTCTTAACTTGATCCTTCCCGCTGAGCTTCGCCCGGACATTTGTGCGTCCGGGATCAATCACGGTCCCAATCTCGGCGATGACGCGACTTATTCAGGCACGGTCGCCGGAGCTATGGAAGCGACTATCTTAGGTTTGCCGGGTATCGCTTTCAGCCTGAACGCGACCCGCGGTATGGATTTCATCCATTCTGCAAAGATCGCAAGAGACGTCACCGAAAAGGCTCTGAACGAAGGCCTGCCGCAAGGAACTCTGCTGAACGTCAATATCCCTAAGGGAATTTCGAAAGGTCTTCGGATCACGAAACAGGGGTTCAAGACAGCGCGCCCGGTCATCAGCGAACACATCGACCCTCGAGGGAAACCGTACTACTGGATCGGTGAGGTCCGCGACGGATTCCGAGCTGAGGGCGGCACTGATTTCGAAGCGGTCGATGAAGGTTACGTTTCGGTCACGCCAATGCGAAGCGATCTCACTGATCTAAACGCGCTGGAAGTATTGAAGGACTGGAATTAAATTGCAGCCGGGTAATGCGATAAAAGACGAGTACACGATCCCTCGGCAGAAAATGGTCGAGCGTCTTCGGGATCACTACAAGATCGGCGACGGACGCGTGCTCGCGGCAATGAACACCGTCTCCCGGCACCTGCTGGTTCCCGAAGCTCTCAAGTCGCAGGCCTACAAAGACAACGCACTTCCTATTGCGAGCGGCCAAACTATCTCGCAGCCCTTCATAGTCGCGAGAATGACGGAGCTTCTTGAATTAACGGGGGCTGAAAAAGTCCTGGAGATCGGCGCCGGTTCTGGATATCAAACGGCCGTTCTCGCAAGCATCGCACGCAAAGTTTTCTCGGTCGAGCGAATGCCCAATCTCGCAAAGGAATCGGAGACCCGATTGCGGCAACTGGGGTATCGAAATTTTTCAATGAAGATCGCGGACGGCACGGAAGGATGGGAAGTTTACGCTCCGTACGACGCGATACTTGTCGCGGCAGGAAGTCCCGGAATTCCTGAACCGCTGGTGCTTCAATTAAAGGTGGGCGGAAAATTGGTGATCCCGATCGGCAAAGATCAAAAGTCGCAGACACTGTTCCGCATCACGAGGACGGAAACGGGCCACGAGCACGAACGCTTCGGACCCTGCTCTTTTGTGCCTTTGATCGGTGCGTTCGGCTGGAACAAAACTCAGAGCTAGCATTTATGGACGGATTGATTCATTTCCTGACCGAGATCAAGGATTTTCTTAACCCGAAATTCCTGATCGACCATATGCTGAATTTGCTCGGCGTCTATGTCTATTTCGGGTTGTGGTTTGTGGTGTTTGCTGAGACCGGACTTGCCGTGGGTTTCTTTCTGCCGGGCGATTCGCTGCTGGTAGTTTCGGGATTGTTCGCCGCGGCAGGAAAGCTGAACATAGCGTTCGTTCTTCTCGCATTCTTTCTAGGATCGGTATTGGGGGACAGTACGGGATATTGGACAGGGCGGTTTATGGGCAAGTCTCTGTTTAACCGCGAATCGTCTCGGATCTTCAAACCGAGCCGTGTTGAGAAAGCCCACGCGTTCTTTGAAAAACACGGCGTCAAGACCGTGATACTTGCTCGTTTTATCCCGATCGTTCGCACGTTTGCTCCTCTCGTCGTTGGAGCGGCCGACATGCCGTACGCAAAGTTCCTGCCCTTCAGCCTGATCGGGGGACTGCTGTGGATCAGCAGCATGGTGCTCGCCGGCTATTTCCTCGGGGGCGTTATCGAGCGGGCGCTAGGGATCAAGCTTGAAGATCACATTGAGAAAGTCGTGATCGTCGTGGTCGCGCTCTCGCTACTTCCGCCGCTCATCGAGTTCCTACGGCACAAGTTTGGCAAGAAGGCCGTTGTCGAAGAAGGAAATGAAGTTTGACACCTTCGGACGGGTAACATACACTCAGTAACTTGATCTGACGGGGCGTAGCGCAGTCTGGTAGCGCGCACGGTTCGGGACCGTGAGGTCGGAGGTTCGAATCCTCTCGCCCCGACCATTTTTAGAAAGAAAAGGACTGCTTGCGAAAGCGGTCCTTTTTTTGTTCATTGTTCGAAGTGTTCGAATGTTCGTTTTGTTGCACGCGTTCGAATTGTTCAGTTTGTTCACGCTGTTCATTCTGGTTCACGCGTGTCCGACCTGTTCAACCTTGTTCATATCTTATCCTTGCGGTTTTGGCTTAAGCTCCCACAGCACGTTGACGATCAACCAACGGCCGTTAAATTTGGCGATGTGAAGATAGTCGATCCAGTCGGACGCAACAATTTTTACGCTGGCGGCGTTGTTAAAAACATCCAGGATCGTTACGTCTTTTTGCTGCTTTTCTTTCGCCGTCTCTTTACCGCCGCCGCGTTTTACACCTTGAACCAACCCCATCGCGCTCATCTGCTGGAGCATGCTCCGCCCTTGCGGGCCCGTCATCACAATGCGTTTTGCCAGGTCCGGTGAAAGGGCGCGCTCCATTCGTTCGGCGTTGCCCTCGTACCAACCTTCGATATAGTCGAGTGCGGTCGCCTTGATCGCATCCTTGTCAGCCTCAGACACGGTTTGAGCATTAATAGAAGCCGAGCCTAGAAGGATGGCGGCTAATAGAACAAGAATCGCTTTTTTCATATACGTTACCTCGTTAATTTATTTAGGAAGATCCTCCGCTACGATAGCGGGCAGAATATACTTGGTCATCATTTCGTCCACTTGAGAGTGCATATATTTTGTGTTGTAGGCACTCGCTGTTACTACTACGACCAAGGGCTGATCGGTAAATACAAATATCTTATTGCCTCCGTTGCCGCTACAGTAGTAGGTTTCGTAGGATTTACCGCCAACCTCGAACTTCTTGTTCCACCAAAGATAGCCGTATGAATCTCCTGGAAATGATGTTTGTAGGTATTTATGAAATGAAGCCGCAACCCACGACTTTGGGATGACCCTTGTGCCGTTCCACGTCCCGCCGTCCTCATAAAGTTGCCCGAATTTTGCAAAGTCGAGTGCGCTTAACCTGAAACCGCCGGCCGTGCTAGGGCCATGCTGCGGAGTGTAGACCCATTCGCGATGCCCGATCCCAAGCGGCCGGAACAGTTTTTTATCCGAATATTTTTCCAGGCCGCCGGGAACTCGCCTATCGAGAATGTCGCCGAGTAGCATTGCTCCGGCCGTGAAGTAATGCCAGTCCTGGCCTGGTTTTCGGCGTTCATCGACCGGCAAACTCAAAGCCCAATCGACCCAGTTCGGCTGTGGGTACATGTTCTCTTCGTTGCCAGGTGAATTGTTGACGTTATCGTCACCGTCAAACGCTGAACTCATCGTAAGAAATTGGCGAAGCGTGACCTTCCCTTTCCTGTCGCTGTAATTTTCATAGAGCTTTAGATCATAAAAGTCTGAAAGCGGCTCATCAAGGGTTTTGATATAGCCATCGCGCAAGGCGATTCCCAAAATTGCCGAGGCGAACGTTTTCCCGACTGAGCGCGGATCGTGGAGGGAGTCGCGGTTCTCGCCGTTGAAATACTCCTCTATCAGAAGTTTGCCGTTCTTGATGACCACGATGCCATTGATCTTCTTGTAGGTATTGTCGGTTATGGCCGCCTTTAGCTCGCCGATCAGCTCGCGGTCATACTTCGCGCCGCTTCGCTGCCATCCATGAAGAGCTTTCTGGCAATTGCCGATCGCCGGAGCGAGACAGACCGACAATAACAAACTTAAAGCTGCTGTCCGGAATTTCATATAGACTTCCTCTGTTAGGCAGCAATTTTCCGCCAATTTCCTGCCCTTACAAGCAGAAATGTGACAAGCGGGTAGTGATTTGGGAAATTCGGCAGCGGAGGCGTGACAAATTTGTTTTTAGGCTCCGAGGAGGTACTCGAGATTTTTGCGATATCGGCGGCTCGAGGCGAGTTTTGTTCCGGATCTGAGAATGACTTCGAACTCACCGTTAAAGGTCGGATGAAATTCCTTGATCTCGGCAACGCGAATAATGGTGGAACGGCGAACGCGAACGAATTCGGAGCCGTCGAGTTTGGCCTCCATGTTGTTCATCGTTTCACGGATCAAGTATTTCTTTTTCGGTGTATGAAGCTGAACGTAATTACCCTCGGAGGTGATCCAGTCGATATCGTCGACATCGAGCAGCAGGATACGGCCGTTCTCTTTTATCGAGATGCGACGAACCCTAGAATGGCCGTTGCCGTTAGGAGTGGAAATGCCGGGATCATCGGCGGGCCCGGCGACATCGGACCTAGTGGTACTGACCCCCGTCGCCCGTACGAAAAAGTCGTCGTAGGCCGTGATCGCCCCAATTACAGCGAAATATACGAGAAAACTGGATTGAAACTCATTCGCAAGCAGAAATCCATAGTATTCGATAAACCCACGGCCGCCGCCGTGAAAGAGTGTCTGGGCGATGAGATCATAGATCCCGAGCTGCGCAATCGAAAACACGACCGCCGACGGAATATGAATTGCAAAAAAACGCAGCCATTTCAGACGGACGAATGAGAAGGTTCGGACAAATTTGAAAACGGGAAAGGTAAGAATCGCCCACGAATAGCCGCATAGCAACCATCCGACCAAATAGCCTGGAAGGCTCGGACCTTTACCGAAGTAAGCGTCGCGGAGAAAATTCTGGATTCCGAAAAACAGACCGAAAACGGTCCAGCACACCAGTACAAGGGCAGGAAAGTAAAACTTGCTTCTTTTAAGGTCTATTTGCTGCAAAACAAATCGTTAATCTATTTGGTACGTGGCCACGCTGGTAGGGGTTTCGTAGCAGCGGACTTTGTGTACACGAACACGCTCATCGCCGACACGTCCATTCAGATATTCAAGAATATACCGCGCGAGATTTTCGGCCGATGGATTCAATTCCTCGTCAAACGGTGGCAGCTCATTCAGATTTCGGTGATCGAGGTATTTCACGATCTCATCCGCGGCTTTTTTCAGATCTACGAAATCGATGAGCAGGCCAATATTATTCAATTCTTCGCCCTTGGCAAAGATCTCGATCTTGTAATTGTGCCCATGCAAATTCTCGCACTTCCCCTTATACCCGCGCAGCTGGTGCGCCGACGAGAAATTGCGCTCGATCATAACTTCGTAAAAACCCGGCATAAATCAATTCCAATCCGACTCGAATATTCGCTCAACGTCATCTAAATCACTCGTGATCTTTGCCTTCGGCAAACTATTCAAAAAATCCCGTCCGTACGATTTCGTCCGTAACCGTGAGTCCAAAATTGCGATCACCCCTTTGTCTGTTTTGCTGCGGATCAGGCGGCCGATTCCCTGTTTTAGACTAATGATTGCCTGCGGGACGCTGTAATCGAAGAATGATTTGCCTCCGTTGTCGTCGATAAATTTTGTACGGGCGGCGACAACCGGGTCGCTGGGAACGGCAAAGGGGAGCTTGTCGATGATGACGCAGGATAGCTGATCGCCGCGGACGTCGACGCCTTGCCAAAAGCTGGAGGTTGCGAACAGGACGGCGTTCGGCGTGTCGCGAAATCTGTCGAGCAATCCTTCTTTGGACATCGAGCCTTGTATCAAACACGGATATCTAACCCGCGACGACACCAGTTCATAGAGTGCACGCATGGAGTAATTACTTGTCGCGAGAACAAACGCCCGGCCGTCCGTGATATTCAGCAGCTTGACGATCTCACCCGCCGCCATCTGCGAAAACTCCGGAGCCCGCGGATCAGGCATCGTTTTGGGAATGTAGATCACCGCCTGCTTGGCGTAATCGAATGCAGATGGAGCCAGCATCGTCTCGGTCTTGCTGGAATCGAGGCCGAGCCGGTCGCGAATAAAATTGAAAGAACCGCTGCTCGAAAGCGTCGCAGACGTCAGCACGCAGGTTTCAACCTTATCGAAAAGCTTTTCTTTGAGTAACGTCGAAACATCGATCGGCGAGGCCTGTAGGAAAATTCCTTTTCCCCGCTTCTCAAGCCAGTAAACAAAGTTGCTGTCAGCCTGCTTCACGATAAATCCCAGATCGAACCGTGCCTGCCGCACGCGTCGAACCAGACTCTCCGCCTCGGTCATCTGTTCTGAAAATACGTCGATCTCGTTTTCCAATTGTCCGAGCGATCGGTCGAGAGCTTCGTACGCTTCGCCTAGCGGAGTCGGATGCGTTTCGCCATCGCTGTAACGGCTGGCAAAGGCATCGGGAAGCAGCGGAAATCTTCCCTCGGCGGCACGTGTCTGCGTAAACCTGATCCAGAAATGGTCCGCTAAGCCGAAGATCTTCGCCGAGATCCGTGTCAGATTCATTGAGGAAACAGCGTCAGTGATCGGCAAACTATCGGTGTCGCGAACGAGCTCGTCGATCTGAAAATTCGAAACCTGCGTTCCGAAATAATCGGCCGCGATGTCCTCGATAAGATGTGCCTCGTCGAAGATCACTCCGGCGTAATCCGGGATCACCTTCCCGAATTGATTTCCCCGAACGCTTAGATCGGCGAAAAACAAATGGTGATTGACGACTATAATGTCGGCGTTCTCTGCCCTCGACCGCATTCGCGTGATAAAGCACGGCTCGAAATCGACGCACTTTTGTCCGATACAGGTGTCTGCCTTTGCGTTAATGCGGCTCCAGAACCCGAGGTTCTCCGGCAGGTCGGTAAGCTCGGCTCGATCGCCCACCTTGGTCTCGCGCGACCACCGCGCGATCTCGTCAAAATATCGAATATCCTGCAGACCGTCGAGCAGCGGCTGACCTTCGGCTTTTGCGATGCGATTAAGGCATGCATAATTCGAACGGCCCTTCATGTACTCGGCCACGAATTTTTTGGGAAGCGTTTTTTGGAGAAACGGAATGTCTTTCCGCATCAACTGTTCCTGCAGATTTTTGGTGCCTGTGGAAATGATGATGCGTTTCTTACGACCTATCGATGCCGCGACCGCCGGTACGAGATACGCGAGCGTCTTGCCGGTTCCCGTTCCCGCTTCCACGATCAGATGTTTTTTGTTCTCAAACGCGCGCGAGACCGCCTGGGCCATCTTGATCTGCCCGTCACGATACTCGTAATTCTCGTGATTTTGGGCGATCAGGCCGCCTTCGCCAAACACGTCCAGGCTCAGGTCATTCGCGATCGATTCTTTGGTCTGCAAATCCGTATTTATTGACTTTGAGGGCTGCTTCTGTTAAAAGTTTTCTTTCGACGATCTGCGTTTTGGCCGGAAAGCAATGTACCTTCCATTACCTCTGG
>JBDTXM010000099.1:0-12759 GCA_040006215.1 Acidobacteriota bacterium
CGCAGTTTACCTTCACGAAGGGCCGCTTACTTCGCAGGCTGTTGTAATGAATAGCGTGAGCGATCATTTCCTTGCCCGTGCCGCTCTCGCCGCGAAGGAGCACCGTGGCGTTCGAGCGGGCCACCTGAGTTACTTGTTCGTAGACCTGACGCATAGGGCTGGAATTGCCGATCAGGTTGCTGAAATCGTATTTCTCCTTTAACTCCTGCTTTAAGTGCGAGTTTTCCTCGATCAATTTGCGGCTTTCTTCGCGCTCGAAGTTCCCTACGCGGAGCATTCCGGAGATCATACCGCCGGCGATGTCGATGAGTTTGAGGGCGTCTTTATCTTCAGCGACCGGATAGTCATCAAACGCGAGAGCTATCGAACCGATGCAGATTCCAGAAAGCACCAGCGGGACGGAAACAATTCGCCGTTCGGGCCTATTGTCAAAAAGAAAATCGAGCAGACCGTCATCTCCGATCTTGATCGTCACACGGAGGCCTTCCCTGATCACGTCGGAGAGGACACTCGACTGGGCGCGGATTTCGAGGCGGCGGAAATTGGCGGAATCCAACCCGGCCGCCGCAACAATTTCCAACCTCGCCCTTTCGGGACGATCCAGGCAGACAAATCCGAAACGACCTTCGACATGGGCCGTTAGCTCGGTAAGAATTATCTTGGAATCGGCATGAATGCCTCGCGAGCGGGAAACGCTTTTAGTGATCCTTGCAATGAAGTCGAGGTTATTTTTCACGATCTAAAACAAAAATGTAGGCATTAAGAATAAGTGTTATGAATTCACTTATATTATAACGTGCTTTGCAAGTGGTTTTCAAACGCCCGGCTCCCGGTTCCTACAGATTTGTGTCTTGAGGTCGTACAAGCCGACAAAAATGTGGGGAATCAACCCGATGATGAAGAGCCCTCAGCAAATTTTCTGGCTAGAGTCCAGCAAAATGGGGCTTTTTGCTGTTATAGATCGTGACGGCATAACTCTTGCCGTATGCCCTAAGGGATCACCGACTTTCTTATAATTATGCGAAAGACCAAAACTAGACCGTTCATCATTACCGCGGGAACCCTTTTTGGCATGGCTTTTCTTATCACACCTATTTTCGGTGACAATATTGGCGATCGGATAACGAAACTTGAGGCGGCCGCCAGTGCCGCACAGGGAGCAGCAGATAACGCTTGGGTTTTGTCGTGCAGTGCATTGGTCCTCTTAATGACGATACCGGGACTTGCGTTATTTTACGGCGGATTGGTGCGGCAGAAAAACGTGCTTTCGATGATGCTGAAAAGCCTGATCACGGTCGGGATAGTGACTTTGATCTGGGCATTTTTCGGTTACAGTCTTGTTTTTTCCGAAGGAAATTGGTTTATCGGCGGCCTTGATTTCGCGTTTCTGCGCGGTGTCGGGGCTGAGCCGAACGCCGACTACGCTACCACGATACCGCAGCAGTCTTTCATGATCTTCCAATTGATGTTCGCGATCATAACGCCCGCCTTGATCACCGGAGCATTCGCCGAGCGCATTCGCTTTCCGGCCAAGATCGCGTTCACTACGCTGTGGACGATCGCGGTCTATTTGCCGCTCGCTCATATGGTTTGGGGCAAAGGCGGGTTCTTGAACGCGGTCTTGGGCGGTCAGATACCCGCATTGGATTTTGCGGGCGGAACGGTAGTCCATATTTCGTCTGGAGTTTCTGCCCTTGTTTGTGCTCTCTATCTTGGTAAACGCGTCGGGTATCAGAACGAGCCTACTGCGCCGCATAATTCAGTGCTTAGCCTGATCGGGGCAGGGTTGCTTTGGTTCGGATGGTTCGGGTTCAATGCGGGCAGTGCCTTGTCGGCAGGATCGCTCGCGACGAATGCTTTTGTAACGACGCATTTTGCTGCAGCAAGTGCGATGCTTGCGTGGACGGTCATCGATTGGTTCAAGAGCGGCAAGCCGACGGCGATCGGAGCGATCTCAGGTGCCGTGGCAGGATTAGTCGCGATCACACCCGCCGCAGGATTTGTAACGCCGATGTCCGCGTTGCTGATAGGCCTATTGGGCGGATCGGCCTGCTATTTTATGGTGGCCAAGGTTAAGCACATTTTCGGGTATGACGATACGCTTGATGTGTTTGGGATCCATGGCGTCGGCGGAGCCGTGGGAGCTTTGATGACGGGTGTACTTGCTACGAGTCTTATTAATCCTATTTTCAAGGATGCCGCCGGAAATGCTGCGGCGGTCGGCTTGATCGACGGAAATTACGCGCAAGTTCTGAATCAGCTTGCGGGAATCGGGATCGCGGTTTGTTTGGCTTCGGGCGGCACATTTGTAGTTTTGAAGGTAGTGGATCTTTTTATTGGTTTAAGGGTTACGGAAACTGAGGAGATCGCGGGCCTGGATGCCACGCAGCATGGCGAAAGGGGATATGCGTTCAACGAGGAGACCGTGATCATCGAAGCAGTTTCGACGTATTCGGTCGAGCCCTCCGCGGTTGTCGATAAGGCATACGCGGCTGGTTCTGCATGAGGTTGGTCTGGACGTCTCTTTCTTTCTATGGTTTTGACACGGCTTCGCATAGGCCGTGTCTTTTTGTTTGAGTTACAATAGTGGAATGTTCGAACGGCATTTCATCGAGGTTGACGTCCGCTACAACAAAATGCGGCTCGATGATTTTCTATTTGAGAAGATTCCGACGCTCAGCCGGATGTATCTGCGCGAGCTGATCAAGACCGAACGATGCGAGGTCAACGGTGCGAATGAAAATGCGGGACGCAAGCTGAAGCCAAGAGATTTTATCGAGATCGAACTTGATCCGACCCGCGGCACGGCAATGCGGCCTGAAAATATACCGATCGAGATCGTCTATGAAGACGCCTCGATAATTGTGGTAAACAAACCCACAGGAATGCTTGCCCACCCCACGCATCGCGACAAGAACGGTACGCTGCTGAACGCACTGAGTTTTCACCTAAATCAGGCGGCGACCGATTCGGCTGCGGTTCGACCAGGGCTCGTGCACCGGTTGGACAAGCAAACATCCGGCCTGATGTTGATAGCGAAAACGGTGAAGGCTCATCGTGTTCTGGCAGACCACTTTAAGCGAAAGCTGGTTGAGAAACGATACGTGGCATTGGTCGAGGGCGTTGTCGAAAAAGATCAAGGTTCGATCGACGGCCCGATTGGCCGCTACGCAGAGCTGAAGTTGTGGAACATAAAGAAGGACGGAAAAGCCGCCAATACAAGGTTTTGGGTACGGAAGCGTTTTGCCGATACCACGCTAATTGAGTTTGAACCGGTCACCGGGCGAACAAACCAATTGCGAATACACTCGGCGTCGATCGGTCATCCGATCGTCGGTGACATTGCGCGCGGCGGCAGGGAATTCGCAAGGTTATGCCTTGCTGCCCACCGGTTGGCTTTTCACCATCCGGCAGACGGCAGGCCAATGGGGTTCGAACTCGATCATCCTGAGAAGTATTTCAGGTCGGATCTCTGCGAGATCTAATTAGGAACGTCGTTTGTTTTTGCGTCACCTAATCCGTGATGATCATGGTCATCATCGGCGTCGATCTGGCTTCTGATCTCGCCACCCGGAAACTTGGTGCTGTGGACGTTCACGTAAGTTTTGCCAGCGCGCATCGCGCGGATCACCTCGGCAAACTCTCCGGCCTGAATACCCTGGCCGGCTGGCGGGCCTGCGGGCTGTCCGACAACATTGGCAGCGGTGAGCGTGCCAGTGATCGTGGCCGGCGGATCGGGGCATGGCGGGGTACCTGCGGGAACGGCCAGCGGCGGGTTGCCGCAGAGCCATATCTCTATCGACCCGTTCACGCCTGCTTGGCCAAAATGAATATGCGATTGGGTAACCGCACCTTCGAGATCGTTATAAGTCAGTTCGTACGTGATCTGGCTCTCGTCTCGGCTGATCTTTGCCCGAAATACCGCACCGGCCGCCGACGAGACGGAAGGCACCTCTTCATATCCCGTTAGAAACTCCTTGATCTGTCTACTTCTTTGTGCAAAAACCACTATCGACGCGGCAACAACCATGACCGCTGCAAGAGCTATCAAAATCCGCTTTTTCATCTTATTTGTCTCCTTTGGGGAAAAGAAATTAACAACAGTGGGCCCGTTTTATTAGCTAACGCATTGAAAGGTGTGTTTCCGGAATATACTCCTAGGCAAAACAAATAGCAACAGGTTTTTGGATGGTTGTTACAAACCTGAAACAGGCCTAGGTGAGGAACACGGACGTCTGGCTAAAGCAAATAGAGAACAGCCAGAAATAGGAAACGGCAGCGCATATCATGCCGACCTCGATGACAAAGAGAAGAATCAGCGGCGAGTATTTGCGCCCCGATCGCGACGAAAATGAAATGAATGAAAAGCCGCCAAGGACGAGGATCATCAGGCAGGCAATAACGATCGACGCGATGGTTAGCATATTTATTGGGGTTGCGACAGACGCTACGCCCGGCATCTGCGGGCCGATCACCGATGCCATTGCAAGATAGATCGAGACTCCGGTCAGAAGCGCGGGCAAAAGGCTAAGTCCGCCAACAACAAAGAGTAGAAATCCGGGCGGCGATGACTTCGAGGTCGCCGCAAACGTTCTGATAAGACAGACCAGCAAGCCGATCGCGAGAATGAATACGGCGATCGAAAGGATTATCCCGACAGCCAGATCAATTCGTGCAACACCGCCGTAGAAAAGCTGAAGGCCAGCCGTTTCGTTTGACCGCAGACGATAGAAGAACTGCTGCAGCATCATCGCTCCAGCCGCACCCGCAATCGCCGCGACCGCGAATCCGATCGCAGGGACAAGACGTTCCAGGATCGAAACGGGCAACCGTTCAGCGGTCAGAGACGGATCGGGATTAGGGTTCATTTGCAGGTTTCGCTAATAAAGCGAACTGACCGCCCTCTTGATGTACGACGAGTCTTGGCCAAGAGAATTGTTCGCCAACGCGGCGGTTAGGAAAAAGATCAGGTACATGAATTTCATCTTCCAATGCTCTTGGCTAAAGGACGCTTGGATTCCCGTATTCTTTCAAGGAATTTCGATTCAGGGAAAAATTACTCTTCGAACGCCTTCGCCTCATCCTCTTCCGAATACTGATTGTGCAGAGCTACGGGATGAGTTTTCTTTCGGAGGCGAACGTTCAGGAACTCGACGAATACCGAGAAGGCCATCGCGAAGTAGATGTAGCCTTTAGAAATGTGCTGGTGAAAGCCCTCGGCGATGAGCGTAACGCCTATTAGCAACAGGAAGGCGAGTGCGAGCATCTTGATGGTCGGGTGCCGCTGGACAAAGGCCCCGATCGATCCGGCGAAGAGCATCATCGCGATGATCGATACCACGACGGCCGAGATCATGATCCAGACGTTGTTGACCATGCCGACGGCAGTGATCACGGAGTCGAGGGAAAAAACAATGTCGAGCAGCATTATTTGAACGATCACGCCGATGAAACCGCCGTAAGCCTTGCGTGAACCCTCGCCTTCTTCGCCTTCGAGAGACCCATGGATCTCATGCGTGCTTTTTCCGATCAGAAAGAGTCCGCCGACGAGCAGGATAAGATCACGGCCCGAAACGCCCTGCTGGAAAACCGTGAACAGCGGCTCGACCAGGCCCATGACCCAGGTCAGCGACAACAGCAAGATCACGCGCATAAAAAGAGCGAGCGAAAGACCGATGTATCGAGCACGGGGCTGCTGGTCCGGCGGCAGCTTGCCCGACAGGATCGAAATAAAAATGACGTTGTCGATGCCGAGCACCAATTCAAGCACCGTCAGCGTCAAGAACGCAATCCAAATTTGAGGGTCAGATATCCAGTCCATTTTTCTTTACTTATGCATGCACGGTTTACCCGCTGCCGCATCGGCAAGTATTCTGGCTTTCTCATTCTGTTTCGGCCCGGGCGTTACAACGTCAGTCACGCACGAGGACCGATGCGCGATCTTTGAGATCATCAAATACGATGTGCTCTTCGTCGAATCGTCGGCATTCGCAACATTATAACGTGCGACGAGGGCCACCGGAACGCCCCCTTTGGTCCGCCATTCGATCTTTTCGCCGATCGCGGAAAATCCAGTGTAGAGCGCCCAAAAGTTCAGCTCAAATTTTTTTCGCGACGGCGTGATGATATTCAGTGTCTGCCTGATATCGCCCTCGATCAACTGGACCCTGTATCCGCCAACGCCCCTGCATTCGCCAATGTATGAGCCTGCTTCATCGGGATCGGATTCGATGGTGCGGCATGCATTCGTTTTTGTACTCGTATAAACGCTTTTGTTCTGAGCGGACAAGGAAAGGCAAAAGGTCGTTATTAATAAAGATGTAAACAGTATGGGCCTTATCATAATTCTGAGGTTTAATCGTGGCGTTGGTAGACAAGCTTGCCGCCAACAAACGTGGCGACGGCGGCGCCGGTGAATTTCCAATCGTCGAAGGGCGAATTTTTCGATTTGGACCGCGAATCGGAGTTTCGATATGTCCATGCAAAATCCGGATCGATGACTGTGACGTCGGCGATCGAGCCGGGAGCTAGAGTACCGCGGCCGGCAATCCTGAAAATTCGTGCGGGATTGGTCGAACACATCTCGACCAGCCGGACGAGGTCAATGACACCGGTGTGAACAAGCTCTTTGAACGCGAGGCCCAGGGCCGTTTCGAGTCCCGTGATGCCAAATGGGGCACGGTCGTATTCGAGAGCCTTTTCGTCGGCGTGATGCGGGGCGTGATCGGTCGCGATGGCGTCGATAGTTCCGTCCTCAATACCGTCGATGATCGCCCGGAGATGGTCTTCGGAACGAAGCGGCGGCGCCATTTTGGTGTTGGTATCATAGCCCTCGACCGCTCGGTCAGTAAGGGTGAAATGATGCGGAGCAACCTCGCAGGTGACGCTGATTCCGTCGTTCTTTGCCTGCCGAACGGCCTCGATCGCTCCTGCAGTCGAAACATGGGCGATATGAATATGAGCTCCGGTTTCCTTTGCAAGCAGAATGTCGCGGGCGGCATCGAGATCTTCGGCGAGGGCGGGCATACCTTTTAGGCCGAGAAGCAGCGACATCCGGCCCTCGTGCATGACACCACCGCTCGAGAGAGATTTATCCTCGCAATGATCGACGACAGGCAAGTCGAAATCGCGTGCATACTGCATAGCGCGGCGCATCATCCCGGCATTAGGCACGGGCCGGCCATCATCAGAAACCGCGACCGCACCCGCAGCTTTCATTTCGCCCATTTCAGCAAGTTCAAAGCCGCCGGATGATTTCGTTATCGCGCCGATCGGAAGAACATTTGCGAGGCCCGCGCGTTCGGCCTGTTCGATCATGTATCTCGTAATGGCGGCATTGTCGTTGACCGGATTGGTGTTAGGCATCGGGCAAACGGTTGTCCATCCACCGGCGACGGCGGCCGCGCAGCCCGAGGCGATCGTCTCCTTATGCTCCTGGCCCGGTTCACGAAGATGAACGTGCATGTCGATGAACCCCGGGGCAACAATAAGGCCGCTTGCATCAAAGATCTCGATGCCCTCAGACGGAGATTCGCCTCGGCCGATCCATGAGATGACCTTGCCATTCTCGATCAGCAGATCCTTTCCGCTATTTTGGCCCGCAGCCGGATCGATCAGATGACCGTTCGCTATCAAAAGTCGCATTTATAATTGGAAATAAAATCTGATACTTAGCTTAAAGATAAGTAGGTTGACGCGCAAACTCGGCGACGGTGAATACGAAACACGATTTGGCAGTTAGCCCGCGCAAGTAGAATTGATTCGGCGTTGAAAAAGTTTTTGCACTCCGGCAACCATCTGCGAAGTCAGGTTATCTAAGTCTAAATCGTTCATTTTCAGCCTTTATTTATCGATGCAATTCTTAAAAATATATTTTCCGGGATATCTCCATAATATTGAATTTTCCGCGCGCGAATGCCACCCGACGGCCGGGACCCCTTTCGGCGAAGCTCAAATAAAACGACAGTTTATGATGATGTTTTAGTCGTGGCTTTCTGTTTGCCTTAAAGAACGCGAACAGTTGGCCTTCAACTTTCCCGTAACTTCTTATCGAAGAAGTACGTATTTGTGTTGTAGCGTTACAACGAATTTTTTTGGCGTTCGCTATACGCTCAAGACCACCGTCTGACGGCGATCTATCTGCGAAAATAATCCGCCGCAGACGATGGTCCTGAATTACCCAAGCCTGTGACAGCTCAAGCGCCTAAACGCTCTTTCGACCGTTTAGGACGGGTAAGTATAGCACTTTTCCAAAAACCTGAAAGCAGGTTTTTTCAGGAGACGAAAATGAAGTACATACTTACTTTCTTATTGTTATCTTTCGTCCTTTTTATTTCCCCAATTTTTGCTCAAGATCCTTTTGGCTCGCTTGAAGGAACAGTTAAAGACCCACAGGGATCGGTCGTTCAGAATGCTACGGTCACGGTCAAAAATACCGCGAACAATGCGTCGAAAACGGTCACGACGAATCAGGACGGATACTATCGTGTTTTACAACTACAGCCCGGCGTCTATGAAGTAAAGGTGTCGGCATCGGGATTCAAACAATCGCTTTTGGATCATGTTCAAGTTCAAGTCGGCCAGACTGCGTCGGCAGACATCGGCGTGGAAGTCGGAGGAACTACGGAGACCGTTACCGTAACACCGACCGCCGAAGCTCAGATCGAGCGTAGCGATAACGCCGTTTCAGGCGTAGTCAATACGAGGCAGATCGAAAGCCTGCCGCTCAACGGCCGCAATTTTCTTGACCTGGCTCAATTGCAGCCCGGAACGGAAAAGGTCGACGGCGGGTCGTTCGATCCGACCAAGGCTAATTTCACTGGTGTTTCGATCGGGGGCCAGGCAGGGCGTTCAACACAGATCACTGTCGACGGCGGTTCGGTCGTCGATAACGTAGTGGGAACGACAGTTCAGAACTTCTCGCAAGAGATCGTTCAGGAATTCCAGATCGGCTTGTCGAATTTCAGTCTCGCAACCGGCGCCTCAGCAAGCGGATCGGTCAATATCGTTTCGCGGTCGGGATCCAACAAATTTCACGGAAACGCCTTTGGCTATTTTCGTGACGACTCTCTCTCGGCGTTTCCTGCACTGAGCAGACTCGACGCTGCCCATGTACCGGCGTCTGCCCAGACAGATCGTATCCCGTTCGACCGCCAGCAGTTTGGCGGAACGATCGGCGGTCCTATCATCAAGGACAAGCTGTTCTTTTTCGGCAGCTATGAGCGGAATAATCAAAATGGTTCTTCGCTCTACAATCCGTTGAAGGCGCCGACCTTCGCAGGTTTTGCACCGAACCCGTTCGACGAGGTCCTTTTTACGGGCAAGCTCGACTGGGTGATCGACGATAAAACGTCGTCGTTCTTCCGCTATTCATTTAATCGAAACACGGCATTTGGCTCGTCGCCATCAGGTTCCGGTATCGTCCCTAGAGATAGTGTTTCGGGCATTTTCGACACGAACGACACTCGGGTAGAAAATCGTGCTCACAATTTCGTGGCAGGTTTGACCCGAGCATTTGGTGCGAACATGAGCAACAACCTCGTCGCGAATTACAGCGACTATCTCGATGCGATCGATCCGGTGACGGCCGGCGTGCCCGAGATCAGGCTCAACCCGGAACAGGATTTTCGTTCCGGCACCAACGCTCTAGCTCCGCAGCGTACGCCGCAGAAGCGTTTTCAGCTTCGCGACGATCTTACCTGGGTGAAGGGCAATCATATTCTGACTTTTGGTGGCGATTATGAACATACGTCGATCGGCGGCGAGTTCGTGTTCGCAAATCCGTCGCGAATTCGCATCTATTCGACCGATGCCGACGGTAACCCGCTTCCGTTTAACAGCGAAGCAGATTTTCTAAATGCTTCGGTTCAGGACATTTCGTTGGGAGTCGGCGATCCGAATCTTCCGTTCAATCAGATCGGCAAGACCAAGAATGATCGCTTTCAGATCTACGGCGGCGATGCATGGAAGATCAGGCCGAACCTGACGTTCAACTATGGCGTTGCTTATAGATGGGATTCCAATCTTTGGAACACCGATCTTCAGCGTCCGGCGGTGATCGCACCCTTGTTCGAGAATGGAACGGCGGCACCGAAACGCGACAATAACAATATCGCTCCGCGCGTCGGATTTGCATGGGATCCGTTTAATAAAGGCAAGACAGTCATTCGTGGAGGATTTGGGCTCTATTATGACAACACGATCGACAATCTCCGACTGTTCGAACGTGCCGATCTAGGACCCGTCGGTGCAGAACAGCTTTTGGTTGGAACGTCGATCATAAGTCCGCTCCTGAAGCCGTTTGGCGGTGACGGTCGTTTTGACCGTGGTCAGATAACGCTCGCACAGGCCTTGGCATTGACGCCCCTCGTAAGGGCGGACCTCGAATCGCGACTGACGGATTGCAATCTGCCTACCTCGATCGAATGTACGGGTACTGTTTCGGGCCCGATATTTTCGAGCAAGTTCCAGGTGCCATATTCGCTTCAGTATTCGATCGGCGTTCAGCATGAGCTTCCGTGGAACATGCTGCTGCAGGTCGATTACAACTATCGAAAGGGCTTGAACGAAGTTCAGGTGTTTGATGTCAACCAGGCTGATTCGGCCGCAGGTCCGAGACTAGGAGCTGCGTTCACGGCTCCCGTACCGTATGCGGACTCGTCGGCATTCTCGACCTATTCGGGAATTTTGGCGAGGCTTGATCGGAGATTCAAAAACGGCATGCAGTTCACGGCGAGCTATTCGTTGTCGCGGTTCAAAGCGTTCAATGCTGATGCTCTCGGATTGGGCGGCGCGCCGACCGATCTGAATAACCTGCGGGCCGATTTCGGGCCGTCTGGACTCGACCGGAAAAACCGTTTCGTTTTCAGCGGGATCTACGAACTGCCTTTCTTCAAGGACAGCAGCTCTTTCGTAAAGAAAAATGTGCTGGGTAACTGGCAGGTTTCAATGATCTCGACCATGTTCAGCGGACTGCCCGAAAGCGTATTCCTACCGAACAACGTCGATCTCAGCGGAACTGGTACTTTTGCCTCGTATTTGCCGGGAACTACGGCTGGTTCGATAGGGCGTGGAATTCATTCGGTGAGCCAGCTTAACAGCATCATCGATACATTCAACGCGAACATCAATTCGCTGCCGAACACGCAGCCGTGTGCCGACGATCCGGCTTCACGCTGCGACGCACTTGGCCAGCAGATCTTCCGGATCGGCCATCTTCCTTCGGACACCAGGCTCGGCGGTGATTCAGTAATTTCACAGGACTTTCGATTGACCAAGACGATCAACTTTAACGAGAAATATCGCGTTCAATTTATCGGCGAGGTCTTCAACCTGTTCAATTTCGCCAATCTGGTGAACGTGAACGATCTCGTTCTTCCGGTAGAAGGGACGCCGGACAACGAGGTAACCGCACTTCGTCCGACGCAGCGTACAAATAGCGTCTTCGGTACGGGCGGTCCGAGGGCATTCCAGTTCGGTGCCAGGTTAACTTTTTAAGAAGACTTTGGTGTCGATGACCGAAAAACGGGCAGAAATGCCCGTTTTTTTATTGAAACCTCCTGCAAGTTACGTTGCCACTCGTGCCTTTGTCGGAAATTACCTGGTGAGATCAACGAAAAAGAACGTAAGTTTCAGTTGTCTTCTCACATGTTTAATATTTATAAATGTAAGTCTAATATTTCTTCGTGCACCATTAATATTTATGCTCGCAAATTTAATATTCCTTCATGTATATTTTATAAATATACGGGTAAGTTTAGTAATTCCTCTTGTACGTTTAATATTTATACGAGCAAGTTCAATCTTTCTTCGCGAAGGTCCGGGGTTTTCTTCTCCCAAACCCGATATTTTCGCTAAAAAACACTTCTTTAACGTAACTTGGGTTGGATTTGACTAATTACTCATGGTGCCGCCGGTGGCAAGATAAAGGACGGCCATCCTGACTGCAACGCCGTATTTTACCTGATCCAAGATAAGTGAACGGGAACTGTCGGCGACCTCGGAAGAGATCTCGATGCCGCGGTTCATTGGGCCCGGATGAAGGACAATAGCGTCTTTTCGTGCGAGGTCGAGGCGCTGGTTTGTTAAACCGTAGTGGATGGCGTATTCGCGAAGGGTAGGGAAGTAGGCCGAATCCTGACGTTCGCGCTGTATGCGGAGGATCATTACGACATCGGCACCGGCGATAGCGTCTTCGACATGAGGGCAAACGGTGAGCAGTTGCGGACAGCCGTCGGAATTTTCGGATTGGCCATCGACCAGATGCTTGAAATCCTTTGGCACGAGCGTGCCAGGGCCGGCGACACGAACCCTTGCGCCGAATTTCGTTAAAAGATGAATGTTCGACCGGGCGACGCGGCTGTGGAGGATGTCGCCGAGGATCGCGACCTCAAGCCCGTCGATCTTGCCTTTATGCTCGCGGATCGTCATTGCGTCGAGCAAGGCCTGTGTCGGGTGTTCGTTTGCCCCATCGCCCGCGTTGACGATCGCGGCTTGGCTGACCTTTGCAAGCTGATGCGGAACACCGGCCGAGCCGTGGCGCACTACGATGCAATCAGGCGCCATCGCATCCAGGTTCAACGCCGTATCGAGGAGCGTTTCACCTTTGCTCACGCTGGACGAAGAGACGCTGATGTTAACCGCATCCGCCGAAAGACGCTTTGCGGCGAGTTCGAAAGAAGTGCGAGTGCGAGTGGAACTCTCAAAAAAGAGGTTTATTACGGTCTTGCCGCGAAGGGTAGGGACTTTTTTGATCTCGCG
>JBDTXM010000100.1:0-12637 GCA_040006215.1 Acidobacteriota bacterium
AGATATTTATGGAAACTACTAAGGGAAAGGTGTCTCTTCAGACGCTCGGACATCTGGCGCACCATCGGGGCCAGTTGTCCGTTTATCTACGGCTCAACGATATCCCTGTTCCACCGATGTACGGCCCAACCGCCGACGAGGGACAGATGTAGTGATCTGGAAAGGAGACAAAAAGGACGGGCTTCGCGGCTCGTCTTTTTTTGCATTTTAATTGAAAGGTGAGAGAATTGCCGCTATGAAAAACTTGCTGTTGCTGGCGGTCTTTGTCCCGCTATTATCAGTAGGAACAACAGCCCAGACGGGAATCCCGACGTCTGCCGCTCACGGTGTCAAGGTTGAACGTATCCCGTCCATAAAGGTCGATCTTTCGACCAAGGATGCCAGGATGTTCCGGACGAATCTGAGAAATGCCGCGAAGGACGGCGTCAATTTTGCCGGACACTTCGTGTTGACGTCGTGGGGCTGCGGAACAAATTGTAACCACGCGGGAATCATCGATGCGCGCAACGGAAGGGTCTTTTTTCCAACGCCGCTTGCAGGATTTGGTGTCGGCTTCGAATCATGGTTGGGCGAAGACGACCCGCTTGAGTTCAAGCCCGGTAGCCGTTTGCTGATATTGAAAGGCTATTCGCCCAACGAACTTAACAAAGAACATCCCTCCGGCGGATATTTCTACTACCTCTGGAACGGTACCGCTCTCCGGCAGATCAAGTTCGTGAAAAAAAGCGACCCGAAGGAATGAACTCTTCCGACGAATTAGAACGCCTCTTCGCCGGCGAACCCCGCTCCATTGCCCGTGCGATCACAAAGGTCGAGAATGGCGGGGAGGGCTCGGCCGCTCTGATGAAGGCGGTTTTCCCTAAAACAGGAAGTGCCACCATTGTCGGCATAACGGGATCGCCCGGTGCTGGAAAATCTTCGCTGGTCGACAAACTTGCGCTCTATTACAAGAACGACGGGAATAAGGTTGGAATTATTTGCATCGACCCGTCAAGCCCTTTTTCGGGTGGGGCAATTCTGGGCGACCGGATTCGAATGGCGACGCTTGGGATGGAAAAAGGCGTTTTTATTCGATCGATGGCAACGCGCGGAAACCTCGGCGGCCTCTCTCGTGCGACGGTCGATGCGGTAGCGATCCTAGACGCAGCCGGGTTTGATAAAGTGATCGTTGAAACCGTCGGGGTCGGTCAGGATGAGGTTGAGATCGTAAAAACCGCCGATGTCTCTGTCGTCGTTCTCGTTCCCGGAATGGGCGACGATATCCAGGCGATAAAAGCTGGGATCATGGAGATCGGCGATGTCTTCGTCATCAATAAAGCCGATCGCGAAGGGGTCCTTCGAACTCAAAAAGAACTCGAATCTCTGCTTAGCCTTGCCCACCGCCCCGATATGTGGAACCCGCCTATCATCAAGACCGTCGCTACCGAAAATCGAGGCATCGAGGAACTAGCGGCTGCCATCAAATCGTACGATGATTTTGGAAGTCAGGCTGACGAAGCGGCGCTCGTCCGAAGGCAAGCGATCGCCCGTTGGCGTTTGCTCGAGCTGTTACAGGAGAGGCTACTGGGGGACTTGTTAAAGCACACCGGAGCAAACGAGATGCTTGAACGGCTAGCCGCCGAGATCGCAGAAAAGAAAATAGATCCATACTCGGCGGTTGAGGAAATGGTGCAGAATCCAACAATCTAAAGAATCATGAAGATTAACCACCTGGGCATAGCAACAAACGGCATCGAGGACGCTCTTAAATTCTGGAGCGAAGCTCTGGGACTTGAAAATGTTCATACTGAGGTCGTCGAAGACCAAAAGGTCAGGGTCGCGATGCTGCCGTTAGGTGAAAGCCGTGTTGAGCTGCTTGAACCGACTAGCGACGACTCACCTATATCGAAATTCCTCGAGAAGCGAGGCCCGGGAATACATCATATTGCCGTTGAGGTCGAGGACATCGAGGCCTCCCTGGCGAAACTTAAAGCCCGAGGGATGCGCTTAATTGATGAAACCCCGCGAATCGGGGCCGAAAACTGCCTCGTGGCATTTGTCCATCCCGCATCCGCCGGCGGCGTCTTGCTCGAATTGGTCCAATCCCAGCATTGAGTGCATGGAGTTCGCGATTTTGGGCGTTATTTGCTATTATGGCCGTTTGGCGCCTGTTCCAAAGATTATCTAAATTGATCTATCACAAGTGAGGTAATTAAGAATTGACTAGTTTAACAAAAGGACTGATTTTGGTCGTCGCTATCCTTCTCATCGGAGCCGGATTGGTGGTTTGGAAGAAAAAGGCGGGCGGCGAACACGGCACGCAGTCCTTTAACAGTATTAGCCGGCAGGAGATCGAGACGCTGATCGGGGACATCGCGAAGAAAAATCCGATGGCCATCAAGCGGCTCGCTCAAAACCCGGAGATGAAGACCAAGCAGCTTGACAGCCTCAAGCAGCTCCTCGCTTTTGCAAGTGAAGCTCAAAAAGAAGGCCTCGCCGACGATCCGTCGAACAAACAAGAGCTAAAGAGCATCAGGGCCGAGGTTACCGCTGTCAATTACGATCAGGAGATCAATAAAGACAAGGGCCAGATGCCGCAGTTAGGATTTATCACTGACGATCAGATACAACAATATTGGAACGATCCGTCCGCGGGCCCTGCGGCGGCAACATTTTGGGACAAGATCGGACTCGGCAGTCACGACGAGCAGGAGGCGGGCACCAAGGAAGAGCAGTTTCAGGCGTTTCTTGACTCCAAGCTGAAGCTTCTCAAATCCGAAAATCCTCAGTTCAGTGACGATCAGGTCACCGACGAGGACAAAAAACAGGCCCACGACTATTTCGCCAAGGTTCAGATCTACAAGAACGAATACAACAACAAGATCAAAAGCGGCGAGTTGAGCGATGAATTCCGGCAAAAGACCGATCTACAGGTCAAGCTCCAGCAGGCCCAGTTTCTAATGAAGCTGTACGCCGACAAAATGGCCGATCAGGCAAAGGTCACTGATGACGAGGTCAATCAGTACATCGCTTCGCACCCTGAGCTTAACCCCACTGAGAAGCGGAACAAGGCGGTTGAGATCCTGAACCGTGCAAAGGCCGGTGAGGATTTTGCGACACTCGCTAACGAAAATACGGAAGATCCCGGCAACGTCAATTCCAAAGGCGAGAAACAGGGCGGACTTTATAAGGACATCCAGAAGGGCAAGATGGTCAAGCCCTTCGAAGAAGCGGCCTTGGCGCTCGAACCGGGCCAGATCTCGCCGGACGTCGTCGAAAGCGATTTCGGTTTCCACATCATAAAGCTTGAGAAAAAGACGGAGGGCAAAGACGCCAGCGGCAATCCGACTGTTACCTACGACGCTCGGCATATTCTGATCTCGACCACTTTTAAGGATCCGAAAAATCCCACGGCTCAGCCGATGCCGACCAAGGAATACGCTAAGCAGCAACTTAGCGTCGAGAAGCAGAAAAAGATCGTTGACGATCTCGTTGCTAAAAATAACATCTCGGTTCCCGACGACTACACATTGCCTGAGATAAGCGACCAGCAGATCCAGGATATGATGAAAAATCAGCCGCAGAATCCGATGGGCGGCCCTCCTCCCGGTGCCGACACCGACGGTCCGACACCGCCGCCGGCAAAGGGTGCTCCCAAGAAGCTGGAACCGAAGAAGAAGTAGTCAGTTCGCAGAAGGCAGTAGGCATTTTTGAACGGACTGCGTACTGCTTACAGCCAGCTATGCAGATGGGTGATTACCGGATAGAAGTAGTTCCGGACACTGAATTCAGATTAGACGGAGGGGCGATGTTCGGAGTCGTCCCTCGCGTCCTTTGGGACCGCGTTTCTCCGCCCGACGCCCTCAATCGCATCTGCCTTAATGCCAACTGTTTTTTTATCGAAACCACTTCTGAAAAGATACTTGTCGAAACCGGCATGGGCGAAAAGTGGTCCGAAAAGGAGTGTCGAATGTACGGCATTCTTCGCGAGAAGCCTTTTGCCCAGTCGCTTTTTGAGATAACCGGATGCCGCACCGATGAGATAACTATCGTCGTCAATACACACCTTCATTTCGATCACGCTGGGGGCAACACGATAAATAGTGGTCATTCTTTGACCCCGGTTCCTCAATTCAGCCATGCGCGTTATCTCGTTTCGCGATCCGAATTTGAACACGCTGAAGATCCGCACGAACGCGACCGTGCGAGCTATTTGTCCGAGAACTGGCACCCGCTCCTTGAAAGCGGGCAGCTTGTACTGATGCCTGACGATTACGAGGTCGTCGAAGGCCTCTCAATGCAAACGATCACTGGCCATTCCAAAACCATGCAGACGTGGCAATTGATCCGCGGCGGGCAGACGATCTACGGTTTTGCCGATCTCATCCCCACGCGGCATCATCTGGGGCTGCCATGGATAATGGGTTACGACCTCTACCCGGCCGAAACACTCGACTTCAAGAAAAAGATCATCCCGGACGTTGTGGAAAACGAATGGCTTTGCCTTTTCTATCACGATCCAGAAATGCCGCTGTGCAGGCTGGTCGAAGAAAACGGCAAAACGCGAGCGATTGCAGCACATTGAGCCGGAATTGGACCGTAATATTTTTGTTATCAAACAGACCGATACCTTATACTTTTAATTCGCAATGGAGCCGAATATGAAAAAACACTTCTTTTTGGGTTTGAGCCTGCTTTTCGTAATGTGCGGAATCGGCAACTCCCTTGCTCATGCTCAAACCGACGGCGAAAAATTCATCAAGGCTTCGAGCCTCTTGGAGCAAAAACCTCTCGACAAGACCGCAAAGGACCTTCGGGCCTGGGCGATAACTTATTTAGCGAACACGACCGAGGTCAGGTTTGCGCTCTGCTCGAGCGATCTCACCAAACCGTTGATGGATAAAACCGTCAAATACAATTCAGAGATCTTCGCTCAATACACGATCGGAATGGCAGCGTTCAAACTAGCACATCCCGAGAAAAAGTCCGACGAGAACGCTGCCCAGCTTGCCGGCTTTCAAAGCGCACTCACAGTTTATAAGGCATTTGTAAAACTGGACCCGAAAGCCAAAGACCCCGGCATGGATAGCCTTCTTTCAAAAAGAGAAAAAGGTAATTTGCCCGAGCTCATAAATACGATCGGCTGCGGTAAAAATTAAGTTAAGGATTCATGGAACAAGTAAGTATCGGAATTATCGGCGGCAGCGGTCTCTACCAGATGCCGGAATTAGAGAATGTCAGGGAGCAGGAGGTTGAAACTCCTTTTGGTAAACCTTCGGACGCTTTTATAGTCGGCGAATTGGACGGCGTCACTGTGGCGTTTCTGCCGCGACACGGCCGCGGGCATAAACTTACGCCGACGGAACTTCCCTTTCGCGCAAACATCTACGCGATGAAGCTACTCGGGATCGAGTATATTCTTTCGGTTTCGGCGGTCGGTAGTTTGCAGGAAAAATATGCTCCGACTGACATGGTGATCCCGGATCAGTTTTTTGATCGGACCCGTGCCCGGGCACACGAATCGACTTTTTTTGGCGATGGCATTGTCGGACACGTTCCGATGGCTCATCCGGTTTGTGACGAACTTGGCGACATTTTGGAGGCATCGTGTAAGGAAGTCGGCGTGACGACCCATCGCGGCGGCACGTACCTTTGCATGGAAGGCCCGGCATTTTCCACCAAGGCAGAGTCAAACGTTTATCGCCAATGGGGAATGGACATAATCGGGATGACCAATCTCCAGGAAGCCAAACTCGCCCGCGAGGCCGAGATCGCCTACGCCACTCTAGCCCTCGTTACCGACTACGACTGCTGGTACGAAGGCCACGATTCCGTCACCATCGAAATGGTTATCGGATACTTAAATAAAAACGTTCGAAACGCCCAACTTATTCTTAAGCACGCCGTGAAACGCGTGGCTAGCAAAGAAACGCCAAATCAATATCACGAAGCTATTAAAAACGCGATCTTTACCGCACCGGAACATTGGCCCGCGGTTACGGCCAAGAAACTCGAAGCTATTATCGGAAAGTACACGCCCAAATAATTGGAAAAAGAAAACCAATTTGCCCGTACTCTCATCTCTATAAGGTTATGAAGAAATTTCTTCCAGTGGTATTTTCTCTGCTCATTTTGACTAGTGTAACGGTCTTTGCCCAACGCAGTCCGGCTCCCGCCATCGATCGGGATCCGTTGCTCGAGCAGGACGCCAAGCATAATCTCGACGTAGCGTGGCAGGCTTTCGGCCCGGCCCGAAAAGCATATAAGCAGGTCATCGGCCGGTTTGAGGAAACATACGCCGCCTA
Source organism: Acidobacteriota bacterium (assembly GCA_040006215.1). Taxonomy (GTDB): domain Bacteria; phylum Acidobacteriota; class Blastocatellia; order Pyrinomonadales; family Pyrinomonadaceae; genus OLB17. Next base: position 6,285 of record JBDTXM010000100.1, read on the forward strand.
TCCCGATTTCTCGAAAATGGACGAGTTTCTCTACCTCGCCGGAATGAGCAGCTATTACCTTTCTGACAACAAAGGCAAACAGAAGCTGGATCCCAAATCGGCGAAGGACAAGGACAAATATTCACCCGAAAAGCTAAAGGAAAATGCCGCTGCCTATCTCGCTACTCTGGTCGATAAATACCCCGAGAGTAAATATCGCCCCGAAGCCGAATCCACGCTAAAACTCATTAAAGACGGCAAATAGGCCGATGCTCGATTTCTTTCGCAAGCTATTCACGTACGACAAATGGGCCATAGGCCGTAGCCTTGGCTCGATCGATGCGTCACGGCAGTCCGCCGCGGCGTTGCTTCTCTCGCATATTCTTCTCGCAGAAAAAATATGGCTAACGCGACTGCGCGGCGAAGACTCCTCGCATATTCCCACGTTCGAGGAATTACGGCTGGGAGAATGCGAAACAATGGCCGATGACCTTTGCAGCGGCTATCTAGAATTCATCGATAGTTTGACGGAAGCCGATCTGGCAAGATTGATCACGTACAAAAACACAAAAGGCATCGAGTTCATCACGCCGGTCCGCGAAATTCTTATCCATGTTGGCCTGCACGGGGCCTATCACCGCGGCCAGATCGCGTGGATCGTTCGGGCCGGCGGCGGAACCGCAGTGAATACCGACTACATTACATCCACCCGGATATGAATCTCAATCAGGTAACGATCTACTCTGAAAAACCGCTGGAAACGGTAGAATTCTTTGAAACGCTTGGACTGAAACGCATTGTTGATTCCCTGCCGCGTTACGCCCGTCTCGAATGCCCCGATGGCGAATCGACACTATCCGTGAATATCGCAGATGAGATAGTCGTCACAAATAGTGTCGTCCTCTATTTTGAGTGCGACGACCTCGATGAAAAGGTCGCCGGGCTAAAATCGGTCGGACTTGTTTTCGACGAAGATCCAACGGACCGCGGCTGGCTCTGGCGCCAAGCATATCTCAAAGATCCGAACGGCAATAAAATATGCCTGTTTTACGCAGGCGACAATCGCAAAAATCCGCCCTGGCGTGTAATATAGTGGTTTGTTCTATCAGACACTTATTTTCGGAGTCACTCATACAAAATGTCCTTAACAGTTGTTGGTTCGGTTGCGTTCGATGCGCTTGAGACGCCTTTTGGGAAACGCGACAAGATTCTTGGCGGTGCGGCTACGCACTTTTCGTTGTCCGCGAGCTTTTTCACGCAGGTGAATGCCGTTGGCGTTGTCGGTGGCGATTTTGGTGACGACGAATGGGCCGTTTTTAAGCGTCATCACATTAACACCGATGACATCGAGGTCGTTAAGGATGGCAAGACGTTCTTTTGGAGCGGCCGCTACGATTACGACATGAACACGGCTGATACGCTCGACACCCAGTTGAACGTGTTCGAGACATTTGATCCAAAACTCTCGGAGCGATCGAAAAGCTCGAAGCTGCTGTTTCTCGCAAATATTCTCCCGATGCTACAAAAGCAGGTCCGCGAGCAATGCGAAAAAGCGGAATTTGTCGCGATGGACACGATGAATTTCTGGATCTCGTCGATGAAGGATGCCGTGATCGAGACCATCAAGGTCGTCGACTGCATCATTATCAACGATGCCGAGGCCCGGCAATTAACGGACGAACCAAACATTCACAAGGCTGCGAAAAAGATCCTTGACTACGGTCTAAAAGCTCTCGTGATAAAACGCGGGGAATACGGCGCTACCTTGTTTACTAAAGACGGATATTTCGTCACCCCAGCCTATCCGCTCGAAAGCGTTTTCGATCCGACCGGAGCGGGCGACACCTTCGCAGGCGGCTTTATGGGATATCTCGCAAGCTCCGCCGATATCAATAACGACACTCTCCGGCGTGCGATGATCTATGGCTCCGTGATGGCGTCGTTCAACGTCGAACAGTTCGGCACGCTTCGCGTGGACGGCCTCGATTATCCCGAGATCAATCAGCGATTCAAGGCATTCAAGCAAATGACGCATTTCGACGATATCCCGTTCGAACGGGCCGCGACCACCGCCTAATTTGACTATGTTAGAGAACAAAGTAGGAATGATCTTCGGCGTGGCTAACAAGCGCTCGATCGCCTGGGCATGTGGGACCGCTTGCTCGGGTGAGGGAGCAAAGCTTGCGTTCACGTACCAAGGCGAACGCCTTAAGGAGAATGTCGAGGAGCTAGCCAACGCGCTGCCCGATTCGCTGGTCGTGCCGTGCGATGTTTCAAATCAGGCCGAGGTTGATTCGGCATTTGCCGCAGTCGGTGAGAAATACGGCAAGCTCGATTTCCTGGTCCACTCGATCGCGTTCGCTCCGCGAGAGGCTCTCGAAGGGGAATTTGTAACAACCACCCGCGAAGCCTTTCGAACTGCGTTGGAGATCAGTGCGTTTTCGCTGACGCAGGTTGCCTTTGCGGCTCTGCCGTTGATGAAAGACGGCGGCAGCATCGTGACGATGAGCTACTACGGCGCCGAAAAGGTCGTGATGAACTACAACGTAATGGGAGTCGCCAAGGCTGCTCTTGAAGCTTCGACCCGTTATCTCGCCGCGGATCTGGGTAAAAATAATATCCGTGTGAATGCGATCAGCGCCGGGCCGATAAATACTCTTTCCGCCCGCGGCGTCAAAAATATGGGAACGCTCCTGGGATACGTCGGCGAACGCTCGCCCTTAAAACGCAATGTCAAGGCGAGCGAGGTCGGCAACACCGCACTTTTCCTCGTCAGCGATCTCGCCTCGGGCATCACCGGCGAAACGATCTACGTCGACTGCGGTTATAACATCATGGGCATCTAAGAATTCGGGATCGCGGACTGCGGGCTTGTTCCCATGACCGAAGATCCAAGATCCGTAATCAAGATGGCTGATACTAAAGCAAGAAAAAAAACAAAGCCTGCCAAGAAGGCCGTGAGAACGGCGGACAAGGCAAAGACTAAGGAACCAAAAACCGTGGCCGAGGCTAAACGGCATGAGGAAGAGCCGGGTTACTGGCGGCTGACTGACGATGAAGTTTTGCTTCGCTCGCCTGACCCCGAGGACGAGTATAAAACCTCTGACTCATGGCGCGTGCTCCGCATCATGGGCGAATTTATCAACGGATTCGATCATCTCGCAACGATCACGCGCGGCGTCTCGATCTTTGGCTCCGCGCGTACGAGTCAGGAAGACCCCTTTTATCTAGCGGCCCTCGAAACAGCCAAACTTTTGGGTGAGGCGGGATTTGAGATCATCACCGGTGGCGGCCCGGGGATTATGGAGGCGGCAAATCGCGGAGCACACGAAGCGGGTGCAACTTCCGTCGGCTGCAACATCGAGCTTCCCTTTGAGCAGCTTCCTAATCCTTATTTGACCAAATCGCTTTCGTTCAAATATTTCTTTGTACGCAAGACGATGTTCATTAAGTACAGCAATGCCTACGTAATTTTCCCCGGCGGTTTTGGAACGATGGACGAATTGTTCGAGGCTCTGACGCTGATACAAACACGAAAGATAAGGAACTTTCCCGTGGTGCTTTTCGGTTCTCAGTATTGGCGGGGATTGCTGGCGTGGCTGACCTCTACGATGCTCAACGAGAAGATGATAAATTCCGAGGACCTCAGCTTGATCCACTTGACCGATTCACCGCACGAGGCAGTAAAATTCATCCTCGAAACTTCCGGTGCATCGGAAAAAGCAGCGGAGGCTAAAAAAAGCAGCGGCCTAGTTAGCAAGGGCCTCTAGCCAAGCGAGATATTCGCCGAAAACGCGTTCCGATCTTATTGCGACGATCTCGGGGACGCTGTAGCTATGATTGTTTCTAATAAACGTCTCGACCGCATCATACCTTTCAGACAACGTTTTGATGAGCAAAAGACATTCTGATTCTTTCTTGACCTCGCCCTGCCAAAAGTAAACCGATCTCATCTGCGGCAGTATCTGCACACAGGCCGCCAGCTTTTCCGCAACGAGTCTTTCCGCTAGTAATTCGCCTTCTTCGAGCGACGGATACGTTGTCAAAATAATGATCATCCCGGTTTAGCCGCCGATCATTTCTTCTTCATCAATTCTTCGTACTGCCCAGTTTCGACCCAGTCAAGGATCTCGCCGACTCGCCAGATCGGAAATGGGTGCGAGCGACCGGCGTTTACTATCTGCGCCCAGAATTTGTCGAGAGCCTTCTCTTCGCAATCCTTCTTAAATTCTTTCCCCTGTTCCAAGAACTGTTCGTAGTCGATCTTGGACGCAAATGTACCGCCTGCGAGTTTCATCATCGTTCGTCCGATCACGTGCGGGTCCTGCGTCACGAGCAACGCCGCCCGATCGCACGAGAGCTCCGCCCGGCGTGCCCACGCTAGAAGCGCACTGCTAATACCCATCGAGATGAGCAGCTTCAGTATCTCGGACCCGGGCAGCAGGATCGACGCACCGGTATTCGCAAGCAGCTCCATCAATCTGGCAGCCGTTAGATACAGAACATGTTCAGCATGAATATGCCCGACCTCATGGGCGATAACAGCGAGAGTCTCCTCCTCGTTCAGCCGTTCTATGAGAGACGAATGCAGCACGATGATCGGCTTTTCGACGCCGCCGGTGAAGGCATTTACCACCGGATTTTGCTGAATATACAGATCCGGCATTTCCACACCGAGCGTGGTGCACGCGATCTGTAATTTTGCGTGAAGGTCCGGACACTGTTTTGGCGTGACCTTAACGGCACTCGCCATAAACGTCACGCGGATCACGGATTCGCCAGTAACAGCAAGAAATTTCTTCAACGCCGAATCGACACCTGGTATCGCACGCAGGGCCGCCAGCGCCTTGCTGTCGAGCGGATGAATATAGTCGTGCTTGCTCAGATCGGCAAACTTCTTATGTGGCTCGTTCGATAACGGCAGCTTGCACCGGCCGCAATTGGCCGATCCGTTCTCGTAATCTTCCTTGACCGAGTTTCTCTGCCCGCAATACCGGCACCGCACAAAATGCTTTTTACCGCCTTCGTTAGGTTCTTCGTTCGAGCCTTCTTTCTTCTTTGCCATAGGTCGAGTTTAGTTTACCGTTCCAGCTTTCTTCAAATGCATATCTATGATGAATTTAACGAGCAATCAGCGCCAAATGTTTTGTCGAATTCTAGCTCAGTGCAAGTCGAACGACCGTCTCGACATGATGCGTCTGCGGAAACAGGTCGAACGCCGTGATCGTCGCGATCTCATATCCATGATCGATCAAGATCCGTAGATCCCTGGCAAGTATCGAGGGTTCGCATGATACATATGAGATCTCCCTCGGCCGAAGCTTAGCAATCGCGAGGATGGTTTCCGGTTCCGCACCCGACCGAGGCGGATCGAGCAGCAGAAAATCCACAGGTTTTACCTCGTCGCTTTTCAAAAATGACCGGACCGCCGCCGCCCAGAACTGAATATTTTCGAGTTTCGCAGCGATCGCGTTCCTTTCTGCATATTCAACCGCAGCGTCGTTCTCCTCAACTGCCGTTACATTCGCGAACTTCCTCGCCATCGCCAGAGTGAAAAGTCCGACACCGCAGTAAAGGTCCATCGCGGAATCGCCGCTCGCCCCGCCTAGAGCCGCCTCGACCAACGGCCCGGCCAAGTAGCGATTCCCTTGAAAAAATGCTCGTGCCGAATAGGTGAATCGATCCTCGCCGACCTTGCTCACGATCTCATTCGTCGCTTCATTGAGCTCGTCCGAATAGGTCGAGACCACTCCGTCGTCTCCGGCGGCAGAGTCTATTTTCGCGTTATTGTCCCAGATCTCTTCCCACGGTAATTCGGTTCGAAGCCGACGCAGTTCGGCATCCAATTCCGGCACAAGGATCGGGCAAGCCTCGATGTCTATAACCTCGCGCGAATTTCGTTTGAGATAGCCGATCTTTTTCGCCGACGCATCGAGGCTCCACTGCGCCCGCGAGCGATATTGAAAGTCGTGCGGGCTGGCAACGACGGATAATTCGCCGGCCCATTCGATCTTGCCGATCCGTTTCAGACAATCGCGAACGATGCTCGCCTTTGCCGCAAGCTGCGCGGTGTAGTTCATCTGCTGAAAATCGCATCCGCCGCAAGTTCCGAAATACTTACAAGGCGGTACACTAACTCGTTCCGCGGACGGCTCCAAAACGCGAACAACCTCGGCAAAAGCGATCTTCTTTTTCTTCTGCGTAATATTTACTTCGACAATGTCGCCGGGAGCGGTCAGCGGAGTAAACACGGTCAGGCCATCGGCAAAACCAAGGCCGTAACCGTTGGGAACAATTCTTTCGATCCGTAAGCCCGTTGAATTGTCAGGGATTGAATTAGATGTTTTCAACTTCCATCTCGATGCCGCCGATCA
>JBDTXM010000101.1:0-12605 GCA_040006215.1 Acidobacteriota bacterium
TTGAGGGGTGCGAGGCCAGGATGTCGAGAACCCGTTCGCCATCACCGATGCCGCCGCCCGCGGGGATCTTTACGCCGAGCACTTCCTTCGGGCCGTTGTCGTGCTGCGCCGGGTTGTAAAAGAAAATCCCTTCCTCATTAGGCTTGCGGATAGTCCAGCCCGTAAAGCAGCGGGCGACCTCCTGCACATCTTTTTGGGTATAGCCGCCATCGACGCCCATCGTGTGCAACTCCATCAACTCCCGAGCATAATTTTCGTTGATGCCGCCGGAGTGTCGTTCGGGTTTGTCTTTGGTCGCAGGATAGGTGCGCAGCACGCTCGAATTCCAATTATCTAAATAAAAGAGCATCGCCGGCGATTTCGCGGTTGCACCCAGCAGATCGCGAAAGCGGCCCAGCGTGTATGGCCGAACCGAGTCGCGGTCGAATCCGGTCAGCAGCCACCGGTCTGCATCTTTATTGGCATAAATGCTGAAATGATTTTCCCAGAAATCGACCATCACCTCGTATAGCTGGCGGTCGCCGTAAACCGCGCGAAGAAGCTTTGCCTGCTGTAATTGAGTTACGACCTGATTAGGGTTTTTCGGCGTCGGCGTAGGAGCGGGTTTTGCGGCCGGAGTCGGCGAAGGTTTAGGCGTCTCCGTCGCTGGCATCATCGAACCGTTCCTATCGGTTTCAGCTTTCGCTTCATCGGGTTTTTTCTGCGCAACAGCCGCAGATCTGTCAGGCGAGGCGGCTGGAACCGGCGTCGGGGTGGGCGGCGGCTTAGGCGGATTGTACTGCTCGGCGATAGTCGGGTTTGACAGCATCAGCGTCGGCAGCTTTTCGAGTTTTTTATCCAGAACCGAATCATCGATCGTGTCGGGCGAGAGCTGCTGTTCGATAAATGCCTTCACACCCATCTTTTTGACGGCTTCGAAATCGCCCGGTTTGGCTCCGAAGGTCAGACGGTTCAGGGCTTGTCGGACGTTGCGGTCACTGACAGGCGGCTGCCGGGCCGGAGCCGCAGCAACGGCGATAGGCTGGAGCGCAAGAATCGAAGTCAACGCAAAACTAAGAGCAGAAACGAAAGGACGAAAGACTGGACGGTAACTAAACATTTCGAAAAACCCCCCGCTTGGATCTGAAGACGCTGATCGACTCCAGGATATCAAAAAGCATGATCCGGCAAAAAAGAAAACAGATGTGCCCCAAGTTTAGACGTTTGAAGGTGCCTTTAGGCCGACCGATCTTGCTCCCGCCAGCGTCGGCAGAGGTCCTGAGCCGCCTGCTCCCAGAGCGGAAACTCGAATGAGAAACCTGAATCGGTCAGAATTTTGGGCACGACACGCCGGCTTTTCAATATCAACTCAGTTTCCGTTCGCATCAAAACTGCTCCGATCGCAAGCATCCATTTCGCCGCGGGAAGTCCGATCGATGCCCCCCAAACGTCACGCAAAATACGCATAAAATCATGCTGAGGAATGGGAAGCGGAGACGAAAGATTGATCGCACCTGACAATTCTTCATGTTCGATCAACCAATAGACAGCCCTGATAAAGTCGGCGTCGTGGATCCAGGAAATGTATTGACGACCGTCTCCCGCTTTGCCCCCGAGGCCTTTTCTGACCAGGCTGAGCAGCACGTCAAAGATGCCGCCGCGGTCCGGGCTGAGCGTGATCGCCGAACGCATCAGGACCTTTCGCGTCTTTGGAGTGTTTGCTTCGTTCGCCGTCCGCTCCCAGGCCTTTGCGACCTCGATGCTGAATCTCCATTTCTCGGGAGCATCCGCTTCGCTGCCGCCAATGATACCGGTTACTTCGTCATTCGGCGCATCAAAACGATGAGCGTAGATCGTCGCGGTGCTCGACTGCAGCCAAATCTTTGGCGGATCAGCGGCCATTGCAATCGCCTCGCCAACGATAAGCGTCGAATTGACCCGCGAATCGATTATTTCCTTTCGATTTTCCGGAGTGTAGCGGCAGTTAACATTGCGGCCGGCCAGATTGATAACAACATCAGAGCCGTCGAACTCATCGGCCCAATCGCCGAGCGTTTCGGCATCCCACGAGACGACTTTCCAGTCGGTCGAGTGTATCTTTCGCGTCAATACAACCACCTCATGACCGTCGGCAGTGAATGCCCTCGCGAGCATCGTGCCGACCTGTCCGGAACCGCCTGGGATAACGATCTTCATAAATTAATAGATCATTCGTGCTTTCACCGTTCCCTTAATGTCTTTCAATATCTCGAAAGCTTCCTTTGAGAGTTTGGAATCGATGTCGAGGATCACGTAACCGATCTCATCATTTGTTTTCAGATATTGGCCGAGAATATTGATACGGTGCGAAGAAAGCCGCGAGTTTATCTCGCCAAGGACGCCTGGAATATTTTTGTGAATATGCAGAATGCGATGCGTGCCGGCCTGCGGCGGCAGGCTGACAGGTGGCACTGTGTGTGAACCTTCGCTGGTGCCGAATTCGAGATATTTGATCAGTTTGGAGGTGACGTCGAGGCCGATGTTTGCCTGGGCCTCCTCGGTTGAGCCGCCGATGTGCGGCGTCAAGATCACGTTGGGCGAGTTCTGCAGAACTGTCGAGAATTTGTCGCCGTTCTTTTCCGGCTCTTCGGGAAAAACGTCGATCGCTGCACCGGCGATCGCACCTTTATCGATCGCCTTTTTTAAGGCCCTGAGATCGACCACATCGCCCCGGCTGTAATTTAGAAGCAGAGCACCTTTTTTGAAGGATTTAAGCGTATCCGTATTGACCAAATTTCGCGTTGTCGCGTCCGACGGCACGTGCAGCGTAACGATGTGCGATTGCTTTAACAGCTCTTTTAGCTCGCGGACCTGTTTGGCGTTGCCGTGCGGAAGCTTGGTTGCTGTGTCGAAATACACAACGTGCATTCCCATCGCCTCGGCCATATTTGAAACCTGCGAACCGATGTTGCCGTAGCCGATAATGCCCAACGTCTTGCCGCGAAGCTCAAAACTTCCCGAAGCATCCTTTAGCCATTCGCCTCGATGTGCCGCCGCATTCTTGTCGGCTATTTTTCGGATCAAAATAACAGACAGTCCGATGATCAACTCCGCGACCGACCGCGTGTTCGAGTACGGCGCGTTAAAAACCGCAACGCCTTTCTCGGTCGCCGCCTTTAGATCGACCTGATTGACCCCGATGCAAAAACAGCCTATTGCCAGCAGCTTATCCGCCGCGCCGATCACACTTTTCGTTATCTGCGTTTTCGATCGTATCCCGAGCAGGTGAACGCCTTTAACGGCCTTCGCGAGTTCGGACTCACTCAACGCTCCATTGATCTTTTGCACATCGGCATAACCACCTGCCTTCAATTCACCGACCGCTGCGTCGGAGATATTCTCAAGCAGAAGAATCTTGATCTTGCTGCGCGGGTACGATGTCTTAGTTGCCATGGATCGAAAAGAACGGGCGAAGATCAACCTCGCCCCATGAGAAAGATCTCAGCTCTATCAAATATGGATGCTCTGATCGTGAACACCTTCTGCTGCTTCCATGACGGTTTCGGAAACGGTCGGGTGGGCGTGCATGATCCGGCCGAGTTCGTCGGCGGTGGTTTCGAGTGCCATGCCGACGCAGGCTTCGGCTAGCAGTTCGGTCGCGTGTGCTCCGATGATGTGGACGCCGAGTACCTCGTCGTATTTCTTTTCGGCGACGATCTTGACGAAGCCATCGGTTTCGCCAAGGATGCGGGCCTTGCCTGATGCGGACATCGGGAACTTGCCGACTTTGACATCGTAGCCAAGCTCTTTCGCTTTCGCTTCGGTTAGGCCGACGCTCGCGACTTCCGGGTCGCAGTAGGTGCAGTTAGGAACGAGATTATGCTTAATGGGCGTGACCTTTTTGCCGGCGAGCTTTTCGACGACCAGGATGCCTTCTTTTGAGGCGAGATGCGCGAGCCATGCGGTGTCGATGACATCACCGATCGCAAATACGTTAGGTTCATCGGTTTCGCAATATTCGTTGACCTTGATCGTGCCGCGAGGATTAACCTTGACCTTTGTATTTTCAAGCCCTAGTCCTTCGACAAACGGCATGCGGCCGACGGCTACGAGCAACATTTCCGCTTCAAATACGACATCTTCGCCTTTTGCGTTCTTGCCTGAGACCTTGACGCCCTTTTTGCTTTTTTCGAGCTTGTCGAGCTTGATGCCGACCTCGGTCTTGATGCCTTGTTTTTTGAAAGCACGGGCAAGCTCTTTGGAAACGTCTGCATCTTCGATCGGAATCAAGCGATCGAGTAATTCGATCACTGTCGTATCGCAGCCGAACCGAGCATAAACACTTGCGAATTCGATGCCAACGGCGCCTGAGCCCATCACGATCATCGATTTCGGAACGTCGGTGAGTTCGAGAATGTGGTCGGAATTGACGACCTGCTTGCCGTCCGTTTCAAAGCCCGGGATCGGACGAACTACCGAGCCGGTCGCGATGATAATATTTTTCGTTTCGATCGTCTGTTTTTTGCCGTCCTCGCCGGTCACTTCGACCTTTCCTTTGCCGACGATTTTGCCTAGGCCATTGAAAACCGTGGCCTTGTTCTTTTTCATCAGATAAGAAACGCCGGCCGAATTTTTGGCGACGACGTCGCTCTTATACTTTTGAACGCCGTCCCAGTCGTAACCGAGGTCTTTGACCTTTAATCCAAAATCCTCAAAATGTCCGGCTTTTTGATATAGATGGGCCGCGTTTAATAAAGCCTTGGTCGGAATACATCCGCGAAGCCCGCATGTGCCGCCGAGTCGTCCGCCCTTTTCCTTTTCGACAATTGCAACCTTAAGCCCAAGCTGCCCGGCACGTACCGCGGCTACATATCCGCCGGGGCCCGAGCCAATGATCGTTACGTCAAATTGTTCAGCCAATGTTCTATCCTCTTTTATCGGTAATTTCCAAAACAATCATTATAACGCGCCTCTGGGCGCAAACAAAGACGAGCGAAAGGCAGTTCGTCGGCACCAGTCGACACGTTTTAAGGGTCGTTTAGCCTAAGATATACACATTATGGAACACTCGAATGAATTTCTGGCTCTGGTCGCTGAGGCAAGTTCACGCGTTACTGAGATTGACGTCGCCGAGGCTCGGGTCCGCCAAACGCAAGGGGCGGCCCTCATCGACGTCCGCGAGGATAACGAATTCGTCGCGGCTCATGCCGCCGGGGCTCGTCACATGGGGCGCGGCATAATCGAACGCGACATTGTGAGTACCTTTCCCGAGAAAGCCACGGAATTGATTTTGTACTGCGGCGGCGGTTTTCGTTCTGCACTCGCGGCGGATAATCTGCAGAAAATGGGCTACACCAACGTGCTCTCGTTGGCGGGCGGCTGGCATGCATGGCAAGAATCAGGCGCACCGGTGGAATAGACCTAAGGTTTGGCGATGCGTAGTACCCAGGTGTCACCGACGATGCAGGTTATGTAACCCTGGGCGTGACCGCAGTTGTAGTACAGTCGTTCCGGAGTGTATCCCGTGTCGTTGTCAGCGATATGAATGAAGGTCAGAACGGCGCCGCCATTAGGCGGGGTCATGTAAGCGACGAACTGATATTTGTAGTTGCCGCTCCTCTCGCCTCCGGTGAATTTAATATTGATGTAAGGGCCTGACAAGGAAATGATACCCGAAGCCTTTTCGCGGACGGTGTGATTGCTGGTTCGCCCCTGAAAGCTGCTGGTGAACGTGCCGTCGGATCTTATGGTGTAATTCTCGGTAAAGAAAGATGTGTCCGTACCAGAGTAGTTGCCGCTAGCCGAGTTCACGTATGTTGTGACGCTGGCCCCACCGTTATCCCATGTGCCCACGAGATCGGCCATCGTAATTGATTGTTTTAAAGGACCGGCGAGGGGCTTCTGCGGTTGCGTGAACGGCTTGTCAGGAAACGGGTCTACCGTGGTCAAACCGTTTGAAGGCTCACCACCTGCCGGAGCGTTTTTCGTCACGCTTTGTGTTTTATCGAGCTTTATTCCGTCGATCAGCGCGCTCGCCCGCGCCGAATATGATTCATCGTTAAAAATAACGAGAACGCTCGCTGTTTTTCCAAATCCGCTAAAAACGGTCAGGATCGCGGCCGCTTTTACGCCGCCATCCAGTTCGATGTTCGAGCCTCCAACAACGGCCTGCCATCCGTCCGGAGTGGTTTGCGTTTGCGTCTTTGGGTCTGCGTCGGCCCTGAATGGTTTCACCACGAATTCGTTCCAGTCCTTGGTGAAATCCTTTTCGGGGCTACCGGCGCTCTGGGTACCAGCATAGACAGTTAACAGGCAAAAGATGTTTTTGCTCTGATCGACGTCAGCATAGACAACAGCACCTTGCTTGACGGTCTTTGCCCAGCCTTTGGGCGGCACGTATGTCACGATGTCGAGAGTTTCAGTCTGGCAGAAGATTGGTGTTGCGGCGAATAAACATAAGATTTGAGCGATCAGAACACCCAAAATGATCTGTGGTATTTTCATGATCTTGGCTACCTCACTTTATCGGCGAATAACCATATGAATTAGGAAATGCCGCATACCCATAACTAAACTCTCCGTCGCGTTTTGTTTTATGGTCCGGGTGCATGATCAAAGCATACTCTTTGACACCTTCAAAATAATGAATGGTCCAGCGATAGGTTACTATTTCCAACGGATTGTTTTTCAGCCCTTCGCTGTTGGACTTCGTTTGACTTTTCTTGGGCGTAATCGTCATCGAATCACCGTTTAAGGTGTAAACGCCGGACTCCTCAGTCGTGGTTTGGTATGTGCCGATCCTTCCCGCTAAACCCGAATAACCGCTAAGGACAAAACTGTAAGTTCCATCGGCGTTAAATTGATAATGCTGTTGGGTGGTACCGCCGATACCGGAAATCCCGTTACCCCATTTCCCAACCAAAGCCGGATTATTTGAATTAGCTACGGGCGTATTTGGAGTGTTTGGTGTAGGTTGCAAAGCCAGTGGAGTTTTGTCTAGCTTTACGCTTTCCAAAAAATCACTCACAGCCTGGGTATAAGCTTCGTTGTTGGAAAAAACAAGGATGCCCGATGTTTTGCCATAGCCGCTGAAAACCGTCAGGAGTGCGAGCGATTTTATACCGCTGATCTCGATCGGCGCGCTTGCAACGGTTATCGTCCAACCCTCGCCGGTCCGTATCTCTGTTTTTGGGTTTTCGTCAGCGTTATATGGTTTGGCAACATAAACTTTCCAATCGACAGCGAAATCTTTTTTCGGGTCTCCGCTGCTTGCCGTACCTATATAGACGGTCATCGCACAAAAAGCGTTGGCAGTCTTATTTAGATCACCGAAACTCACGGAATCATTTTTCGCCGTTCTCGTCCATCCTTTCGGCGGAGTATAGGTAACCATGTCAAACGTTTCGGTTTGGGAATAGATGCTCACCGGCATCATGAAAATAAGTACGAGGAGCGGTGCAAAAATTAGGTTATGTGGTCTCACTTTAAAACTCCTTTTAGCGAATGACAAGGATATTAACCTTCTTGCCAGTAACATCGACCGACGTGTTCGACTGCTGTCCTTGTACCTTGATCAAGTTCTCAATATTGTTACAGGCAAAGATCCGGATCGCTCCGTTCTCTATAGACCCCGTCCACGTTAACTGGTCACAGGGCAAGTATCCCAAGAAATATTTTCGATGTCCGCATAAACCCTCCTATACCGGCTGGTCGACTTTACCTATTGATTAAGAAGCTCAACTGGGGAATCCAAATTGTAGGTTACGGTTTCACCTGAGCACGTATTCTTCATCCTTACCTGGTGAAGGCCCTGCTCTTTATTTGCAGCAAAAGTCAGCCCCCACTTGGCTGAGGTTGAATTGGTGTAGTTTGGTATTATGCCCAGCGATGTCATATAACGTTCCTTTATGACTTCGAGCTTATCGACGTTGGCCCCCATAATATTTAGCTGGTATCCGTTGCCGCCGTTCGGCCCCGGATGAACGACTTTCACGACAGTTCCGGAATCGACATAATAAATATTTTCTGCCCTTACTTTTCCGTCACATTTGCGCCGATCTTGCGCGGAAACGTTAGTGACAAAACCGTAAATTGCCGTCAGCGCGATCAGAATGAATAGTCCCTTAGTGGCTTTTGATTTGTGCATGATTTTTCTCCTTTTTTTTTACTGTGCTGCATTTCTAACTCGATCAATTTTCCAAACACCGGCTTCTTTTAAGAGCGTTACGGTGACGCGCGGATAGTTCTCTGTGCCGAATGTCACGATCGCCGTCGCGCTCGCGCCTCTTATAGAAATCTTTGAGACATTCACCGAATCGGCCCATTCCTTTTCCAAATCCTGTGTCTGCAGCAGTTCATCGGCGTCGAAACCGTTTTTCTCGTCACGCTCGATCTGCGTTATAAATCGCTGCGTTACATACCGCTTTAAGGTCGTCCTGTCTTTTGTGAATGGATCTGTCCCGCCGTCGATTGCGGTGATATACCATTTGTAAAACACCCTGATCACCTCGTCCGGTGTTTTAGGATCCGACCGCATCGCCGCCGACGTCTGACCGGCCGTGAGTGCAAACAACGTGATCGCGACAAGGATTAAAGCTGGTTTCTTCATAAAGACCATCACCTGGCGTTTGGTTTTGGGAGACACTCGCCGCCGTCGTTTGGTGCTTGAACGACACTTTTATACGAACTCATTTCTTTCTTACCCAATCCTTATTGAGATTTGCTCCCTGATCAGGATTGCTGAAAATATTTTCCGGAATGACGTCATCGTCAAACCACGGACCGCAGACCCTGAGAATGGTCATGTCGGGCAACTCGAGCCAGCCGCGGATCACGTACTTAGCGGTTCCTTTATGCTTTATCGAGAGCACCCGACCGTTTATTGCGAATGTACCGACCGTATTGTCAATTATCTTTTGACCGTTTCGGATGGCGAAGAAATCGTTTAGATATCCTCCATTCCTTGTGAACGCCATCTTACTTCGGAAGGCGAGTGAGTCCGCTCCCGCGTAGTTACCCGAATCGCGGTGAACATAGGTCGTCGAGATGCGCTGGGCGTCCTCGCCCCATTCGCCGACAAGATCGCCAATGGTCAACTGGCGCGAGGGCGGCGGGATAATGAGCTTGCCGTTGACGTACGCCGGGCCGGCCGCGGCAGGGTTGTTCGCCGTTACGCTCGCCGTGTCCATATCGATGCCCTTGATAAAGGCATCAACCTGGCTAACGTAAGCCTGATCATTAAAAACAGCGAGTATGCTGACCGTCTTGCCGGATCCGCTGATGACCGTCAAAAACGCCAGCGATTTTCCGGTTTCGGCCTCGACGGGAGCACCGCCCGCGGTTATTGTCCACCCGTCGGCCGTTTGCACGTCGGTCTGCGGACTCTCCGCCTTAAAAGGCGTGCCAACCAGGTTGCGCCATTCGCGAGAGAAATCTCCATCTGAACTCCCAGATCCAGGCGTCGCTCCGTAGAGGGTGATGATGCAGAAACGACCCGTTTTTTCGCTTAGTTCGCTGAAAGCAACAATATTTTCCTTGGGTGTTTTGGTCCAGCCTTTGACCGGCGTGTACCGAACTATGCCCAAGCTTTCAGACTGTGAAAAGACGGCCTGACAAAAGACCAAGTAAACAATTGTGCAAACGAACGAGACCGGGATCAATTTGGTGAATTTCATAATTTTTCGATGAGCTCTGCTTTGTCCATTACGCGGAAATCGAAGCCTGATCGGCTCACGGTTTTGCAGAATGGGCCGGGGAATTGGAGTTAGCCGACGTACAGGCTTAAAATATAGTTTCTTTCGCCTCCTTTCGCTATGACTGATGAACCGTTCGATAGACGCGAAAATGCACGACGCCTGGCCGGTGAGTTTGCCGAAAAAGGCGACGCAACTGGCTGGTTCGAAGCACTCTATCGTGAGGCAGCCGGCAACAACGAGCACATTCCGTGGGCCGATCTCGAACCCAATAGATTTTTAGAAGGGTGGGCTGAGAAAAAGGGACTTCGCGGAGACGGGAAAAAGGCTCTCGTCGTCGGCTGCGGCCTGGGCGACGATGCGAAATTTCTAAATGACCTCGGTTTCAAGGTAACTGCCTTCGACATTTCGCCGACCGCCATTGAATGGGCGAAGAAGCTCCATTCTGACACGGATATTCAGTTCGAGACGGCCGACCTTTTTGAGCCGTTTCGCGGATGGCTCGGGGCGTTCGATTTTGTGCTTGAGATATATACCATCCAGCCGCTGCCGCTAGAAATGCGTCCCCAAGTGATTGACGCGATCGCCGCTTTTGTTGGAAGAGGCGGAAAGCTTGTTGTCGTGACCCGCGGCCGCGAGGACGACGAGCAGCCCGAGCAATTGCCCTGGCCCCTCTCCCGCAACGACCTCTCTCGTTTTGAGCAGAACAGCCTTGTCCAGACCGAGTTCGAGGAGATCTGGGACGAGGAAGACGAGCAGATCAGGTTTATTGTCGAATACACTCGAACATAACCTGACCGTCGTGTTCCACGGTTTCGGCATTTTTTTTTGCTGCTTAATGGTCGAACCCAAACAAAACCACTATTTTACAGGAAGATGAGGCGCCGTGGGCCAGTCGAGGATCTCACAGCCCCATTTTTACTGCTCTGTTCCACGGTTTTCGCGATTTTTGTAGGACAACCCTCCTTTCATCTCGCCCGGCCAAGGGCGCCATCGATCGATAGCTGTTTCAAAGATCATGGGCAGGAACGGATAGTATAAAAGATGCCTTCCGCGTCTTGAGTGCAACAGTGTATCACAGATGGTGAAAAGTCAAGAGTTATTATTTGGACTGGGGGCTAGAAACAGCTGGACCCTCTCGGACGCCAAAAGAAACTGAGATAGAATACGCGGTAAATGGATAAGTCTATGAACTTCAAACAGTTTTATCTCGGGTGTCTTTCGCATGCGTCGTATTATTTGGGGTCGGACGGCGAGGCAGTGGTGGTCGACCCGCAACGGGATGTGCAGCAGTATTTGGACGAAGCTGCCGCAAACGGGCAGGCGATCAAATACGTGATCGAGACTCATTCGCATGCAGATTTTGTAAGCGGGCACGTCGAGCTTGCCTCAAAAACGGGCGCGCAGATAATTTATGGCAGGCGGGCGAATACGAAATTCCCTACGCTGAAGGTTAAGAACGGCGACGAACTGAATGTAGGATCGGTACGGCTTAAATTTTTAGAAACTCCGGGACATACGCCGGAGGGAATCTGCGTACTTGCTAAAGACACACAGGACTCATCTATTCCGCAAAAACTCTTTACCGGCGACACGCTGTTTATTGGGGATGTGGGCAGGCCGGACCTGATCGGATCAAAGGGATTTACGGCGGAGGAGATGGGCGGGATGCTGTATGATTCGCTGCATGAAAAGATCCTGACCTACCCGGACGAAACCGAGGTTTACCCGGCACACGGTGCGGGTTCGCTGTGCGGCAAATCGCTGTCGAAGGAAACGTGGTCTACGCTGGGTGAGCAACGGAAATTTAACTACGCGCTTCAGCCGATGAGCAAGGAGGAATTTGTGCGGCTCGTCGCGTCGAATCAGCCTGAGGTTCCGGCTTACTTTCCAAAGAGTGCGGCAAAGAACCTTGAGGGGTCTGCCGTATTGTCGCAGCTTAAAAAGCCCGAACCGCTTTCGACCGATGAGATCAATACGTTTGATGGTGTTGTGCTCGACATTCGCTCAAACGCCGAATACGGAGCAGGCCACGTGCCGAACTCGATCAATATCGGTCTCGGCGGGCAATTTGCCTCGTGGGCGGGAATAATGGTCCCGATCGGTACCTGTATCGCGATCGCGGCTGAAAATCAGGAGCAGGTCGACGAGGCTTTTATCCGTCTCGCCCGCGTAGGTCACGAGGCCGTCGTCGGTTTCATTTTGTTAAGCGAATTTAGTGGTGACGAGACGACGGTCGAACAGGTTTCCGTCGAAGAGGTCGACGAATTTATAAGGGCGGGCCAACCGCTGCAGTTCGTGGATGTCCGGCGCGCGGCAGAACACGCCAACGGCCACGCATTGCGAACGCTCAACATTCCGCTCGATATGCTTTCGCGAGATTTTGAGAAGCTCGATGCGGCCGTTCCGACATACGTCATCTGTCAGAGCGGATATCGTTCGAGCATCGGCACTGGCATTTTGGAAAACGCCGGATTCAAAGAGATATACAACGTGACGGGCGGCACTGGCGCGTGGATCGCCGCCGGACTCGAAACCGAATCGGCTGTAGCCGCGTGCGGATAAAATTAAACTTATATTTCTTTCCGTTCAAAAGGGGGCCTAGAAACTCTTAATTCTTATCGTCAAAATAACCATCGAACTGTTTTTTGGTAATATTTTTCCACGACGGATTATCTTCGCACCCGGCCTGAAAATACTCCTCGGAAAAAAGAGGCATTTTACTGCCGGTGGTCGGAACGTAGCTAATAATCGACGCAACGGAATTCCGTCTTTCGGCAGCCTCATCGGCGCAATTGCTGTAAGACGTATTGAAACCCTTTATATCCTGATATTTATTGCCTGAGATTTGTCCTATTCCGACTCCTTCAGTATCTACGCCCATGCCAGCATAGCCGCCAATCGATAAGATCTCGCTGATGCCGTCGCCATTAACGTCGGTAACCTTAATAATGG
>JBDTXM010000102.1:0-12489 GCA_040006215.1 Acidobacteriota bacterium
ACAGATCACTGATATCCTGCGGCTTGTTCGGCTGAGGTTCGCGTTTCACCTGGTCCTCGGTCACAGTCTCGCCGGACTGTTTATCGTCATACACGTAGTCGCCTTTGTCTTCGTTCGCGTCAGCTTCCTGGGTTTGCTCGGGCGAAATGTTTTGAAACAGATTGTAAACGCGGCTGGTGGCAATTATAGAATCCGCTACCGTGGATGTGTTCGTCGATAGACAGGATTCTATAACGGTCGCTATCTCCGACACCACTTGGCCGTAAAACTGACGTGCATCGTCAGTCGCCCCGCCGCACATCGTGATCTGAAACAGCAATTCGAACGGCACCTGATGAGCCGGAACATCGAAGATATACGGGCGGTGCTTTTGCAAAAAAGCCTTCATCAGATCGAGGTCTTTTCGCAGCCCGCGATAATTCGCGCGCAGCAGATGGTCGATCCGTGCATTTTCCATCGTTCCGAATATTCTGCGAGCGAGCCGCGGTTCCGGGAATGTTTTGAGTACCTCACGATAATCCGAGCCCTTCGGCAACTTTTTCTTAATTGGTTCCGCTTCACCGGGAATAGCCTTACCACCTTTCCGCACATCTTCAATGTATCCTGACAAAGAGAAGGCATCGAGTTGATCAGCAGTTGCCGCATAGAGTTCCGACAATTCTATATACGCGGCCCGCAGGCCTAGAATGTCCTGCTCAAATGTTCCGAATTCGATCTGTCCCGCACCGTGAGCGGCAAGCACTTTGTAAAGCCGAAAATCAACTTCGTCATCCTTAAACTCGTCGACCGAGGCAGGCAGGTAGATAGTCTTACCATCCCCGATTCGCGATTCCTGGGGAATGTCGGCAAGCGAGGCGATCTCGACCTCTTTTCCGGTTAGGCCTTCGATGTAGATGCGGAGTATCGTTTGTATCGATTCGAGATGAAGGCCCGCTCGGGTATCCTGAAGCAGATCATTAGACTGGCGCGTTTCGAGAGCGAAATAGCTTCGGCGAGCTTTTGTGCCGCCCGTCCGCTCGTCGCTGAGGCCCGTCTTTACCCACTCCTCAAATTGCTCGATCGAAACCTGGCGCAACGCCACCGCACTTGACCGAAAAGCCGCAAGCGCACTTTCCGAATCGGTCTCGGCTATCTCCCCGACTAGCTCCAGCACCTTTCGGATCGACCCCAAGTCACTTTTCTTAAGGGACGTGATCCGGCTGAAAAACTTCGGCGATGCGCGTAAGAACGCGATAAGCACCGCATTTCCATTGGGCGCGATCTTTTTGAGGACAGAGCACCACTCATCGAATATCTCGCCAGCGATCCGGGTAACTTCGCTGCCTGCCGAAACGAAATGGAGCGTTACGCTCCCGCCAAATTCAATAAACTCCTCGGCGCGTTTCAACAGCCGTACGGCATTTGCCGCCGTTTGATCTTTCAACGCAACTGGTATCGCCGCCCACAGATCGGCCGTCATTCCTCCGGTCCGATTTGCGAAATTTTCGCCGAGGGCAATGACGGCTTTCGCTACCTCAGCTCGCCCGTCGGCAAAGCTTTTCAGGGCGGCAGCGACCCTATCGGTGGACTTTAGAAAATCGCTGCTGTGCTTTGCGGATCGGTTCGCGATCTCGGCGGCGAGCCGGAGAATCTCGGTTGAAAACTCGGGATTCTCTATCCGCGAGGTGATCTCAGGTATCAGCAGAAACGTCTCCATCGCGATGGAACTGGACAATACAAGCTGCCGTGTGCAGATCTGAAAAACGAGGGGCCGAGCCGATTCAGGTACATCGGTCAACTTGCCCGCACCGGCGGCAAAATAACGGGAGGCTGAGTCCGCACCTCCCATCGCGAGCCGGCGCCCAAACTCAGCCCAATTTCGAAGGTCGTCTGCCGAAAGAACCTCTGCGGCGGCCGGAACAGCTTCCACAAACTCGCGGCTAACACGCAGCGAAATTCCCGCCAACGCCGCGCTCATCTCCAGTGCAGTTCGCCGCTTATCGGCGGGAAGACGCCCTAACCCCTTCGCCAGGCCGGAAAGGGTGTTTTTATTTTCCCCCGCATCAATATCCTTACTTTCAGCCATACCACAAGTCTAAAGCAAAGTATCAAGCACGGAAAATGACGAACGCAACTCCAATCAACTACATCCTGGGTGGGTGACCGTCGAAGTAAATGAAGATATGGAAGCATGCGTTGACGCCATATTCGATTAGTGCATCGAGCTTGCCTGCATCTTCCATTTGAGCGAGCTTCTGCATGACGAAATTTTGCTCTTCGGCGGTCATGTGCTTGCGAGCCAGGTCGAATGCACAGCCGGATGTGTGCGGCGGCAGGGCGTTTTCGTCACGCACCTTAAATGAGTTGGGGTTGGTCTTGTTGAGGCTGATCTGATAATCCATAGACCGGGTCAGCGAGGTTACGCGAAGGGGCCGATTAAATTTCTGAAAGTAGGCGTCGGCTACTTCTTTCAGGATCGGCTTGGCAAGCGGGTTGAACATACGGAGCAAGCGGATCCGCATCTGTTTGCGGTCGGCTGAGTTGTTGAGGTCGTATTTCTGGCCCGCAAAATTGGATGCAAGCTGCGACAAAACCTGATATCGAGGAGAGCCGGCAGCGATATCGACATCGCCGCCTTGAAAGGTATACGACTGGAAAGGAGCGTCACTCGCACTGCCGCCTACATCGAGATAGAAGCTCTGCGTAGCCATAGGCATTTCGAGCAGTTCCTTTTTCATTCGCTTCTCGGCGAGCTCAGAAAAATCAAGCGGCTGATGATAACCTGTCGTTTTCATGTCCATTAGCTTTCTTTTTTGCTTGATTACGCCGTCCCCGAAAAGCTCCTTTGGAACATTCAGTTCAGCCGGGCGAATTCCGGTTTCACCCGACCTCGCCTCAAGTGCTTTTTTCTGGCGGTCAGCAAGAAAGGCCGCGGTTACATTCAGATCTTTGTCTTCTGTATCGCCTGACGCGACAGCGACGTCCGACACGTTGCCCGCATTAATTTCGTCCTCGGGCGTTTCCCATGATGCGATCAGATCGTCGAGATCGTCCTCGTCTTCGCCTCCGAGCGGATCGATGACGCGTACCGGGATCAATGCTGTCTTTGAAATGATCGGCGTCGGCTTGGCACCGTTGTTTCCCGGATCGCCTCTGCCAGTCATCGACACGACAATTACTGCTCCCAACCCGATCACGATGATGGCGGCGGTCATAACACCAGCCACGATCAAGAGCATCGGCGGACGCTCCGACGCCGTACCAGCATTTGGATCCTGCGGAAGAGCTACAGGTGTAAAAACCGGTTCGGAATTGACTATGGGCGAGGATCGTATTTCGGCTGGGCTGGGAACGACGGCCTTTTGGCCTTCGAATTCGATCTGGATACGGGTGTCGTTGCCAATTTTTACCTCATCACCTGAGCGCACCTCTTCCGGTTTAGAGCCCAACTTTCTCCCGTTTAAAAACGTGCCGTTTGTCGAATTTTCGTCAGCGACAAAAAGGCCGTCGCCATCACGAAATATCGTCGTATTTTTGCGCGAAAGTCCGCTGTCGTCCAACACCAGATCGGAGGCGTCAGTTCGGCCGATGGTCAATTCGTCGGCTACGTCGACCGACCTCTTACCATAACCACTTTGAATATGGAGAGTAATGCGTTTCATCAGTGATGATGATCTTCGGCAACCTCTTTCAGTTTTGAGAGATCAAGCTGCCGGGAAAAGTCATCGAAATGGAACATCGAATCGTCCTTGCAGTGTTCGCAAAAGAACGTAACATCTTCACCGAGATACATGTCCTTAAGGTGGTAAGCGATAAAGCATCCGTAGCACCGCTGAATGCGCTTGCCGAACACCTCGATCACATTTTCCGCGTGGACATCGTCCATTTTTGTAATTTTAGATTCTACCACGCAGAGGTCAAAGCAATCCTACTTTACGACACCGCGTTTCGAGGTCTCGATAAACTCGATCAGCAGGTCGACTTCTTTGCAGTCCGAGATCTCGCTCCGCATTCTTTCGACAGCCTGCGTTGTATTGAGCTTGGATGAGAGAAAGAGATGATAGGCGTGATTGAGCTTTTCGATGGTTTCTTTTGAATAGCCGCGGCGACGCATACCCACGCGATTCAAGCCGAAGCATTTTGCGTGATTGCCTTGTATCACAGCGAACGGCGGAGCGTCCTTGACCACGACCGAATATCCGCCGACAAATGCTTCGAATCCGACACGGCAAAACTGATGGACACCCGAATATGCTCCGACATTTGCACGGTCTGCGATCTCCACGTGCCCAGCGAGCGTGGCGGCGTTGGCCATGATGACGTGATCGCCTATCTGGCAATCATGTGCTACATGTGCCTGGGCCATCAACAGACAATCGCTCCCGATCTTGGTCAATCCGCCGCCGGCAGCGGTTCCGCGATGTACCGTTACGAACTCGCGAATGCTGTTCCGTTCCCCTATCTTAACCCGCGTCGGCTCACCGCCGTATTTAAGATCCTGCGGAGCGAGGCCGATCGAAACGAACGGGAATACCGAGGTCTCCCTGCCGATGCTGGCCTTGCCGTCAATAACTACGTGAGATTCCAGCCGGACGCCGTCCGCCAGCACGACCTCAGCGCCAACCGTGCAGAACGGCCCGATATGACAGTCAGCACCGATCTGGGCGCCGGGATCTACAACCGCTGTTTCGTGAATAAAAGAAGGCATTTTGGACTTTTGGTGTGGGACTAGTCGGATATCGAGTCTGAAGGCGACGAATCGGATCGGGGGGCTTTACCTTTCCTCAGGATGAGCCAGATAAAGAGCGCAGAAACCACTAGGGGCAATATTATACCGATGGACATTACGGCGACCATTCCCGCGACGATCGTGCAAACTATCGCGATCAGGCCGAGTTTCAGCTTCCCTTTCTTTATAGCAATAAAAAGCGGAACAAGCCCAAGAATCAATCCGAGTCCGAACCCGATCAGCAATACGTATCCGAGATTTTGTTTGACGATCTCCGTCATATCCATAAGATCTATCCCTCCACGCTTGCGCGGTCGGCTATCACGCACATTATCTCTGCCTCTGCGGTCACCTTGCCATCTACGGTCGCTACACCTCGCATCTTCTGCACCTTAGTTCCGATCCTGATCGCCGTTACCTCCAGCCGAAGGGTATCTCCCGGCACGACGGGCCGTCGAAAGCGACCGTGCTCTATGCCGCTAAAGAACGGGATCTTGCTGTCGCGGTTCTCAAATTCGCGCAAGGCCAGAATTGCTCCGACCTGTGCCAAGGCCTCGATCTGCAGAACGCCAGGCATCACGGGAGCTTCCGGAAAATGTCCGGCGAAAAAATGTTCGTTTATCGTTACCTGCTTGATGCCGACGATCCTTACACGCGGTTCGAGCTCGATTATCTTATCGACCATCAAAAAAGGATATCGGTGCGGGAGGATCGCCTGGATCGCCCGAATGTCGAGAATGGTCATAATTCAACTACGTTTTTGCTTATCCAATATAAGCGAGAAGCCGGTAAAAAACAATTTTTACCGGCTTCGCAAATGCTAAGGATCTTCGCGACCTACTGCGTCGGGACCGCCGCCGGAACACCCCCTACACGAGCGTTGTACGACGCAATGAACTCTTTGGTCACATCGTAACGGTCGTCAAATCCCCACAATATATTTGCCTGTTCGAGCTTGGCTCCATCAAGGATCACTGCATATCCTTTCGCCTTCGCGAACTCATTCAGCGCCTTGATAACGTCATTGACGATCGGGCTCATTATGTCGGAATAGGCCTTGTTGTATTGTGCCTTTCCATCCTCTTGAGCACGGGTGATCTGAGTCTGGAGCGACTGCACCTCGTCGGCCTTTGCCCCCAGAACCGAAGGAGGAGGTGCCGGAACGGCCTTCTGCATCGTCTGATATTCGTTAAGTGCAGTTTGATATCTTGCCGCGAGCGATTTGAGCTGATTATTTATCGGCTCCAAAAGCTTATCAACCTGCGCTAGACCGATCTTGTATTTATTGATCCCGGTCTTTTCATCGCCAAAGGCCGAAACGTTGATCAGGCCGATCTTGCCCGGGGTGCTAGGCGGTACCGTGCCGGTCTGAGCCAAGGCTGAAAGTGAAAACAGAGCGGACAGGGCCGCTCCGCAAAGAAAGAATTTAAGACTTCTCATTAGTGGACCAATTCCTTAACTCAACGCCGAAGCCGCTGATCTTATTTTGGTGTAACGTTCGCAGCCGTTCCGGCGGGACGTGCATTGTAAAAAACAATGAAATCCTTAGTAACGTCTAGCTTCGAGGGATCGATCGTAAGCAAAATCCCAGAGTCGTACATCTTGCCGATGTCCAGCATCAAGGCGTAACCTTTTTGCTTGGCGTACTCGTCCATCGCTTTTCCGATGTCCTGCATGATCGGTCCGAGCACCTCGCCGCGCCGTTTTTCAAATCGGGCCTTGCCATCTTCCTGCTTTCGCTTGATCGTGACCTCCAGCCCCTGATACTCATCGACTTTAGCCTGTGCGGTCTTTTGATCGAACGGGACGGGGGTCGGCGCACCGGCGGCGTCCTGAAGCTTTTTGATCTCGGCTCCCAGCGAGGTGTAACGGGTTACGAGGCCTTGGATCTCAGTGTTGAGCGGAGCAAATTCCTTCTCAAGCGCGTCCATCGCGGTGATGTACTTCTTGATCCCGTCCTTGGAATCAAACGTCGTGGTGTCGATGACGGCGATCCGCGGGGCGGCGGCCGGCTGAGCCGGAACCTGGGCTGATGCTGATACAGCCATAAATCCCGCAAACAACAGGCTGATCGCAACTAATGTAGATCTTTTCATTTTTGTCGTACTACTCCTTAAAAGCCTATAAAGACTTGTCAATACTATTATCCTATACCTTTGAAACAAATTCCCCTGTCAGTGTTGCCTTTCCTCGGCGTGGTGCAAAAGAAAGGCAATATTATGTTATTGAAAAACCTCTGTCAATGATTTTGGCAGATCAAGCTCACCCGTAACCGTTCCTAAAATGTTCTTCCAACCGTGAACCTGAAACCGCTCTTCTTACCCGGAAGAAAGATGTTCGGCAGCTCTTCAGTAAACCCGACCTTTGCACCGGGATTGTAGTAATAGATAAGACGGAACGGAACGTTGACGACCGGCACCTGCACCCGAAGCTCCAGGCCGAGGCTGGATTTAAAATCGCTGATCTTGCTGAATGCAGCATCGTTTACGCGAAGCAGCGAATTCTGCTGAGCCTCTCCGCGTAAGAAGAATGTCTGAATTCCGGGTGGAAGGGATGTCGGACAGCCAAAACGGTTTCCCGAGCAGAACTGGCGAATGAAGTCGGTCTGGGTCAGGACATTAAGCCCATCCCACAATACCGCTCCAAAACTGGATTCGAGGCCAGCGTTACGCAACGCCAGGGTCGAAACTGATCCGGCGCCCAAGAAGGTATCGTCCGGCAGGAACGCACTGTTGATCTCCTGCGTTCCAGTCTTGCGAAGATTAAATACCGAGCCTACGTCCGCAAAAGCCGCAAGCGTGGCCGGGCCGAAGATCGGAATGCGATATTCGAAATTACCCAAAAGTTCGGTGTCTCCGCCAATAAATCGGAAATTCTTCTGGAATAACGCGGGGTTCGCTCCGCTGGCACCCGTCAGGTTGCCAAGAGCTGCGATCTCAGCCTGCAATGCAGGATCATTATCAAACCCGATGCTCGTATTCGGCGTTCCCGATGAGTTGGCGGCAAGAACCACGTTTCGCGTGGTTACAAATGTGTCGTAAGGAGCAACGGGGCCAATGGCTCGCGAATCGTACCCGCGAAGATCGTTTTCACTGCCCAGAAAATAACGCGAATAAACCGGAACTCCACCGACAAATGCGATCGAATTTGCGTTGCGGATCTTCGGGCTGGTTGCGAACGATCCGATCGTTCCCGCCTGTATCCGGAAGGCAAAAACCTGCGGATCCTGGGATTTCTTTTTTCGGATCGGCATGAATCTCGAGTACGAGATATTCGGCTGATACGTTCGAACGTCGCCGCCCAATCCGGCAAGGGCCATTGAGACGGAAAGTTGGCTTCCGCTGAGCGTGTCGATCCCGTTCTTCGCCGGCTGCCGAGTATCATAGACGAACGATCCGGTGACCTGGCTCGTTAGAATGTTCGGCTGCGAGTAGATGACAGGAACGATCTTTGTCGGGTCATTGGACTGATTGACCTTCGGGTCTTGAATGCTAGTGGCGGATATTTGGTAGGTCAGACCAATACGCGAAAATTTCGAGAAAGTACTTTTCTTCAGAAATTCCGAAAGAGGTGCCGTTGCAAAGACATTCGCACCGTAGGTCTTCTGCGTGAACAAATTGCTCGAATCGGTGGTTAACTGGCTGTTCGGATCGAATAGGATACTGTTGATGAGATCCGAGTTCTGCGAGAGAAATGTGCCCTCGCCAAAGAACTGATAGCTGCTTGCAAACAGCGAAAACCCGACCGAGATCGGTCTGTTCTTGAAATACGGCTCCTGCAGCGAGAGCTGGAAACTCTGCTGGCGGTTGCCGATGCCGGCCTGAAGCGAAAGTATCTCGCCGCGTCCCGCAAGGTTATTGGTCGAATACTCAAGTCCGAAAAACGTTCCGCCGATGCCGGAAACTCCGCCATTGAACGAGATCTGCTGACGGCCTTTTTCTTTGACCTTTACTATTAGATCGACATCGCCCTGTTCTTCGTCAGTTCGTATCTCGACATCCTTTTCCTTGTCGATCGGGTCGAAATATTGCGTTTGATTAAGCCTGGCGATCGATATCTCCATGTATTGCTGGTTGTAAATATCGCCTTCGTTAACGAGGAACTCACGACGCATGACCCGATCGCGGGTAAACGTGTTTCCCGTAAACTCGAGCCGCCTCAGCGTGAATTGCTTGCCTTCATCGATAATTATCTTGATGTCGACGATGCCTTCATCCGGGTTTTTAGGATCGTCCTTAAATTCCGGTTCGAAATCGGCGTTGTATTGAACGAAGCCCTGCGATCCGTAAACCTTCTTGAGATCTTCGAGAACCGCATCCTGTACCCGCTTTCCATTAACGACCTCGCCCTTCTTAAGACCGACATAACCGAGGATCTGCTGCTCTGAAAAGATCGAATTGCCTTCTACCTTCAGCTCGCCGAGACGATAAACGCGGCCTTCAGTGACCGGAACGACGATCTTTAATGTGTCATCGATCGAGGTAATAATGGGGATCGGAAATTTGTCCAAGAAAGGCAAAGGCCCGGTCCGTTTCAAGCCAAGGCCGACGACCTGCGGCTCGCCGATGCGTGCCTGAAAGTAGCCCTTTGACCACATGTAGGAACGGACATTCTTCTGTAAGTCGTATTGGAGTTTTTGTAGATCGAGGATGTCTTGCCCCTTGAATCTTGTAATCAGGCCCGTCTGTTTGACCAGAACCAGCGCATTTTGCAGTTCGCCGTTCTTGAAATGATCCAGGCCCTGAAACTCAATATTGATAATGCGGGACCTTGCTCCCTGGTCGATGTTAAACGTGACCGCGATGGATGTCGCTGAAACTTCTTCTTCCTTGACGGTTACCTTAGCGTTCGGATATCCCTTTGAAGCCAGTAACTCCCGCAGGATTCGCGTGGCCCCGCGCGCCTTTACGGGATCGTAAACCGATTCCTTGGAAACACCCGCCCGCTGTTCGCGAAACGCCTTTAGAACATCAGACTCCTGCACGGCCTTAAGTCCGACGAACTGCAGATCTCGAATGATCGGAAGCTCGCGCACCTCGAAAATGACGTTCACACCGCCCCGAACGCCTGGTTCGGTCAAAACGCGGGTAGCGGTCTTGTCGAAAAAGTTGAGCGAAAGCAGTTCCTTAAGATCGCGTTCGAGCGCTGCCGGATCAAAAACATCACCCGGCCTCGTTTTGATGTAGTAAAGCAGGTCCTCATCACGCAAACGACGATTTCCCTGAATGTCCACGCTCTCGACCACCTGTTGCTGTTTAGCTGTATCAGGCGACACAGTTGTGCGGGCAAATGCCGGGATTGCAAGGATCGTAAGAAAAAACAAGACAAGCCCGGGCACGCGAAGATTATCCATAAAACCCATTGATATAAACTTAAATAAATGCAAATTAGACATCGGCTTCGGAAGCCGATCGTGCCGCCGCGGTCATTATCCGAATGGGCAGACATTCGGCGCCGGCATTTCAGTGTCGGATTATTACGCTCGGTTTGATTCTACCAACCAAAAGCGGGTTGCCTTTTTAGACCGTCCAACAAATTTACGAATTATACCGAAGAAAGGCTCAAAATGAAAAAGCCAAAGGCAGACTCTTGCCGTTCTCAGTCCAACCTACTCAACCGATCCAGCGTCGCAGGCGTCGCCCTATTCCGTACGTTTACGATCGTCGGCCCGCATCCAACAACACTGTTTAAATTGACTTGACTGCGTTCAACCTCAAACGTTACACTTATTGCTGTTAGTCCACTTTTCCGCTAAGGTCCCGTTTCCGTCCCAATTTCAAGAAATCAAAGAGGTAACCCTAATGAAATCAGGAAATTATCTTCCCAGGATCTTGGTTCTATCGGCATTCGCAGCCCTTTTTCTAACGATCCATATCGGTTTTCCGCTCGAACGGCACGCCTCGATGCAATCGCGGAACGCCGCCAACCATCAACCGCAATCACTCTTGCCGGATCTCGGGATCGGCGGCGATCTACATGGCAATCGCCCGTTTCCGGCCAATAACGCCTGGAACATGGATGTCTCGAGGTATCCGGTGCATCCTAACTCAGCGAATTTGATCGCAAGTATCGGAACAAACACAGGGCTCCATCCAGATTTCGGGACATTTTGGGAAAATGCTCCGATCGGATTCCCTTACGACGTAGTGTCGGGGACACAAGCCCGCGTTCCCATGGACTTTATCTGGTGGGACGATCAGAGCGATCCGGGGCCATACCCATTTCCACCTGACGCTCCTGTCGAGGGTGGCAATGCATCGGACGGTGATCGCCATGTGCTGGTGATCGACCGCGACAATTGGAAACTCTACGAGACATATTCCAGCTTTCCGCAAAATGGCGGAGCTAGCTGGCAGGCCGGCAATGGCGCGGTCTGGAACCTCAGATCTAACAAGCTTCGCCCTGTCGACTGGACCTCGGCCGACGCTGCGGGATTACCTATTTTCCCGGGCCTTGTCCGCAGGGACGAGGTGGTCGGTCAGGGCGAAATCCCTCATGCGCTGAGATTTACGATAAATACCTCGCGCCATTCTTACGTCTATCCCGCCACGCACGAAGCGGGCAGCACGAACAGCGTGAACGCCCCGCCAATGGGTCTCCGCGTCCGGCTAAAGGCGTCAAAGAATATAAGCACCTTCTCTCCCCACATTCAGGTGATCCTGCGGGCCATGAAGAAATACGGGATGATCGTAGCCGACAACGGCTCGAACTGGTATGTTTCGGGCACTCATGATCCTTCTTGGGACGACGACGAACTGGGAGCTCTGAGCCAGATAAAGGGATCTGACTTTGAGGTGGTAAATACACCTAGCCGTTTAGTGATGCCGGTTAGCGATTTTGACGGCGACGGAATGAGTGATCTTTCGGTATTTCGGCCGACAGATGGCAATTGGTATACGTTGGGATCGGGAGGAAACGTCTCGATATCAAACTGGGGGCTGCTGGCCGACATAGCCGTTCCGGGTGACTACGACGGAGACGGAAAAACCGACCCGGCGATTTACCGGCCCTCCACCGGAACATGGTACACGCTCAGGTCGGCCGATGGGTCGGTCGGTATCACGAGTTGGGGCAATCCTGGCGACAAACCGGTCCCGGGTGACTATGATGGCGACGGAAAGGTAGATCTGGCGGTCTACAGGCCCGCCACAGGAACCTGGTATATTGTGCGAAGCTCAGACAATGGGATCTCGATCACTACTTGGGGGAATTCGACCGACATCCCCGTTCAGGTAGACCTTGATGGCGACGGAAAATGCGATCCTGCGATCTATCGGCCATCTACAGGGGTCTGGTACGCATTGCGTTCGACGGGCGGAGTTTTCATAGCGGCTTGGGGATTGCCTGAGGATAAACCCGTTCCGGGTGACTACGATGGCGATGGTAAAGACGATGTCGCAGTTTATCGTCCCGCTGTAGGAAACTGGTTCGTTTTAAGAAGTTCCGACAACGGAGTTTCGATAACCAATTGGGGACAACCAGGCGACGTGGCTGTGCCCGCTGATTACGATG
This sequence comes from Acidobacteriota bacterium, assembly GCA_040006215.1. Classification (GTDB taxonomy): domain Bacteria; phylum Acidobacteriota; class Blastocatellia; order Pyrinomonadales; family Pyrinomonadaceae; genus OLB17. Next base: position 12,221 of record JBDTXM010000102.1, read on the forward strand.
GCGACGGAAAGGATGATCCGGCCGTGTTTAGAAATGGCTCGTGGTACGCTCTTCGCTCAACCGGCGGCATAATGATCGCAAGCTGGGGATCCGCCGGCGACCAGCCAATTCCCGCGAATTACCTGCCTAATTGAAAACGTCTATCTAACTGAAAAAAGCCGGATGCGTTGGAGCCTCCGGCTTTTTGGTTTAGAACCGCTATTCTCATCAGGCCTTTTGTATTAGTTGTTTTTCGAGCTCTTCCGTCGTAACCGTGCGGAACGCGAGAC
>JBDTXM010000103.1:0-12472 GCA_040006215.1 Acidobacteriota bacterium
GAACATTGGCTCCCTGACCAACAATGCGTCCGCCTGAAACCGTGTAGTTATAGGTAAGAACATCATTTTCAGGATCGACCGCCGTGGTCGTCACATTCACCGTCGTGCTCTCTTTGCAGTTACCCGAAGCCGAAACGTATCCGGGCTGGCAACCAAGACTGAGCTCGTTCTGGCTAAGCGTAAGAGCCGTCACATCGGCAGCTTTATTAACAATTGAATCCTGACGCTTGTTGCGGCGTCCGGCAGTGAACTGAATGATAAAGCCATGCGGGTCCTCGGAAGGATTAAATCCAGGAGGAACACCTTTGCTCGTAGTCGAAACGAGTGAACTGGCGCAAGGGATCGTTCCCTCAGGTACATTACCCGGCTGCGTAACCGGATTGCACACCACGCGAGCACTCGAAGTAAAGGCCTGATTCTCATCAAAGTAGCCCGTATCCTGCTCATTGAAGTTGTAACGGTAGGCAGCTCCGATACTCATCCAGCGGGCGGGATAGATCCTGAAACCAGCAATTCCGTCCATCGGATTCTGCGGGAATGCGTTAGGCGTATGTCCTGCGACATAACGCGTAGCACGAAACTCGAAGATCGGCTGGAAGTAACGGTTGATCGGAAAATCGACACCGACCGAACCCATCAGCTCGTCAGGACGATCGAGAAGCGTGAATTTGCCGCTCGGGAATTCGCCCTTCACATCCGAGTTGTAGCTGTAGCCCACATTACCCGAAAGATTGAAATGCTTGCTCACGCGGGCGTCAGCGAACAGCGTTACACCGATATCGCCGCGATTACCGCCCGGGCTTGCACCACGCTGAAGCTGGTTGAATCCGCTTACATCGTTAGCGTTGTCAGCGTAAAACTTGTAATACGCAACCACACCGACGCCGATCGGGTTCTTAATGTTGGTAAATCTCCATTTCAAACCGCCGGTGAAATCGTTGAATGCGGATTCACCCCAGGTGCGGTTGACGAACGGAGCATCCGGCAAATACGACGGAGCCAACGTGAACGAGGTCGGAACTTCCTGAACCGACGCACCAGTACCGATAAGCGTTGTCTGAAGTACTACGCCCGGCAGGATGCTGCCGAAAACCGAGCCGAGACCCGGGAAATTATCAGCACCATTGCCCCCGGATGTCGGAGCACCTATCGTCGGGTTGCTCAACGCCGGGAAACCAAAGATAGATCCCGCGAATCCGCCTACGCCAAAGTTTCCGGTCGTTCCGCCAATATACGGGAACTGCACGAACGGCTGTGTTCCGGTCGGGCGAAAAACGCCCTGATTCGGGAACAAGCTGGTGCCGGGTCCCTGGGGCGACAGGATGATCGCCGGAGCACTTCCGACAAACGATCCGATCCGCACCTGTGAATTCGGCAGATAGAAGCTTGATAGATTACGCGGTGAATTGATCTTTATACCGCGGTAAGCAGTCGTGGAAAAGAATAGTTCTAAATTGTTGGTAACGCCGATCTGGAAGCTAAGGGGTACATCATTGATGTCCGCATTACCCGGATCACGATCGTAGTTACTATAGGCGGCACTAAATGTGTACTCACCTCTTCGTAGAGTCTGTCCGTCATAAACTGTAAACAGTCCAGTAGGGCCGCCTTGCGGACCACCCGTTCCCACGGTTGACGTGGTATTACGAGGGTCTTTGGCTGACCGAGCATTCGGATCCTGCGAAAATGCCGAAACGGCAAACGTCAGGACCAGCAATAAAAGCGTAAAAACATACGCCATTTTAGTGAGTTTCATCACATTCCTCCGCCGAAAATAAAAAGTTTAATTTCAATGCGTAGCTGTAAAAAAGGTTCATCAAAACCGGGATCTTTACGCTACCCAATTATACACACGCCAAAAATGTTTCAAACCTTAGTAGGCTAAGTAATTAGCGCAAAAATGGCATTCAAGCCGACTTTAATAAATTTATAGAAGAATACAGGGCAAAAGTCAATTATTATTTGAACTTAACCTTGCTTCTTCCGCTCAATGCACCATAACGCACATTAGCCCGAAAATCAAGCGGTATTAACAATTACGCGATTTTCCTCCTACGCGTAAATCCCGCGCATCCGGGTGTCGTAAGCCACTCGGTCGATCGCGAGCATGTAGGCGGCCGTTCGTGAATCTACGCTGTGTTTATCGGCATAGTGGACCAGTTCGTTGAAACTTGCGACCATTTTGTCCTCAAGCCGGGCGTTTACCTCGGCCTCCGACCAAAAATACCCCATGCGGTCCTGGACCCATTCAAAATACGAAACCGTGACACCGCCGGCGTTGGCGAGGATGTCGGGAATCACGAAAACTCCTTTGTCATGAAGGATCTTGTCGGCCTTGGGTGTGGTCGGGCCATTGGCTCCCTCCGCAAGGATCTTGCAGCGAAGCCGGTCGGCATTTTCGGACGTGATCTGGTTCTCAGTAGCAGACGGTGTCAGCACATCACATTCGATCTCGAGCAGCTCTTTGTTACCTATCGCGTCTGCTTCCGGGTAACCCTCGAGCGATCTATTTGCGTGAAGGTATTTCAGCACCGCCGGAATATCGAGGCCTTTTTGATTAACGATCGCACCATAAACGTCCGAGATGCCGATGACCTTGTAGCCCGCCGCGTGCATCAGCTCGGCTCCGATGCCGCCGACGTTGCCGGAACCCTGTACGACGACCGTGGTCTTTTCGGGCGTGAGGTCATATCGCTTGATCGCCTCGTTTACCGTGAACATCACGCCGCGTCCCGTTGCCTCGCGACGGCCAAGTGAGCCGCCAAGGGCGACCGGCTTTCCGGTAACGACAGCATTCACCGTGTGCCGCGCATGCATCGAGTAGGTGTCCATGATCCATGCCATGGTCTGCTCGTTCGTGTTCATGTCGGGAGCCGGAACATCCTTGTCCGGCCCAATAAAATCCATGAGTTCGGAGGTATATCGCCGCGTCATTCGCTCCAGTTCCCCGAGCGACATCTGGGTCGGATCGCAAATGATCCCGCCCTTCGCTCCGCCGAACGGAACGTTTACTACGGCGCATTTCCATGTCATCCATGCGGACAGGGCCTTTACCTCGTCCAGGTTCACATCAGGTGCATATCTAATCCCGCCTTTTGCGGGGCCGCGCGCAAAATTGTGTTGGACGCGAAAGCCTTCGAAAACCTGTATATGCCCGGTATCCATGCGAACGGGTATATAAACCTTCAATTCCCGGCTCGGAACCCGCATCACTGCGTACAGATCCGTATCTAACCCCAGAAGCTGGGCGGCTCGGTCAAAGCGCTCGCTCATTGCTTCAAAAGGATTTTTTTCGTCGCTGCCGGTGAATCGCCGATTCTCGTCAGCCATTGGATTTGCCATTTTAATTAGTCTCCAAAAAAATATTTGACTTAGTTGCTTGCGTTAACGCCTCGTTCAATGCCCCAGAGCGATAGCCCTCGAGGTCAAGGGTCACGTACTTAAAACCTAAATTTCTGATTGCGTCAGAAATCTCTCGGATCTTTTCCCGATCGAACATGAAGTCGAATTCGTCGGGAGAGATCTCGATGCGGGCGATCTCGCCATGCACGCGAAGGCGGAATTCGCGAAAACCATGCTCACGGAGAACCATCTCGCCCTTTTCGACCTTGCCGAGGCGTTCGATCGTCACCGGCACTCCGTACGCGACGCGGGACGAAAGGCACGGGCTCGACGGCTGGTCCCAGGTTGGCAAGCCGTGAGCCCTGCTTAGTTCACGAATATCCTTTTTCGCCATGCCGACCTCGACAAGCGGGCTACGGACCGACCTTTCGTCTGCCGCAAGCCGTCCGGGACGATGTCCGCCGATGTCGTCGGCATTGGTTCCATCGACCACCTCTGCAATTCCCCGCTGTTTTGCGAGAGACGTTAATTTATTGAAAAGCTCAGATTTGCAGAAGTAGCAGCGATTGCTCGGGTTTGCTATATAATTCGGGTCCGCGAACTCTTTCGTTTCAAGCGTTTGAAAATTGAAGCCGAATTTTTTTGCAAGCGATTCGGCCGCATCACGTTGGGCCGACGCGACGCTTGGGGAAATTCCCAGGACGCTCAGTGCTTTCTCGCCCAGTTCCTCGGTCGCGATGTGCGCTAGATATGAGCTGTCGACACCGCCGGAATAGGCGATCAACCAGCTTCCCGCTTCGCGCATCAAAGTGCGCAGACGTTCCTCTTTTTCGCGGAGATGGGCGGGAAGTTCGATGGACGGAACCGATTGAATTGAGAATGTCATTTAGCAGAACTAAGAAGTAATTTCCGAGCTTCGCACAAACACAAAATCTTATCCGACCATAATCTAGAACGCAAATGTTTCTGTTCAAAAAGATCGCCGATTCTTTGGCAAAAAGGTTAGACCAAAATAGCGCCAAGTGCTAATATCAAGACCATTTCCAGATAAGATGTATTTTAGACGAATCTCATTGTGTCGCAACTTTATTAGAGCGCTCGCTTTTGTTGTCGTTGTTTCGATGTCTCTGATCGGAGGCCTGACGTGCGTTCGTGCTCAGGAAGGCGATGACGCAGTCGCGATCTTTAATCAAGGCCAGGACGCTCACGAAAAAGGTGACCTCAAAGCCGCCATCGAGCTCTACCAAAAGGCATTGAAGATCATGCCTGAGTTTCCGGAGGCACAGCTTCAACTGGGGAACGCGTTCTTGAGTTTGGGAAAGCTCGACGAAGCGGAAACGGCATTTCGGAAGGCAGTTGAACTTCGCCAAGGTTGGTCTCTTGCGATGGCGAGCCTTGGATCGGTGCTGGTCACCAAGGAGAAGTACGCAGAAGCCTCGCCGCTGCTAGCAAAATCGCTCGAGATCGACGGGCAAAATTTTCCCGCACTGTCGGCGATGACCGAATTACTTCTTCGCACCAAAACAAGGCCCGAAGATCTTCAGAAATTGCTCGATCGTGTTAGACCGCTAACCGCGAAAGCAAATCCCTCAATTTCGATGTGGACAGCTCGAGCGTCGCTGGAAAACGCGCTCGGTGATCTCGCCGCGGCAAAAAGGAGTCTCAGCGAAGTTCTCGCCGATGATCCTAAGAACAAAACAGCCTTATTTCAAAAAGCCGAGATAGCTCTGAAAGAGGATGACGCATTGACCGCTGAAGAAACGGCGAAGCAGCTGGAGGTGTTGACGAATACATCCGAGCGTGCGGTCGCTATCCATGCTCAGGCACTGTTCAATTCGGGCAAGCCTGATGAAGCCTTAAAGCTGATCAATTCGATCGCAGATCCTGGGAAAGACACGATCATACTCAAAGCCGCGATGACCACCGCGACCACCGCGAACCCGGCGGAGCTTGAGGCGGTGCTCGCTAGCGATCCGAAAAATTCGGAGGTGCTCGAACGTCTCTGTTATGCGTATCGGACCGCGGATCCGATCAAAGCATTAGATCTTTGCCGTCGGGCATCCGAAGCCAAGCCGGACAGCATCAAACCGGCGATCGGTTACGGAGCGGCCCTCGTTCAGGCCCGAAGGTTTGACGAAGCCTCGGCTCTTTTTCGTCGGTTGTTATCGGCGGCACCCGAAAATCACACGATCCACGGAAACCTTGCGACCGCTCTCTTTGAGCTTAAGCTTTATCCTGAAGCAAAGGTTGAATATGAGTGGCTGGTCAAAAACGAGCCGGATCTCGCGATTGCGTATTTTTTTCTTGCGATATGTCACGATCAACTGCGAGAATATTTGGATGCGATGGCAAACTATCAGCAGTTTCTGAAACTGGCCGATCCCGTCAAGCACAAATTAGAGATCGAAAAAGTTGACCTCCGATTGCCGCCTCTCCAGCGGCAGATTAAGGATAAGAAAGGCGCCAAATGAGCCAAAAGTTTTGGATCGGTGACCCGGAAACCGTTTCGGCAGTAAAACGGAAGAACCGGACCGCCCGGATCAGGGTTGTATCGATCGTGCTAGGGGTCAGTTTCCTTCTTGTTCTTGTGGGAAACTCTCGGGCTCAGGAGCCGCTAAGCGACCCGGATGCAGCACCGCCGCCGATCAAGGTGCTGTCAAAGGAAGAAAAGCAGGCGCTGGATGCTGAGACCGAGGTTAGGAAACATACGTCGGTTGCTTTGGAATTAATGAACAAGCGCCTCTCGAATGCGGAGGCATTCAATTCCGCGGAACGCTTTGAAGACATGTATAAAGAGCTGGGCAGCTTTCACGCCCTAATGGACAATGCCCTCGAATTCCTGACAAAAAAAGACACCGACAGTTCAAAGGTGCTTAATAATTTCAAAAAGCTAGAGATCGGTCTTCGGACGTTTCAACCTCGGCTGGAGACCATTCGGCGCGACCTATCACTGCGGTACGAACCGTATATTCGAACTTTGATCAGGTATATTCACGAGGCCCGTGAAAAAGCGATCGCCCCGATGTTCGGTGATACTGTAGTCCGCGATAAACCCGAGAGTTAGTTATCCATGAAAGCAACTAGATTCAAATCGTTATTCGTTTTGTGTATCGCCATTTCCGGACTGGTTCTGGCCGCCCCGCCGGCGAACGCTCAGCGGCGCGATTATTTGACTGATGATGAGGTTGAGATCGTTCGTGATGCGCAGCAGATTGATAGTCGCATGAGGGTGTTGATGCGGGCGATCGACCGGCGCTTTGCCGTTTTGGGGATAGATGCGGGTGGAAACGTTCCGAAAGAGAAGTCAGAGGCTTGGGGGCCGCCTCCGGCTGGAACACGAATGGAGTTGCTAGACGACATTCGGCGAATCATCCAAAAAGCAGTCGATGACATCGACAATCTTTCCGAACGGCCGGACTCGATAGTGGTCGAATCCCCTACGAAAAAGGAAAAGCCCAAAAAGTACGAGGACGTTTTCCCGCCGGCGGTTCGAATTCTTGCCGCCGCCGCCCGCCGTTATGAGCCTATTCTGAAACGCGAATATGAAGCCTCGAAGGATGAACGTGAACGGGGGCTTCTTAGCCAGTCGGGCGATCTCTGCGAAGAGATAATTGCCGCCGAGGGCCGACTCAAATCCGACCCGCCAAAGAAAACCGAAGACCGCTGATGAGGATACTATTTTTGTCGGTGCTGTTGGTTGCGATAGGCGTCTCGTCGTGTACGCCGAACCAGTCGATCGCTCTCGATAAAACCAACGATCCAAATGCGGCCGCCAATAAGACGCCCGAACTGCCTCCCGCGCCGCCGGTGAAAATCACTGTCGCCGAACTGATGGAGCGCGTTGCAAACGCGGCGCCGGATGCTTTTCTACTTCCCTGCGACCTCCGGGCTTACTCTGAAAGCGGACGTGAAGATTTGAGGCAGCTTCGAAACGATTGGCTAAAGACCGCGGATGACAACCGCTATCTGGTTTCGCCTTCCAAAAATTGCGTTTGTCCCGGGTTGTGCGTGATCGCCGTAGAAGATACGCAAAGACCTGCTCCAAAAAATACGTCGCTCCTTGTGATCAATGAGTTTGGACGAAGAAAAATCAAGTGGCTCGCAAAAGGCCTTGACCTTACCAACACCCGGCTTGCATGGGCGAGTTCAGAACCAGAAATCACCTTTTACAACCCCGACGGGACGAGGAAATACGTTTGCTTTTTTAGAATCAATTCTAAGACTCAAAACATCTATAGTGACTGTGGGGACGGACAAAAAAACTTCACTCCACTCGAGTCTCAATGATCATCGTTCAAAAGCCAACTTGAGGTCTTTAAGCTTGTCATTTAAATTACTTCTTTATGTCAGATGAAACGTTGAAGAAGACTCCGCTGAACGCCGCTCATCGAGAGCTGGGTGGAAAAATGGTGGATTTCGGCGGCTGGGACATGCCGGTCCAGTACCCGGCGGGCGTCATCGAGGAACACATGCGAACGCGTACGCGGTCCGCTCTTTTCGATGTATCGCACATGGGCGAGATCTGGGCGGACGGTCCAGGGGCGATCGACTTCGTCAATGGACTAACGACGAACGACGTCACAAAGTTGATCGACGGCCAGGCTCATTATTCCGCGCTTACCAACGAAGAGGGCGGCGTGGTTGACGACCTGTTGGTTTATCGCTTTGGACCGGAAAGGCTGCTGCTTGTTGTTAACGCTTCGACAACGGACAAAGACTGGGATTGGATCGCATCGCATAAGAACAATGAAAATGTCGCATTGAGAAACGCCAGCGCCGACTATTGCCAGATCGCGATCCAAGGACCCGAAGCACTCGGTATCTTACAGACGCTTACCGATACAAATCTTGAAGGCATCAAGTATTACCATTTTGAGACCGGCAAGGTGGACCGAGTCGATTCCATCATTTCGCGCACCGGTTATACAGGTGAAGACGGGTTCGAGGTTTACGCCGCACCGGAGTTTGCGATCCAGCTTTGGAATAAAATGCTCGAAGCGGGAAACTACGGCAGCGGAGGCGGAATTCTGCCGGCGGGACTTGCGGCTCGTAACACGCTCCGGCTGGAATCGGGAATGTCGCTGTACGGCCATGAGCTTAGCGACACGATCACGCCGCTTGAGGCAAATTTGGGCTGGATCACTAAATTGCAGAAAGGCGATTTTACCGGATCCCAAGAAATCAGAAAGCAGAAGGACGACGGAATAAAACGCAAGCTCGTTGGCTTCGAAATGACTGACAAGGGCATCGCCCGCGACGACCATTCCATTTTTATCGATGAGAAGCGGGTAGGTTACGTTACGTCCGGGAGTCCGGCTCCCTTCTTAAAAAAGAACATCGGACTCGCATTTCTTCCAGTCGAATTTGCAAATATCGGCCAAGAAATTAAAATTGATGTTCGAGGCAAACATTTGTCCGCCGTAGTTGTTCCAACTCCCTTTTACAAACGCGAGAAATAGTCCCAATATTTTTGGAGCCCAATAAATTTCAGCAAAATATTATGTCTAACATTCCCGAGAATTTACGCTATAGCAAAGATCACGAATGGGTTTTGGTCGATGGCGAGACCGCGACAATCGGCATAACGGATTACGCCCAGAATTCGCTTGGCGACGTTGTTTACATAGACATGCCGCGTGTAGGTGACAGCTTCGGCTCCCACGAAGCATTTGGTTCGGTCGAATCTGTAAAGGCAGTCTCAGAGATCTTCACGCCTCTGGCGGGTGAGATATCCGAGGTCAATGACGGCCTCAACGATACGCCGGAGGCAGTTAACACCGACCCCTACGTAAAGGGATGGATGATCAAGCTGAAGATGGCAAACGCCGGCGATGCCGACGCCATGCTTTCGGCCGAGGAATACGAGGAATACCTTTCTACAGTCGGCTGATCCTTGTTCACAAAATACGGGCAGGAACTCCTACGCCAGCCTTTGTTCCCACCAACATGCCGAATCGTCCGGCGTTTCACGTAAAATTCGTTTCGATCTTACGTCAGCTTTGGTATTTTGCTCTCCGCCGATAGTTTGGTTGCCCATATGAAGATCTCCAAATTTCTGCTGCGGACGGCTATTTGTGTATTGTTCCTCGCGCTGCCCCTCTCTCTGTCGGCCCAGAATTCGCCGTGCCAGCCGCCCGAAGTTGGCGTCGCCGTTTACGACCTCGTACCGGATCAGAGGCTACAGACGGGTGAATTTCGGCCGCTGATGAAAACTGAATCGGGATTTCTGGCAATACTCCAAGAAACGCCGAATATCAGCGTGACGGACCTGACCACTCCGATCTTGCCGCCTGAAATAATGCCGGAATCTGCGCATATTTCTGGCGAGATGCAGCCTCCGCCATCGCAGCTTCCCGACCCTTACTTTTTTACGGGACAGATCACGAAATTGGGTGAGGGATTCCTATTAACCGTCCAATTAAGGAAAGCTTCCAATACCTCGCTGATCAACGAGGTTAAGACGCCGTTCGCCGATCCAGCCGGGGCCGAGGCCGCCGGAAAGACTAATGCGGCAGCGATGATCGCTTTTCTCGCCTCTCAAGCTCAAACCGGACGCGATGATCGCGAGACAAGCGACTACGCGATAGATCCGCACATCGATCTGATCATCGATAAATTGCAGCTAAAGCCTAACGAGACTTCGCCGGTCAAGATCGTTTTGACTGACTGCGATGGCGTTCGGCTAAAGCATCGAACCATCGAGGCATCCCTCCAGCTTTCACATGGCGGAACCCCGGTTCAGGAAGACACACACGTTCGGGTGACCGATGAAAAAGGTGAGCGAAATGGTGTCGTTGCGAAGGCCCCGGGCGTGATCACTTATATTGCCAAATTTACCGGTGAGAGATATCTCATCCGAAAGAAAAGCAGCATGGCGTTCGTATTTAAGGCGAAAATGGATCCGGCGGGCGGCCTGGCAACTGACGAATACAATGACTACAACGGTTACGGCAACGTACTGTTCCGACGCAAGGATATAACGGGGGGCGACGAAGCCGAGGCGATCGAAGCGTCCGGACTGCTCGATCAAACTCAGTCGGCGACCGAATCTCTTCACGCTGGATTTAGGATCGGCCCGGCCGGGTCGGAGTTTCAAGCATCGGTCCAGAATATCCGGTTCACAGGTTCCAAAGAGCTTTTCGCCGTTCACGTCCATCCGTATAATTACGTACATGAAACGGGGCTTGAATATAGCGAGGGCACTGGCGGCGATGGCGGAACGACGATCACTCCGCAAATGGTAAAAACCGGTGTTTACACCTTCACGAAGACCGAAAAAACCACGATTGACGAACCCGAGAACGGCGCCCTTCGAAGCGGCGGGACCAAGGGCTATGAAATAAAAAAGATGGATCTTGAGGTACGGCGGATCACGCCTGGGGGCGGGATCATACAACGCTGACCGAGAATTTTAGGAGCACAACAATGAAAAAGTTCTTTCAGGTAATCATTCCGGCGATAGTTCTAGGCGTCTCGGCCGGGGCTGCGAATGGGCAGAATTATAAGATCAAACAAACGACCTCGGTCATGGGCCAGAACGTGTCGTCAACTATTTATGTCAAGGGTTCGCGAAAACGCACGGAGCAGGGCGGGATAATGGGAATGGGTGGAGACGTCGCCTCGATCGAACAATGCGATCTGCGCCGTACCCTTCAGGTCAACGATAAAAAGCGGCTCTACACGATCGATCCGTTTCCGACTGATTCAGGTGAGGTGAGCCCATCAACGGCAGGAAAACCTGTCCGAGCGATCCCCCAGAAAACTGTCAAAGGCGGCACGATCACGATGACGACGTCGATCAACGATACTGGCGAGCGCAAGCAGATGTTCGGGTTGACGGCGCGTCATATCAAGACGTCGATGAAGATGGAGCCTTCTCCCGACGCCTGCACGAAACAAGGAATGAGTATGGAGACCGACGGCTGGTATGTCGATCTTCCCCAGTTTTCCTGCCCGATGACGATCCCGCGAAACCCGATGGCGTCCGGCGGAAATGAGAGATCTGGCGGCTGTCAGGACAGGATGATCCTGAAATATTCAGGCGGGGGGAAGATGGGTTTCCCGCTGCAGGTCACGCAGACCATGGGTGGTGAAGGTCAGAGTTTTTCCACCTCGATCGAAACGGTGGAATTCTCGAAGGCAACGCTCGATGATGGACTTTTCGATGTTCCCCAGGGATATTCACTTACGAATTCCAGCAGCGACCTGTACGGCAAACCTGACTATGCAGCGATGGCTCGTGCCCAGCGAAATAATGATTCAGGTAATGATGGGTCGGCGGGCTCTTTTCCTCAGATCGTAAAAAATGCGGTGACTTCGACCAAACGCGTGGGCACAAAACGTATCGGTGTTTTAATGCCGACCAATCAGACCACCGAAACCCTCTCGACATTTAATCTCCAACTATTTCTTGTCCAGCGGTTGACAGGTGGAAACGTCGACGCAGTTGCCGTCAATTCGGAAGCCGACGCCGGGTCGGCGAACTGTGACTTCCTCTTGTCGAGCGACGTTTCAAAGCTAAAGCAATCAACATCGAGCAAGATCGGAGGAATCTTCGGAAAGGTAACCAATACCGATACATCGGCTGGAAAGAACTACGATGCTCAAGTCGATTTCGGCCTAAAGTCGCTCTCGAGCGGCCAGTCGGTTTTGCAGAACAGGGCCGCGGGAAAGGCAAGCGGAACTGCCGACGCCGCAGTCCAAGGTATGCTTTCGCAGGAGGCATCGGCTGTTTTGGCTGCGATTCGGTAAGAAATTTCAATTGGACAATAGCTTTAGGCCGTTTTCGATGTTCGAAAACGGCCTTTTTACTGCTCGATGGTGAAATCTCGCGTCTCGTTTTCACAATCCGAATGCCAGTTTGGTATGATTTCTGTTTCACAGAGAGCTACGTCGAGACAGGCATTTTCTAAATGAGATATATACCGAATTCCCCCGAAGAACGCGACGAAATGCTCGCGTCAATAGGCTTAACAACTGCTGACGAACTTTTCCGCTCCATACCTGCGAACGTTCAGTTGAATCGGCGCCTAAACGTTACCGAACCGCTTGCCGAACCCGAAGTGATTGCCGCGATGGAGTCGATGGCCGCAAAGAACACCGCCGCGACCAAGCCTTCGTTTCTAGGTGC
>JBDTXM010000104.1:0-12321 GCA_040006215.1 Acidobacteriota bacterium
TGATCGGTTCGGATCAAATGGCAAGTCTTCTAAAGATACTTCAGAAACACTTCACACACGTGGTTGTCGACTCACCTCCGATCGCTTCATTTACCGACGGCGTACTTATCGCCTCTATGGTGGACGGAGTGATCCTCGTGGTCCATTCGGGCAGGAGCTCGCGTCAGGTTGTTCGGCGTTCTCGGCAGCTTCTCAACGATATCGGGGCCAAGATATTTGGGGTCGTGCTGAATAACGTAAATCTGCGTTCACAGGATAACTACTACTATTACCAGAGCTACTACCACCGCGATGATTATCAGTCGGACGATCAGCAATGACGCACCAGTTTAGCCCTAACTGATCGCAAGATCAGGTGAACGTTCTAAAACGTTTTGAATTGCCGTGCGCCGAATAGTGGCGATCGAGCAAAAACACAATTACTCTTGTCCAACGATTTCAAACCTAGCAGATCATCAAAGGTCTTTATCGCTGGTGCCGCAGGAATGGTCGGCAGTTCGATACTGCGCCGTCTGACCGCGGACGGTTATGAGAATATCCTAACGCCGAAATCGACGACGCTCGACCTTATTGTTCAGAAGGAAGTCGAGGAATACTTCGATCGTCAGAAACCAGAAGCGGTCATCATCGCCGCTGCAAAAGTCGGCGGGATCGGTGCGAATAGCAGCTTAAGAGCCCAGTTCATATACGAGAACCTGATGATCGAAGCGAACACGATACATGCGGCCTATCGACATGGTGTGAGAAAACTTATCTCGCTCGGCAGCTCCTGTATTTATCCGAGGATGGCACTGCAGCCGATGAAAGAGGAAGAACTGCTCTCTGGTCCTCTCGAAACTACTAACGAACCGTATGCGGTTGCCAAGATCGCCGGCATTAAGCTTTGCGAAAGTTACTATCGACAGTACGGCTGCAACTTCTTTTCCGTCATGCCGACGAACCTTTTTGGGCCGAATGACAATTTTGATCTCGAATCATCGCACGTGATTCCGGCCTTGATCCGAAAATTTCACGAGGCCAAAATCAAAGGTGCCGATTCTGTCTTGCTTTGGGGAAGCGGAAAACCTAGGCGCGAATTCATGTACGTCGATGATCTGGCACGAGGCGTGTGCTTCCTGATGGAAAACCACGATGCGAATGATCTCTTCGAGAAGGGCATCTCCCATATAAATATTGGTACGGGCGAGGATTTGAAGATCGGTGAGTTGGCTTCGAAGATCGCGAAGCTGGTCGGTTTTACAGGCAAGGTTGCATACGATTCGGCGAAGCCGGACGGAACCCCTCGAAAGCTTCTGGACGTCTCGCGGATGAAAGCGTTGGGGTGGGCTCCGTTAACCTCGCTAGACGAGGGACTGCAAAAGACGTACGACTGGTTCCTTGGAGCTACGACGGCTCGCGGTGTATAGAAAATAGATGAAAAAGGCTTTGATCACGGGTATAACGGGGCAAGACGGCAGCTATCTCGCGGAGATCCTGCTTGAGAAAGGCTATGAGGTCCATGGGATCATTCGTAAGTCGAGTTCGTTCAATACCGGCAGGATAAATCACCTTTATGAAGACCCTGAGATCCTGAACAAAAAGCTCTTTCTTCATTACGGCGACCTGATCGATCCGAGCAGCCTCAACCTGCTGCTCGAGAAGATCGAGCCGGACGAGATCTACAATCTGGCGGCCCAGAGCCACGTCAAGGTATCGTTCGATGTTCCAGATTATACGGCCCAGGTAGATGCCTTAGGAACATTGAGGTTTTTGGACGCGATCCGCGAAACGGGCCTCAGAACGGTAAAGTTTTATCAGGCCTCGACGTCCGAGCTGTTTGGCAAGGTCCAGGAAACGCCGCAATCCGAGAAAACTCCTTTCTACCCGCGCTCGCCGTACGGTGTCGCCAAGCTTTACGCCTACTGGATGATCGTAAATTATCGGGAAGCGTACGATATCTTCGCGAGCAACGGCATATTGTTCAATCACGAGTCTCCCCGCCGCGGAAACACGTTTGTAACGAAAAAAATTACTCGAGAGATCGCCAGGATCGTACTCGGCCACGCAACAAAACTAAACTTGGGAAATATGGATGCAAAACGCGACTGGGGTTTTGCTCCCGAGTATTGCGAGGGAATGTGGCGCATCTTGCAGCACCAACGGGCCGACGATTATGTTCTCGCAACCGGCGAGACACACACGGTGCGTGAATTTGTCGACGAAGCGTTTGGCCGCATCGGAGTAAAGCTTGAGTGGAATGGTGTCGGCGTTGGGGAAAAGGGAATTGTTGCGGATGTCGACACCTCCGTTTTGTCGGGCGCCTTCGAAGGAAAGGAGTTCGTTCCGTCAAAAGGAGATGTGCTCGTCGAGATCGATTCGTCATACTTTCGGCCGACTGAGGTGGACCTTCTTATCGGCGACCCTTCAAAAGTAAAGCAGGAGCTTGGTTGGGAAGCAAAGACTAAGTTTGCGGAACTCGTTAAGATCATGATGGACGCTGATGTAAAAGAACAAGTGGCCGGCGAGCGTCACGCCTGAAAACATGGAACCGATCAGAGTCGTAGCAGTGAGCCCGGTCCATAACCGCCGAGACGAAACATTGCAGTGTTTGAAAAGTCTGAATCGCCTTAATGTTGACGGCCTCGAATTGCGGGTCATAATCGTAGATGACGGTTCAACTGACGGAACCTCCGAGGCGATCCGAGACAAGTTTCCTGATGTCGAGATCGTTGCGGGTGATGGTGACCTTTGGTACACCGCTGGTA
Source organism: Acidobacteriota bacterium (assembly GCA_040006215.1). Classification (GTDB taxonomy): domain Bacteria; phylum Acidobacteriota; class Blastocatellia; order Pyrinomonadales; family Pyrinomonadaceae; genus OLB17. Next base: position 2,745 of record JBDTXM010000104.1, read on the forward strand.
CGAACCGAGGGATCGAAGCCGCTTTGCTTCATGATCCAAAGTACATCTGGGCCGTAAATAATGATTCCATTTTCGACGAGCAGTGTCTTAAGAGGATGGTCGATTGTGCCGAGTCAAATCCCAAGTCGATTGTCGGGGCATTGCTTCTGAATTGGGAAACACCGCATAAAGTATTTCAAGTGGCCCCGAAATGGGATCTATTGCGTGGCGGAATTCAACATTGGCGGCGACAGACAATTTGGACGGTTCCTGAAGAGCCCTGGGAGGTCGAACTCGTGGTGGGGAACTGTGTTCTGTATCCTGCCGTCGTGGTTCGCGAGGTCGGACTAATGGACGAACGTAGACTGCCGCAATTTGGTGACGCCGAATACACGCCGAGAATGCGTCGACGAGGTTGGCGATTGTTCATCGAACCTTGTGCCCGGGTTTTCTGCAAGCCGAATGACGAGATCTCAGGATTCAGGCATTTGTCGATCAACGAAAAGATCAAAGAGATGCTGGTCAAAAAGACCGGGCCATACAGCTTGCGGCGCCGGATCTACGGAAATCTCGGAGCGGCCCCGACCACGCTTCAGGCCCTTATAGCGACCCCGATCTTTTACATCCGTGTTCTGATCGGGAAAAACTCCGAGGGAAAATGGGGAAGCGAGCAACCTGAGGCCGCACTTAAAGAAGTGTATCGTCCCAAGTAAATTTATCGCACGAATAAAATTGCTCGTTGGGTGTCGGATTTACGACCTCTGAATATCTCCTCGAACACGCAAAGTTGAAAAAAAAACCGAAAACGCTAATTTATGCCTGGGACTATGTCGAATGGGGCGGAGCACAGATCTACACGCTGGCTTTGATTCGCGAAGCCAAGAAATTTTTCAACGTCTTGGTCGTTCTTCCGGCTGGGTCGAGCGTCGAGTTGCTCCACTTTTTGGATGAAGCCGATGTCGACTATGAATTTTTCGCGCCGAAAACAGATGTAGCTCCGGCAACAACCCTTCGCCGCAAGGTCCAGCGACATTGGCGAAAATTGCGCAGCGAAACGGCTCTCGTAAATCGCCTTTTCAAGACCGGCCTTCAAGATTCCGTCGTCCATGCGGATTTTCTCCCCCAACAATCGTTTATTCCTCTTCTTCGGCTGTGTCGGCGGGTACACGTGTTTTTCACAATGCATAATGCCCTCGAACCGATGCCGCGGTGGCGTGAATTGATCTGGGCTGCGAAACTAAAACTTCTTTTACGAACCGGCCGATTTCATATTTTTTGCGCTAATGAGAATGCGAAGAGCTACCTTGAGCGTTTTATTTCCGTCCAGGCAGGTAATGAGATCAGGGTCACCAGGGCTGGAATAGATCCCGATTCGATCGAGCGGATACTAAAAAAGGGAGTGGATCGAATTGCCCTTCTCGATAAAATCGGAATTCCGCACGATTCTACGATCGTGCTCACGGTTGGCCAATTCATCGACCGCAAAGGTCGCTGGACGCTACTGGACTCTATCCGTGAGATCGTGCTTGAACGTCCCCACATGCGCTTTTTATGGGTCATGCCAAATAAGCCGTCCCTATTTGATCAGCAAAAGATCGATTCTTACGGAGTCGGAAACTATTTCAAAACGATCCTTTCGGCGGACATCGGCTCGCGCGAGGACGTTCTTAGTTTTATTCAGACCGCGGACATTTACGTATTGCCTAGCTTTGTCGAAGGCGTGCCTATCTCGCTCCTCGAAGCGATGGCTCTTGGCGTGCCGAGCATCTCAACAAATATTAACGGAATTCCCGAGGCGATCGAGGACTCCAAAACGGGGCTTTTGGTCCAACCTGGTGACATAGAAGGTTTGAAGCGGGCGGTATTGAGGATGGTCGATGATCTCCCCTTGAGGAACCAACTAGCGGGCGAGGGCCGTTCCCTTGTGCTAAGTAAATTTGATGAACGAAAGTCCGCGGAAATCGCCGTCCGCGAATACCGAAGGTGTCTTGGGTAAGGGCTGACTTCGAAGCCGACTTTCGTTAGCGGCACATTGATTACGTTTTTTGATAAGATACCGAAAGCTTTCAGAACAAGCTTTTTGGCTTTATGGCAGCAAATCTTCACCTTTCCTCAAGACGGATAAACCCTGATCGAAATTTTGGGATGGGGCTAGTATTCGTTGGAGTTTCCGTTTTGGCTACGCTCCTCCTCGTCGCTCTTAACTCCGAGGTTTCCCGCTCGTTTCCATATTTATTCCTACTTCCATGGATATTGCTTCTTTTCTTGGTTCTGCTTATTCCATCTGTTTATTTATATAAAAAGGGTAAATTTACCCTTTCTGATCCGATCATGTTCGCGGGTTGGCTGTATTTTTTCCCGGCATTCGTCATCGGCGGCATCGCTCTTTCAGTAGGTTGGTCACAGCCTTATTTCCTGGACTATATTCAGGACGCGGAAATAAACCTACCATGGACGATGGTTCTGATCATTCTGGGGTATGCGGGACTTTGCATTGGATACTTCTTGCCCGTCGGCGAGGTTGCAGGACGATTGATTGGCGACTACTTCAAGATCATGAAAGAGCCGCCGGTTTCAGCCTTTAGTGTTCCGGGTGTAGTGCTGGTATTGCTGGGAATGCTTAATTCGGCCCTAGCCTTGGCCTTAGGCGTGATCGGTTATCAAGGCAGCAAGGAAATTACTTCCTACGACGGACTACTGTTCCTATCCACCCTTTTTTGGCTCGAGGGCACGTTTATACTATGGTACGTCGTTTTCCGACGTCCAAAAGCCTCGGTGAGCACTTATGCGATCATAGCCCTGCTTGTTTCAACCTCGCTATTTAAGGCGCTATTCGCGGGAAATCGCGGCAGCTTGTTGCAGAGTTTTATAGTTGTAGTTCTCGCGTTTGTTCTCTCAGGGCGACTAATACGCAAGAAGCATGTCGTGATCGGGGCTGCATTATTCGGCTTTCTGTTGCTGATCGGCATGATCTATGGCACCACATTTCGAAATATTAGACGGAACGGGGACGGCGGCGGGATCGGCGATTACACCAACAACGTGATCGAAACTATAACTCGCGTAAGCAACAGTTCAAGTATGGAGGCTGTCGAGTTTGGACTGACAAATTTCGCAGAGCGGATCGACGTAGTTAGTTCGCTCGCCGTGGTCGTTTCAAACTACGAAGAACTGGCCCCATACGAGGCGAGTTACGGATTGAACGACAACATCCAAAAGGATTTTGTGACGACATTTGTTCCTCGGGTTCTCTGGAACGACAAACCGCTCGCCTCTGACGCTCGTCGATACGGCGAGCTCTATTTCGATTACGGAGAGACTTCTTTCGCAATGACCTCTATCGGCGACCTGCTTAGGAATTACGGCGTGTCCGGCGTCTTTCTTGGAATGCTCCTTCTGGGCATCCTCGTACGTACCGTGTATAGAGCGCTGATCGAAAATAGGGAACCGTCGGTTGCTCGTGCCACGCTCTACTATATGCTTTTGGTTTCGGTTTCCTATGAAGGTTTTTATGGGCTCATCTTTCCCTTCACACTTAAGATCGGGATAACGTCCGTGATCGGTATTTTGATCGCAGTCTTCCTGGCCAACCGTATCTACAGCTCGCCGGTAAAGGCGCTTCAGGAAGGATGAGAACCAGCGAGCAATGTCATATAATCTCTACCGTTGCTCATTTTAACCTCTTATCGATGATCGTTTTCACTAATGGATGTTTCGATCTGCTCCACCCCGGACATATCGATCTGCTTGAACGGGCCAAAAAGCTTGGCTCTAAGCTTGTTGTCGGGCTCAACAGCGATCGGTCGGTTCGATCGATAAAAGGAGCGGACCGCCCGTTTCAGAATCAATACGATCGTAGGGCCGTTTTGCTTGGGTTGTCGTCGGTGGATGAAGTCGTAATATTTGACGAATTAACGCCGGAACATTTGATCAGAGAAATTAAGCCGGACGTCCTGGTAAAAGGCGGTGACTGGCAGGTGAGGGAAATTGTAGGGGCCGATTTCGTCCTGCAAAACGGCGGCCAAGTGCTTTCTCTGCCTCTCAAAGATGGATTCTCATCGAGCGCGATCGCCCAAAACATTAAGAGAAAAAAAGATGTTCCGGTACCTGCGAATGGAAACTTGGTTGAAAGATCATTGGCTCAGCATATCGGCATACTGCAAGAGATTCTGGCCGGTAGTTCGAATCTTATCGAAGACATCGCGGACAAACTTTACGCAACATTTCGGGGGGGTAAAAAAGTACTGCTGTGCGGAAACGGCGGAAGTGCGGCTGATGCCCAGCACATAGCGGCGGAGTTTGTTGGGCGCTACGAGACTGAGCGTCGGGCATTGCCGGCTATCGCACTGACAACGGATACGTCTGCCCTTACAGCCCTCGCGAACGACTACGATGCGGAGCGAATATTTTCGAGGCAGGTCGAAGCTCTTGCCGTAGAGGGCGATTGCCTTATTGCGATCAGCACCAGCGGCAATTCGCCGAACGTAATAGCGGCTGTTATGGCTGCTCGAAGCAAAGGCTGTACGGTCGTGGGTCTAACTGGCGAGGGCGGGAAAAAGCTTGCCGGACTTTGTGACATGTGTTTTATGGCTCCATCATCCAGGACCGCCCGGATCCAGGAGGCCCATATCACCGTAGCGCATATTTGGTGCGAGATCGTAGACGCCCGGATCGCTGCGGCTGAAGATCAATCGAAAACATGACGTTGTTCGACAATTTTCTTAAGGCACGCGTGCTTGTTATCGGAGACGTTATGCTCGACCGTTACTGGTGGGGTGACGTAACGCGAATATCTCCCGAAGCGCCCGTTCCGGTCGTACGTCTGCGTCGGGATACCTATGTTCCGGGGGGAGCGGCCAATGTTGCGGTGAATGTGGCGGGCTTGGGCGCCGAGGTCACTTTGCTGGGTTTGGTCGGCTCCGATCCCGAAGGCGAATCGCTTCGAGAAAGTTTGGAAAAGAAGGGTGTATCACCAGCGGACCTGATAGAATCCGGCGCGCGTCCGACCAATACCAAGACCCGGGTGATAGCCCATAATCAACAAGTTGTGCGGGTCGATCGAGAGATCACGTCAGCATTGTCAGCGACTGATAATAGATACATTTGTGACTCGTTAGCCGACCACATCACAAAATCCGATGTTGTGCTGCTTTCCGATTATGCAAAAGGGACGCTCAGCGACCCGGTGCTTCATGAAGTCTTAAAAAGAGCGAGGGAGGCGGGGAAGCCGGTTATTGTCGATCCCAAGGGCAAAAACTTCTCTAAATATAGGGGAGCCACCATCTTAACGCCCAATCGTCAGGAGGCAGCGGATGCGTCGGGACTCGATCCTGAATCCGATAGACTGGTTCCCCGTGCGGGCGTTCAGCTGTTGGCGGATCTGGATCTGGCTGCGATCCTGATCACCGAAAGTGAAGAGGGCATGACACTTTTTGAAAACGGCCGCGAATCGTTACACTACGATGCTGCGGCAAAAGAGGTTTATGACGTGACGGGCGCCGGAGATACTGTCATTGCCACCATGGCGGTTGCGTTAGCCGCCGGCTCGGGGTTTCCAGAGGCGGCGAGGCTTGCGAATATTGCTGCCGGGATCGTAGTTCAACAGCTTGGCACGGCTTCGATCACCCGTGAAAAACTCGCATCGTCGATGGCAGATGCCTCCGCAGCATAGAGTTTAATACCCGGCAATGACTTTTACAGTTAGTTTCGTCGAACGCCGCGATCCGGAAACCTCAAGCATCGAAAGATTGATCCGCACCGTAGGTATTGGATTGTCGGAGCTGGGCGTCAAGGTTCGGTACGACAAAGTCCCCTACGGTAATTCAACCGCCGGAATATTTGCTAATCTCTTCGCTCCCAAACCGAAGCGGGCCGATATATTCCATGTTACAGGACATATAAATTATTACGCTCTTCTTCTGCCTGCGCTTCGAACGGTGCTGACCATGCACGATATTCGGATCTTAGGGATGCGGTCGGGAATACGGAGGTATTTGATCAAAAAGTTCTTCTTTGATCTTCCGACCCGACGGCTTGACTACATCGTCACCGGAACCGAAGCCGCAAAGCAGGATCTGGTACGAATAACGAATTGCCGTCCGGAAAAGATCCATGTGATCGGCCATCCGCTGACCGTCGAACCTTCAGAGCACGCGCGAAAATTTGATCACCAAAACCCGAGAATTCTCCAGATAGGTACCGCTCCGAATAAGAACCTTATTCGTCTGGCATCCGCACTCAAGGGAATTAGGTGTGTTCTGATCATCATCGGACGTTTGGACGAGCCTATGGAACGTGCCCTTCGTGAAAATCAAATAGTCTTTGAGAATCGCTTCGATCTCTCCGATGAGCAGATCCGTAATGAGTACGCCAACTCGGACATTGTCGCGTTTTGTTCGACATCCGAAGGCTTTGGCTTGCCTATCATCGAAGCTCAAGCGATGAGTATTCCTGTGGTCACAAGCAGTGTAGATCCAATGAAGGATGTTGCCGGCTCAGGTGCCATTCTCGCGGATCCATTCGATGTAGAAAGCATTCGAACATGCATTCAGATGGTCGTAGAGGACGGAGAATTCAGGAAGGCCTGTCTAGAAAGCGGCCGCAGAAATATTGCACGCTTCGCGCCCGATAGGATCGCTCGCGAGTATTTCGATCTGTATCAAAAGGTACTGGAGAAGTTGTCGTAAGACTATTTATTTTGATAGGTTGTAATCTCTAGACGACTCCAACAAGCATTCCTGTCGTGGTCAGCGAAAATATCAATGCAAAAAGTTCTGATCATCGGCGGAAATGGAATGCTCGGGCACAAGCTCGTACAAGTCTTATCGTCCGAGTTCGAGGTTTACGCAACGCTGCGGCGACCTCTTTCGGATTACGAGCAGTTCGAGCGTTTTTCCGCATCGAAGACATTCGATTGTGTGGATCTTATGGAGACTGGACCGATCGATGGCGTTCTTCGGGAGTTAAAACCGAAGGTCGTGATCAATGCGGCGGGAATTATCAAACAGGTGCCGTCTGCCGGAAATGTTATAGAAACCCTTACGATCAATTCGATCCTGCCTCACCGTCTGGCAGCCTTGTCGATCGAACTCGGGTTTAGACTCGTCACGATCGGCACCGATTGCGTGTTCAGTGGTGCCAAGGGCAACTATTCTGAGGACGATATTTCAGATGCAGCGGATCTCTACGGAAAGAGCAAAAACCTCGGCGAGGTGACTGACGGAAATTGCTTGACCTTTCGCACCTCGATCATAGGCCGCGAACTCGGGACAAAACACGGTTTGCTCGAATGGTTTCTCCAAAATCGCGGCGGTAAGGTCAAAGGCTATTCGAAGGCTATCTTCTCCGGCTTTCCAACGATCGTATTTTCGCGGATAATAGGGGATATTCTCGTCAATCACCCGAATTTGTCAGGCCTGTACCATGTATCGAGCGATCCAATCAGCAAGCTCGACCTGCTTCGGCTTATTGATGATCGATTCCGAACGAACGTTGAGATCGAGCCGAGTGAGAACGTACGGATCGACCGGAGCCTTAATTCGGAGCGATTCCGAAGGGCCGCCGGGTTTAGGCCACCGCCCTGGCGGGAAATGATCGACCAGCTCGGCGAGGACTCGGATGGCTTTGACGCAAAATGAAACAACTTGAAGGCAAAAGAATTCTAGTCACCGGCGGGACCGGATCTCTTGGGCAGACCCTTATAAACCGCCTGTTAACGGGCGAGATGGGTACCCCAGAGAAGATCACCGTTTTTTCACGTGATGAAGCGAAGCAGCATTACATGAGGCTCGAATACCTTCACCGCGAGGCGGCCACGGATGACATCATCTACCAAAATTCGCGGCAGTTGCTGAATTTCCGGATCGGTGATGTGCGCGATTCCTCATCGCTGCTGGCCGCCATGCGCGAAGCCGATGTTGTGTTCCACGCAGCGGCGCTTAAGCAGGTTCCGTCCTGCGAATATTTTCCTTACGAGGCAGTTCTGACAAACATCGTCGGCGCGGCAAATATTGCGAGAGCTGTCCGCGAAAACGACATGCCCGTTACGGATGTTATCGGCATTTCGACCGACAAGGCCTGCAAGCCTATCAATGTAATGGGCATGACCAAAGCTTTGCAGGAACGCGTTCTGATCGAGGCGAATCGCGATTGTCCGAAAACCAATTTCCTTTGCGTCCGCTATGGAAATGTGATCGCTTCGCGCGGCTCGATCATTCCGCTTTTTGTTGACCAGATCAAGAACGGGCGGCCGATCACCGTTACGCTCCCTGAAATGACCAGATTTCTTTTGAGTCTGGATAAGGCTGTCGACACCGTTTTCGCCGCCCTGACGAAAGGAAGACGGGGCGATACCTTTGTCCCTAAGGTGACATCGGCCAGGATCGTCGATGTCGCGCACGCTCTGATGGGAGATAAGAAGCTGCCGATCAAATTCACCGGTATCCGCCCGGGCGAAAAGGTCCACGAGATAATGGTGTCGGAAGAAGAATGTTTCCGCACGGCCGAGATCGACGGCTATTACAAAATACTGCCGGTGCTCCCCGAACTGCGGGAAAAAGACGCCGGGTTCTCGCCAGCGCTAGAAAAAGAATATTCGTCAAAAGATGATAATGTCTCGGTCGAAGAACTGCGCGAGATCCTGGGAAAGGCGAATCTTGAAATAGGAAGGTTTCTAACGGCGCATTGAGAGAGTTTCCGGCAAACTTTTTATGAAAGTAATGACCATCTTTGGAACTCGGCCAGAGATCATCAGGCTAAGTCTCCTAATGCGGGTGCTTGATCAGCACTGCGAGCACACGATGGTCCATACCGGCCAGAATTTTCACGAAAGCCTAAGCGATATATTTTTTCGCGATCTTGGCGTGCGCGATCCCGACGTTCACCTTGGTATCCGTTCTGAATCCTTCGGTGACCAGATCGGGCAGATCCTATCCAAGATAGACGACATATTTTCACAAAATAGACCAGACCGGGTTGTGATTCTTGGCGACACGAATAGCGCTCTTTCAGCGATAGTCGCCGCTAGGAAAGGCATTCCGGTTTATCACATGGAGGCGGGTAACAGGTGCTATGACGACCGTGTGCCAGAGGAAGTAAATCGACGGATCATCGACCATTCGAGCACCATTCTGCTGCCGTACACCGAGCGAAGTAAAGAAAATCTGGTTCGCGAAGGAATTGCTCGCGATCGCATTTATGTAACCGGCAACCCGATAAAGGAAGTTCTCGATTCGTTCGGCGAGCAGATCGAGGGCAGCGAGGCTCTGGAGAGACTAAACGTTTCACCTTATGGTTACTTTCTGGCGACGATCCATCGGGCAGAAAACGTCGATATTGAATCGCGGCTTCGGTCAATATTTGAATCATTCGGTCTGATTGCCGCGAAATTTGAAAAGGATGTGCTCGTCAGCATCCATCCTCGCACCGCGTCCAAACTCGATGAACTGCAGGCCAAGACAACTTCTGAGAGGGTGAGGCTGCTGGAACCGATGGGCTTCTTTGATTTCGTTAAATTGGAGAAAAACTCGCTAGCTGTGCTGACCGACAGCGGCACCGTTCAGGAGGAATGCTGCATTTTCGGCATTCCAAACGTAACGGT
>JBDTXM010000105.1:0-12244 GCA_040006215.1 Acidobacteriota bacterium
CAGCTCGTCGATGAGGGATTTGCGGAGCGACTGGCAACAGGCGTTTATAAATGTGTCGGCATCCGCCTCTGATGTGATCAATCTTCGGCTTTCGTTTTTGAAATGAACATGTGAGTCGCTCGTTCACCCTTGACCGTGCGATCGACTTTGTATCCTAACGCCTTCAGGTCGAGATCGCGGAACAGCGGCTCGCCCTGGCCGAGAAACACAGGACGGACTGGGACATGCATCTCATCGATCAGTCCAGCGGTCAGGAATTGACGAACGGTCGCTGGCCCTCCGCCAACGCGAATATCGAGATCACCTGCTGCGATTCTCGCCTGCTCCAATGCAGAATGAATGCCGTCCGTGACGAAATGGAACGTAGTGCCGCCTTTCATTTCGATCGGGTCACGCGCGTGATGCGTGAGAACAAATGTCGGCACGTGATACGGCGGCTCATCTCCCCACCAGCCTTTCCACTCCTCATCAACCCACGGACCGCGAAAAGGGCCAAACATGTTTCGGCCAAGTATCCACGCACCTTTTCCGCTCATGCTCGCGGCGGCCATGTCGTTGTCGATACCCGTTTCACCATCCTCTAAGCCATGCTGCTCACGAAAGGTTAAGGTGGGAAAAAACCATTCCATGATGTCCGGGCCGCCGACGCCGAGCGGATTTTGAAGATCCTGATCGGTCCCGGCACTAAAGCCATCCAACGACATTCCGAAACTCTGAACTACTACTTTCGACATCGCCTTATTCTATTCATTTGCAAGTAAACTTTTCTAAAAGTTAACAGTCAGTTAGGTTCCACCAGAAGCCGCTTACTAGCCAATTGCTTTTCGAGTTCTAATACGTCCGGTAACGAATCAGAACAAATGCTGGTTTCACGTCTTCTATCAACGCGGATCGCGCAATAACCCGAGCTCCTATCAGTATGGAAAATTCCGAGATATCTATTGCCGCTTTGCTCCACAATTTGATAGTGAGTTATAACACTGCTTTTCCATTCGTCCACGCCCAATGCTGGATTCTTTGTGCACGACCAGAATACAACCCTTTTATTTCGGGACGAAGAATAAACCGCAGAAAAACAAGGGCTGTCAAAATTAACTTCCTTAATCAGCGTGAAGCTTTCGACATAAGGCACCGGTGTAAAAAAGATGCCTATAGAAAATGAAACGAGGGCGACAACCGGAGAAAATATTATTCTGATCACAGAACCTTAGACGTTAAAAGAGTAATAAGGTTGCAAAATCGCAGGCCCGTAGATCACAGCCTCGGTTTCCAGCCCGCGAGGACAAATTCTGGACGGCCGTAGTCCACAATCGCAGAATCCCATTGCTTAATGTCAGATTTTGCCGTGCCTCGCCAAGAGTAGACCGACCTCGTGTGAGGGTCTATCAATATCACCAGATCAAAATCCGCGATCGCGCTATCAAATTGGTGAGCATTTAGATACGCAAGGCCGCGATTCAATAAGGCAATAGGGTCCTTAGGATTCTCTTCAAGAAGTTTTGTGTAGTCACCGATGTCGCACCTAGAGCTTAGCTTGTGGCAATCGCCTTTTTGTTGGGCTTGGCCTAGTGCATTACCGCAACACGCGCTTACTAGTAGAAGAAAACATACAAATCTACAAGATAGGAATTCGTGCAACAGACCAAATATTTTCGGAACCATAGATGTGAGCACCAATTGTAACCTCGGTCCTACGCCTGAATAAATACTAACACTGCTATTTCTTTGTCTAAGCTCCTGGCGTGCGGCTTAAAAGTAAAAGGCGAGAGATTCGATTCTCTCGCCACGGAAGAAGTTGGTTCGTAGTGTCACTCTTTTGGAACGGCGACCGGACGAACACCGTGGCGGTAATCATCTGACGTAGATTCACCCCAGTTGCGGTAGGTCGAGCTAACGAAATTGTCACGATATGAACCGCCGCGCCATACGTGCTTACCCGACTCTCCTCCCGTCGTCCATGCCGAGCCGTCAGCCGGTGCACTCGCGTAAGTTTCGTGTGAATTGTCCATCACCCACTCTTCCACGTTCCCGAGCATATCGAATAGGCCCCATCCATTAGCTTTCTTCTGACCAACGGGATGGAGCTTATCATCGGAGTCCTTGTCGTACCACGCGTTTGCGGTCTGATCTTCGGGCTGATCGGGACCCGCTCCTGCACGGCAGGCGTACTCCCATTCAGACTCGCTCGGCAAGCGATACGTGTATCCGTCATTCTGTGCATTCATCTTTTTGATGAACTCCTGCACGTTATCCCACGAAATGCTGTTCACCGGACAATTTGGACCGCAGTCTTTAGAGCTGAACGATGAAGGGTTATTGCTCATCACCTTTTCCCATTGGCCTTGCGTGACCTCGTCACGTCCGAGATAAAATCCCTTGGCAAACGTCACCTGATGAACTGGTGCGTTCCTTCCGTCCGTGCTGCCTGCTTCCCAGCCCATCTTGAAATTGCCGGGCGGCACATACGCGAACTCCATTCCGCCGGCGTTCTTGACGACGTCTCCCGCCTTTGGTTCGGGTTTTTTGCAGCTACCAATCGCGAGGATACCCGTAAGCAGCATTAATCCGCCCGCAAAACCCGTCCACGATATACCTCGATGCTTCGCACACTTCGAGATCTTTCTTTCTACTTTCATTTTCTGTTGCTCCTTTATATTTGTTTCGCCGGGCTAATTTGCGGCGATCGACTAGTTAAGAGCTTAGAAGAGAAAGGTTTCAGTCGAACGGAAGTTTAGTATTTCATTAGCTCCTGAACCGCTTTTTCGACGTCATCTGACTGCGGAAGAATGAAGTCTTCGAGCGTCGGGGCGTATCCGACGAAGGTGTCGGTGGCTCCCACGCGGCGGACCGGGGCGTCGAGAAATTCGAACAGGTCGTTGGAGATGCGGGCCGCGATCTCGGCTCCGTAACCGTATGAGATCGGGTCTTCGTGAGCGACGATGACGCGCGAAGTTTTCTTGACCGATTCGGCGATCGCTTCCCAGTCGTACGGGACAAGCGTTCGAAGGTCGATGAGATCGACGGTGATGCCTTGCTGTTCGAGGCGTTTGGCCGCTTGGTTCGAACGCTCTACAAGAGCGCCATAAGTAACTATCGTTACGTCATTACCCTCGCGAACTTTTCTCGCCTTGCCGAATGGGATCAAGAAATCTTTCGACGGATACTGCGACTTGTTATAGACCTGACGATAGAGATGTTTATGTTCGAGGAACATCACCGGATCGTCACAGCGGATCGCCGTTCGAAGCAGGCCGTTGGCATCGAGAGCGGTCGACGGATAAACGATCATCAAACCGGGCGTGTGCGCGAAAAGCGTTGTGCCGGACTGCGAGTGATACACCGCCCCGCCTTTGAGATATCCGCCCACCGGAACGCGCATGACCATCGGGCATTTCGAATCTCCGTCCGACCGCCAGCGCATCGTTGCAACCTCGTTTCGAATCTGATGCATTGCGGGGAAGATGTAATCGAAGAACTGAATTTCAACGACAGGCTTTAATCCGCGGAGCGACAGACCAACGGCTCGTCCGACGATGTTGGCCTCGGCTAAGGGCGAATTGAAAACGCGGGCCGAGCCGAATTTTCGCTGAAGGTTTGCCGTCACCTTGAACACGCCGCCCTTACCTTTCACTTCGTCCATGTACTCGTCGCGCGAGACGTCAGCCACATCCTCACCGAAGACGAGGATGCGAGTATCACGTTCCATCTCTTCGGTCAGGCAGCGGTTGATGAGGTCGACCATCGTCCCCGCATTACCGGATAATTCTGCGCCGTCTTCCGTATCGAAAAGATTCCGATCTGTCGGATCTACGTCGGGCGAGAACACGTTTCGGAGAGCGGTTTCCGCGGCGGGCTGAGGCGTAACAATCGCAAGGTCGGCAGCCTCATTCACTTCGGCATCGACCTCTTTGCGCAAGGCTTCCAACTGCTCTGACGAAGCGATGCCCGCGGTCATCAGAAATTCCGCGTAATTTTTAATCGGATCGCGGAGCGCGTCGGCCTGACGCTCTTCGTCGGGACGGTAGAGCTTCTCGTCGTCGGATAAGGAGTGCGAGTACGGCCGTATGACCTTGGCATGAATGAACGCCGGGCCTTTGCGAGCACGGCAATTGTCGGCGGCATTCTTGAAAGCTTTGTACGATGCGAGTGGATCGGTTCCGTCGATCTTTTGGATCAATAGATCGGGAAAGCCTGAGACCAATTTCGAGATATCGCCGCCAGCCGTGTTGACCTCGACCGGGACCGAGATTGCGTAACCGTTGTCCTCGACGACGAATATTACCGGAAGCTTTAGATTGCAGGCAGAGTTGAGAGCTTCCCACCATTCGCCTTCGCTGGTCGTACCGTCACCGACCGACATGTAGACGACCTCGTCGCCCTTGAACCCGTCTATCTTGTCCTGCAGTTCCGTCACGAGCGACGCGCGATATGACGCCTCGGCGGCACCGACGGCGTGCAATGCCTGCGAACCCGTACACGACGATTGCGATGGAACATTGAGATCCTTATGGCCCCAATGCGAAGGCATCTGGCGACCATGCGAATTCGGGTCGGATTCGGCCCCGACCGCGGACCAGAGCATTTCCTGCGCCGTCATGCCCAGACCTAACATCAACGCTCGGTCACGATAGTACGGAAAAAACCAATCATACTTTGGCTTGAGTGCCAGGGCAGCAGCCGTGAGAACCGCTTCGTGGCCGGCACCGGAGATCTGGAAAAAGATCTTGTTCTGCCCCTTGAGCTGGATCTCTTTGTCGTCGATCCGCCGCGACATATACATCGTTCGATATATGCCAACCAGCGTCTTTTCATTGAGTCCATGACGGTCAGTCGATCTTGCCGAGCCATTCAAGCCAACCTCGGCCTTGGCAGTTTCCTGAACCTTTGTATCAGGGTTATATCCATCCGCTTCGGTCTTTTTTGCCGGCTCGGCCACTATCTCGCGGCTATCTATCTTTTCCGGTGCTGTTGCCATTTAATAAACTCACTCTCTATAACGATTTTTTATAAACAGGTAACTTTTAACGATACCAAAATAGGCAAAATCGGGCAATTTTTAGGATCTACATAACCGGACGGTTCGATACCGCGATCGGATGCTCTGTATTACAACTTAATACACTTTAATACAGCCATTTAGCTTCACGAACTGCTAAGTAGTGGTCCATTAGAAGTTAGTAGCCGATCGCTGCGGTGTTTTGCGCATGTCCCACTGTCCCAGTGTCCCAGTGTCCCACACGCATGAAAAATGCGTTTTGACCTTAGGCTGGAACACTAAATATTGGAGTGAAAGAACTTAACCAATTTTGTACAATTCAGACTCCCAAATAGCGATCAAAATCGCGAATGTAGTCCCGCTTGTCCCGAATACAGCGGGACAAAAACAGCTTCCGCAAACCATGACAAACATTGCTCTTACGAAGCTTTCCATGGCTTTGTCCCGCTGTCCCGCGGTTTTCTTAGTTGTTAACCTATTTCAGGACAAGACAAAAGGACTCATTTCTCCTGCAGGAAGCCTCCGCCGCTTTAATTATCAATATCATCCAAACGCGTCGCTCACGGCACATTGTATCACGTATTCAACGCCCTAGATCCTGCGAAATAATAAATTGCAGGATGGATTTCGGATAGAAGGCCGGCCGGAAAGCCGATAAACTCCAGAACATGACGAACGGGAAGTTATCAAAACAACGGGACGACAGCGACTGGCGTTGGAAAGTTGTCGAAGCCCGGAACGGCGAGTTTGACGGCTTGTTTTACTTCGGTGTGCAGACGACCGGTATTTTCTGCAGACCGTCATGCTCATCACGAAGCCCGAATCGCCAAAACGTCGCGTTCTTCTCAACACCGAACGAGGCCGAAAAAGCTGGCTTCCGGGCATGTCTTCGCTGCAAACCGAAACATGAATACTTCCCAGGGCCGGCCGCTATGCTGATCGAAAAAGCATTTGAAATACTGAGATCGGACGAAGCAGAAATTCCGACGGTTGACGAATTGAGTCAACGGCTCGGGGTCAGCGCGGGCCACTTGCAGAAAACATTCAGGGCGATATTAGGACTAACACCAAAAGAGGTTACCGACATGATGAGGATCGAGAATTTTAAGAAGAACGTGAAGAATGCGGATGTTACTGCGTCGCTTTATGACAGCGGATTTGGTTCTAGCCGTTCACTCTATGAAAAAGCCGGTGAGAAACTCGGGATGACGCCGGCGACGTATAAGAAGGGCGGAATGGGAACGAAGATAAACTACACGGTGGATGATTCGCCGATCGGGAAACTGCTGGTCGCGGCGACCGATAAGGGCATCTGTGCCGTCAGTTTTGGTGAAACGGCGGATGAACTAAAAACTGAACTCGACCAGGAGTTTTTCTCAGCGGAGATCGCAAAGGACGATGAAAAACTTAAAGATGCCGTAAACGCCATCTTAAAAGGAATGAACGGCGAGCGGGCGATCCTGAGCCTGCCGCTCGACATTCGCGGGACGGCATTTCAGATGCGCGTCTGGTCGGAGCTGCGAAAAATACCGTACGGTGAAACTCGCTCGTATGGACAGCTCGCCGAGAAGCTTGGAAATCCAAAAGCAGTGCGAGCCGTTGCGAGAGCGTGTGCGACAAATCCAGTCGCTCTGGTCAATCCGTGCCACCGCGTGATCGGAGCCGACGGAAAACTCAGCGGCTACAAATGGGGCATCGAGCGAAAGGCAGAATTATTGGCAAAGGAAAGTAGTTTGAAAAATACGACTAAATAAAAATAGCGAGAGGTGTAATATGTCATACAAAGTAGTACCGATATCGGACGAGATCACGACAAAGGTAAGACAGACTCTGATCTCGCCCCAATATAAACATCCGGCTTCCGTTTCGATGGCGACCGGCTACGGCCCTTGCCGCTCCTGCTTGAAAACGTTTGATGAGGGAAAAGACGAGCGAATTCTATTCACCTATAACTCCTTCGAAGGACTGTCCGACCTGCCGCTGCCCGGCCCCGTTTTTATCCACGCGGACGTATGCGAGGATTACGACGAATCGAGCTTTCCCGCCGGACTAGTGAAGCTACCGCTGTTATTAGAAGGCTTCGGCTGCGACGCAGACATGATGATCAGAGAACGGCTCGACGTTGAGCGGATCGATGAGCAGATCGAGCAAATTTTCGGAACGGACGAGATCCACTTTATAAATGTAAGAAATGCCGAGGCAGGATGCTTCGTCGCACGGATCGACAGGGTTTGAAGGTGAGAGGCGGAGAGATCTCATTCCCTCCGCCTTATGCAATTACTTACTCTTTCTCAACGATTCGCGTCTGTATGCCATCTGCTTTCGGGACATAACGTCTTGGCCACGGTCATGCAAGCTTTCGGTTACCTTTTTAAGATCATCCAGTTCATTCATCAGATCGAAGTTGACGTCCGGCATGGCCGAGAAAAGAGCTTGGGACGAAGCCGCCACCGACTTGAGCGTGCCGACCGACGCCGCATATTCGCCGCGATCCAGCTGGGCCATCGCCTCGCGGCGGGCACGGGCGTTGATCAAGAGTTGAGCGGCCGCGGCTACATCCAGGTCCTCCGATAGGGCGTTCACAACTTCCATCGTGTCAAAATCGACCGCAAATATTTCGGAAACCGTTTCGAGAACGCCGGATTCGTGCGATACGTATTCGAGATCGAACCGAGCCATGTCGGCGCCTGCCTGCCTTTCCATTCGAGGGACACGCAACCGGAAGACAACGTCCAACGACGAACCGGCCCGAAGATCGGGAAGTTTGTATTTGAGAGCTTTATCAGTCTCGAAATCGTTAAGAACTTCGGCCACGGTTACACGCTCGGCAGGCTTAACGTTCAGCCTCACCCTGTGTCCGATCTGATTTACAAGCCCTTGGAGTTCGGTTGCAAAGATCTTGACCATATCCTGCGGCTCCTGAACGTGCCATGCATTTCCCTGACCGGCCTCAGCCATGGGCATCAAGAGATCTTCGTTAAAATCGGCACCGATCCCTATCGTGGAAGTCGTCACACCCTTTGCGGCCAGGGCGGCAGTTTGCTCTACTATTCGATCGACATTCGTCTCGCCGACGTTCGCCTGGCCGTCGGTGATCAAGAGAACGCGATTGACCGCGTCACGCTCAATGTGTTCGCTGACCTGAAGACCTCCGCGGACCCAGGCTTGGTGGAGCGCAGTCGAGCCGTTGGCCTGAACGGAGGCGATCGCACGTTTCAACTTTTCCTTATTCTCTAAATGCTGGCTTGGGATCAGGACATCGATCTCGTCGTCAAAGATCACGGTACTGAGACGGTCGGTTGCCAAAAGCTGGTCGACGCAGTATTTTGCCGCGTCCTTAGCCCCGTCAAGCTTGCTGCCGCTCATCGAACCTGACCGATCAAGAACCAGGCTCACATTTATTTTTGGGCGACGGTTGTTGGTTGATTCGTTTGCCGGCGTAGTGATCCTAACGAGGACGTCGACGGTCTGTTCCTTATCGGACTCTAGTGTTGATTTTGCAGTAAGGATCTGGATATTTGGTTTTTTATTCATTGTGAGCCTCCATTAATTTAATAACTATCGTTGTAAAAGCCTCTTTATGGTGTCGAGCAATCTTTTCATTTGCCGGTAGGCTGTCGGAGCCTGGTAGTCGTCGCGGACGTGAAGTTCTAAGCCGGGTTCAATCTCGTGGCGTTGCCAACGTGCCGGAGCGTTTTGAATCATGGTTGTAGGGGCACTCGCGGCGACTGGCCGCTGAGGCGGTGGGCCGGTTTCCGATCTACGGCCGCCGAGTAGTAGCGATTCGAGATACTCTTTTGCCGAATTCTTTTTACCTGCCGGAACCTCAGGTAGGGCGGCGCTGAACTGCACTTCTTCGACAGAGCTATGCGTGCTAAGCAGGGGACCGTCAGCCAAGGACTCGCCAATAGCTGGCCAGTCCTCGGGTGGAGCATAGGCAGAGGCTGCGCCGAGAATCATTTCCAGCTCGTTGACACCTTTACCCTCGATCAGCGTCTTAATGACGCTGATAGGCAAACCGTCCGACTGGAGCTTTTTTATCGCGAGCACGGCCAGCAGATGCTCGTAACCGAAGACCGACGAGGTACCTCGTTTCTCAATCGGCTGTGCGATCAGCCCTTCGGCCAAGTAGTAGCGAATCGTCCGCTCATTGGGATACTCGGCAACGGTGCCTTTATCCTGACTGGTGCCCGACGATCGCAGCACGGCGGCAGCGGCGTCAGCTAACTCTTTGACTCCGTAATGATCGACACTCTTGAACGCTTCGAGATTCAGCATGTGACAAATATACTGTAAACAATAGTTATTGTCAACAGTATTTATATCGACAGTAAACACTGGCATCCTGGCAGGTCATTCTTATCGACACAAGGAGTATCATGGGTATATGCGGCTTTTTGCTTCGGAACGTGTTGAGAATTTTCTCCCGTACGACGGCCTCGTGACCTATTACGGCGTAGTACTTGATGCGGCTGGTGCCGACCTGCACTTCGAGAGGTTAGTTAAGGCCGTAGATTGGCGGCCGGATGAGCTGGTGATCGCCGGGCGACGGATAGTGACGAAACGCAAGATCGCGTGGTACGGCAATTCTGCCTTCTCATATGTTTACTCGGGCACAGCAAAGGAAGCTAAGGAGTGGACGGAAGAACTGTTGGAACTTCGCGAGATCGTAGAGAAGATCACGGCGGCGAAATATAACTCGTGCCTATTAAATCTTTATCACAATGGCGAAGAAGGCTTGAGCTGGCACAGCGACAATGAAGATACGCTCGTGCAAAACGGCACTATCGCAAGCTTAAGTCTCGGAGCGGAGAGGAAATTTGTCTTCAAGCATCGCAAAACAAAAGAGAGCGTACCAATACCGCTCGAGCATGGCAGCCTATTAGCCATGAAAGGCGAAACTCAAAAGCACTGGGCACATTCGTTGCCGAAATCTGTGAAGGTTACGCAGCCTAGGATCAGCCTCACGTTTAGAATGATGTGCGACTAGCCGATTTCGCTTCAATTCGTGGCATCTCTGGTAAAACTCAATTTCTTTTGGATAGCTTCGCATTGCCAACTTTCCACTTCTATTGCGCCTTCAATACCCAGCCTTGCGGGTCGATGACCGGAGGTTTGCCGTTGTAGATGACGCTGCCTTTGCCGTTTGGCATTTCTATGCGTTGAGTTTTCCCGTCAACGATCACATCGACCGGCATGGGGAACGGCATGTTGTTTGGCGTCTCCCATTGCAGATTGAAAGTACATTTTTCGCGGCAATCTGAGGCGGATGATCCGAGCAGTTTCGGCAGCTTGGGCTGACGCAAATACAGCTCGAAGAACCAGTCGAGTTTCATGCCGGAATCCTGTTCGGCGATGGTCAGAAAATCGTCGGTTGTGACGAGGCGTTCCTGCCGCCCGTCGGTGTGTGTCTCCATTTCCTTGGTCGGATAGGCCATGTGATGAAGTGCGTTAAAGAATTTTTCATCCCCGATCAGATATCTCAGTGCATGCAGAATAAGCGCGCCTTTGCCATAGATATCGCCGTCGGAATTTATGTAATCGGGTTCGGCCATGTAGACCTGATAGGCGATCTTCGGTTCACGCGGTGCTACGGCCTGTTTATTGCGCAGACCTTTCACACGGTTTGCCATCCCTTTTAGATAGGCGTCCTGGCCGTGAAGATATTCCTGATAGAGCGTATCCATGTAAGACTGAAATCCTTCGTGCAGCCAGAAGTCCTTCCAGTCGGATGCGGTGACCAGATTGGCCCAGTATTCGTGACCGAATTCGTGCAGGAGTAGCCAGTCCGTTCCATCGGCGTCAAATTTAAATCCGTTACCGTAGGCGATATCGGTCGAGTGCTCCATGCCTAGATGCGGCGTTTCGACGATGCCTACCTTTTGCGAACGGAACGGATAGGGCCCGAGATACTTTTCGTAGAAGGCGAGATATTTTTTCTGTTCGGAGACGAGCTTTGCGCCTTTGTCAAAATCCTCCGGCAAAACGTAGAAAACGATCGGCAGCGTGTCGCCGGAGATCGATTTGTAAGTGTCTTCGATCGTTTTATACGGAGCGGCGTTAAAGACCAGCGAGTAGTTACTGATCGGGTTGGTCATGTGCCAGTTGTAGGTCGAGGTGCCGTCGCCGTTTTTCTTGACACCTTCCAATTTGCCGGGGCCGGTCGCGATCAGCGGATCCGGAACCGTGATATGCATTGACGATGTCGCTGCCTTGTCCGACGGATGGTCTTTGCACGGAAATTCGAGGTCTGCTCCATCATTCTGCAGAGCGACAGATACCCAGTCGGCGCCGCTCGGAGTCTTTGACCACATGAAGCCGCCGATCCACGGCGCCCGCGGCGCGACCCGCGGAGTTCCAGAGTAGGTGATGCTGGTTTTTATTTCTTCACCGAGCTGCTTCGAGAACGGAAACCAGATCCAGATCTTGCCTTCTCGTCGCTCGTACTTGAGATCGCGTCCGCCCCCATCAGTGATCTTACTGATCGTGTATGGTGTGTCGAGATCGAGAACGATGACATTTGTCGGAATGTTTGTTCTCGCAGTCATCACGGTCGTGCCCGAGATCGACTTGGTCTTCGGATCGACATTGAGCGTGATGTCGTAATTCTGGACGTCATAAACGGCCTGTTCGAACATCAATGGGCCGCCAGTCGGCGTTGGGCGTGAGCCGAGCTCGCGTTGGGCAACCGCCGCGGTAGCAAACAGAAATACAACTGCCAGTCTCGATAAAAGCCTCATATTTTCCTCGGATAGATGTGATGCTGCTGAAATCACTTTACACGCAAATCTCTTTATCTGAAAATGGAATTGATGTATCGAATAGCAATTTCTATCTGTCTTTGTATTGCCGGGCTTTCACTCCGAACGTTCGGTCAGGAAACAGCTCCGACGCCTGTTTCCGAACAGAAGAAAGCCAATTCCCGGCCGGCGCCTACACCGGAACCTCGCGCAGTCGAACCGTTCGACAACGCGGATGTAAAGACAATGGCCGCCAGCTGCGTGGAGCTAAACACAGAGGCGGGCTTGATCGACATCGAGCTGTATCCGGAAATGGCTCCCGAGACGGTGCGGAATTTTCTCAACCTTGTGGCGCTCGGTGCGTATGATACGACTACGTTCAGCCGTATCGTTCCGGGTTTTGTGATCCAAGGCGGAAATCTGGCTACTCGTGAAACTATGACCGAGGGATTGCTAAAACGCGGGCATCGAACTATCCAGGATGAACCTAATAAGATACTTCACGAAC
>JBDTXM010000106.1:0-12217 GCA_040006215.1 Acidobacteriota bacterium
ATACTCATTGCCTGTATGGGCAACATTTTTCTCGGTGACGACGCATTCGGCTGCGAGGTCGCAAAACTGCTTGCAGGACACGAACTGCCGCCGCAGGTCAAAGTGATCGACTTCGGCATCCGTAGCTTCGACCTCGCTTATGCTCTGATGGATGGTTATGAGACGACGGTCTTTGTCGATGCCGCACCTCGCGGCGGTGAGCCGGGCACGGTCTATTTGATCGAGCCCGACCGCGCGGAGATCGATGCGATCGATTCGCAGCAGGCTCCCTTCGAGGCCCACGGGATGGACCCGGTGAAAGTTTTGATGATGGTCAAATCGCTCGGCGGTGAATTTGGAAAGATATTTGTTGTCGGCTGTGAGCCGCAATTTACGGGTGAAGAAGGGGAGGGCCATATGGGTTTGAGCGAGCCGGTGCAGGCAGCATTGCCAAAGGCAATCGAGGTGGTCGAATCAGTGATCGGAAGAAGTTTAGCGGTAGGGGTGCCTGCCGCTGTCTGAGCAAGCCGATCAAAGGTCGAGCGAAGTGACCTCAGTAACATTGCGGTTGTAAAGGAGAACATACTATGAGGAATGAATTTGATTCAGCCCGGAAATGGGAAGCGGGCTATGGGCTTTGGCGGGCTTTGCTTTTGTTGATCCTTGTCGGCTTGATCGCGGCCGTGATAATGAAGACCATTGCGGCTTGGGTCGCAATTCTAGCGTTCATCGCGGCTGTCGTGATTATCGGGCTGGTCGCGAATGCGTCGGATATTGGCAGATACATGAGGATCAGCAGTATGTAGTCGATATTGATAGTTATGCACGAACTTTCGATCGCGATGGGCATTGTGGACGGCGCCGCGGAAACCGCAAGGGACTATCCGGGTCAACGTGTCGAGATCGTGCATTTGATCCTAGGCGAATTGTCCGGGGTCGTGAAGGAAGCTTTGATGTTTTCATACGAACTTGCGTGCGCGCATACGCCGCTCGAGGGGTCGAGGCTTCAGATCGAGGAGGTAAAGGCCGCGATCCACTGCGATGAGTGCGGTGTCGACGAGGAGGTAAGGTCGATCCAGGATATGCGTTGTTCGATCTGCTCGAGGCCGTCGCCGAATGTCGTTCGCGGGCGTGAGTTGATGATCGAGAGTTTAGAGCTTTCAGACGAATATGCAGCCGCGGTTAGTTGAAGTTAGAAGAAACGTTCTGAAACACAACGATGTGCTGGCCGCCGATCTGCGCCGGCGTTTTGCTGAGGCGAACGTTTTTGTTGCCAGCCTGGTTTCGAGTCCGGGAACGGGAAAGACCGAATTTCTTGAGAAGACGCTCACTCTGCTTCGCCCGGCGGCACGCGTGGCCGCGCTTGTAGGCGATCTGGCGACGGCGAACGACGCGATCCGGTTGGAGCGTTCGGGTGTTCCGGTCCGGCAGATCACGACGGGCACGATCTGTCATCTTGAAGCACAGATGATCGATACGGCTATGGCCAACTGGGACCTGAATGATCTGGATGTTTTGTTTATTGAGAACGTCGGGAACCTGGTCTGTCCGTCCAGCTACGATCTAGGTGAGGCTCTGCGGATCGTGATGATGTCCGTGACAGAAGGCGAGGACAAGCCGCTGAAATACCCGACGATCTTTAACACGGCCGATGTCGCAGTGATCACAAAGATGGATCTGGCGGCGGCGGCAGAGTTCGATCTGGAAATGGCGAGGGCAAGCATTGAGGCTGTTCGGCCGGGCATCGATATCATCGAAGTTTCGGCCAAAACGGGCTTCGGGATGGATCGCTGGATCGAATATTTGAATTCGCAAACGAAGACATCGGCTGCCGCGGCGGCTTGAGGTGATCTAAAAATATGGAAACGCGAACTAAAATTTTGGTGCGCGGGATCGTTCAAGGGGTAGGGTTTCGTCCGTACGTCTATTCGCTGGCAAAGAGCCGCGGGCTTCGCGGATCGGTGCTGAACAACGAATCGGGGGTCGTGATCGATCTCGAAGGCGATGGCGAGGCGATCAACGGATTTGTTTGCGACCTTGAAAACCGGCCGCCCGCACTCTCCAACATCGAATCAGTTTCCCGCGTCGACGAAGTCGCGGGAGCTTTGTTCGAGGATTTTCGAATCCTGCCAAGCGAGAGCAACGGCAGGTTACGTCAACCCGTCGCAGCCGATACAGCCGTCTGCGACGACTGCGTGCGCGAGATGTTCGACCCGCACGATCGCCGATATCGATATCCGTTTATCAACTGCACGAACTGCGGGCCGCGGTTCACGCTGATCGAAAATGTTCCCTACGACCGCGAACGCACGACGATGCGCGATTTTCGCATGTGTAGAGAATGCCGGGCGGAATACGAACGGCCGTCGAACCGGCGATTTCACGCCGAACCGATCGCGTGCGAAAAGTGCGGGCCGCGACTAACGTTGAATGATGCCAACGGGTCGGCTATCACCGCGGATGATCTGGTCGCAGAAACGCGGGATCTGCTGAATAGCGGCCGCATCGTCGCGGTCAAAGGGCTGGGCGGCTATCATCTCGTTTGCGATGCTCTGAACGCGGCGTCGGTCGAAAGGCTGAGGCGCAGAAAATTGCGTGAGGACAAGCCCTTCGCTTTGATGGCGCGGTCGTTGAGCGTGATCGAGAAATATTGTTTTTTATCACAGGCGGAGCGAGATCTGCTGACCAGCCGAGAACGGCCCATTGTTTTATTGTCGAGCAAGCCGATCGGAGCGATACCTTCAGGCGTTGCACCGGGCGTTGCGACTCTCGGCTTCATGCTGCCGTATACGCCGCTTCATCATTTGCTTTTTGAAGGTCTGGACGGACCGCTTGTGATGACCAGCGGAAATATTTCGGACGAACCCATCGCGTATAGGGACGCTGAGGGGAGCGAGAGGCTGAAGTCGATCGCGGACTATTTTTTGACCAACGATCGGCGTATACACGTTCGCACCGATGATTCGATCGCCCGGATCGACCGGTGTTCGCGAAAAGTGATTGTGCGTCGATCGCGAGGATACGCACCCATCCCGATCACGACCGCGTTTCGATTTGAACAGCGGATCCTGGCGTGCGGTGCGGAATTGAAGAATACGTTTTGTCTTGCAAAAGATAACCACGCGTTTCTGAGCCATCACATAGGCGATCTTGAAAACCTTGAAACACTCGGTTCGTTTACCGAGGGCATCGAGCATTTCAGGCATCTTTTCGATATCTCGCCGGAGGTCGTCGCTTACGATCTACATCCCGAGTATCTCTCGTCAAAATACGCGCAAGTCTGCGACGACATCGGTGTAAAGATCGGCGTGCAGCATCATCACGCACACATCGCGAGCTGCCTAACAGACAATGCCGCGGAGGGCGAAGTCATCGGTGTGGCGATGGATGGTTTGGGGTTTGGAACGGATGGGAAGCTGTGGGGCGGCGAGTTTTTTGTCGCCGACATGGCCGACGCCGAGCGGGTTGCGCATCTTGAATATGTGCCGATGCCTGGCGGTTCAAAGGCGATCCGCGAGCCGTGGCGAATGGCTGCAGTTTATTTGAATAATGTGTTTGGTGACGATCTTCTCAAACTGAAATTGCCGTTCGTGGATGACCGCGTTCGAAAGGACTGGCGCACCATGAAAAGCATGATCGACGCGGGTGTTAACAGCCCGCAGACTTCGAGTATGGGTAGATTATTCGACGCTGTCTCGGCACTGCTCTGCCTCCGCTCGACTGTCAATTACGAGGGCCAGGCGGCAGTCGCTCTCGAGGCAATAGCGGACCGGACGGTGAGGCAGCATTACCAGTTCGATATCACCGCGGATGGCATAATAAGGAGCGAGCCGGTAGTGCGGGCCGTGGTGCACGACCTCGTCGAAGGAATTCGGCCTGCTGCTATCTCCGCACGCTTTCACCTTTCGGTCGCCGATCTGATCGCAGACATGGCAACGAGCCTTCGCGACCGCAGAAATCTGAACCGCGTCGCCCTCTCGGGCGGGGTATTTCAGAATATGTTCCTGCTCGGATGCGTTTGCGAGATACTTGAGCGTCGAGGGTTCGAAGTTTTGACCCACGGCCAGGTACCGACGAACGACGGCGGAATATCGCTCGGGCAGGCCGCCATAGCAAATGCGCAAATTCGGGCAGGGAGAGTATAAAATTTATGTGTCTGGCAATACCTGGAAAGATCGTCGAGATCGTCGATGCGGAAAATCACATTGCTAAGGTCGAGATCGGCGGTGTGCGGCGCGGCATAAACATCGGAATGCTCGATGATATCCTGGTTGGCGAATGGGTACTCGTCCATGTCGGATTTGCGATGAGTAGGATCGACGAAAGAGAAGCCGAGGACACCCTACGCCTGTTACAAGAATTAGGTTCATACCAAGAAGAGTTTGAGCAGTTCCAGAGCGCAATTAATTGAAGCCTCTATGACAAAAGCCATCGAAGAGTTTTCAGAATCGTTTTATCCGTTCTTGAACGAGAGCCACACCGTCTCGCCGGAATTGACGGAAAATCTCCGATTTTCGCTCTTGGAGAAGGTCCGCGAAAGCGTTGAGGTCAAGCAGCGTTTCTTTGATGAGCACAAAGATGGGATCTTGGCTGCGTCGCTCGTACTTGCGCGCGCATTTCATCGGGGAAATAAACTTTTGATATGCGGCAACGGCGGTTCGGCGACCGATGCGCAGCACATCGCCGTAGAATTTATGCACCCGATCACGGTTGGGCGCAAGGCTCTTCCCGCGATCTGCCTTAACAACGATATGGCGATGGTGACGGCCGTTGCCAACGATGTAAGTTTCGCGGACGTGTTCGTCCGACAACTTATTGCGTTGGGGAAACGCAGTGATGTGCTTATCGCGTTATCCACCAGCGGTAATTCTGAAAATCTCGTGAATGCATTCAAAACGGCCCGGAAACTAGGCCTCAAGACGATCGGTTTTGCGGGTGACGAGGGCGGCCGGATGCAGGCGATGAAGGAAGAGAGCTTGATCGAATTTTGCTTTACCGTGCCGACGACGAGTATACATCGAATACAGGAATCTCACGTTACGCTGTACCACATCATGTGGGACATGGTGCATGAGTTTCTTCAGCATCGCAGTTTATTGGAGGCCGACGATGAAATTCATTGACGAATACCGGCAGAGCGATCTGGCAAAAAATCTCGCTGCTAAGATCGCCGGAATGACGGACAGGCCGATCAAACTGATGGAAGTTTGCGGTGGGCACACGCACACGATCTTCAAATACGGGATCGAAGACCTGCTGCCGCCGAATATCGAGATGATACACGGCCCGGGCTGCCCAGTGTGCGTGATCCCCCTTGGGCGAACGGACGACGCAATATCGCTTGCGCTCCAGCCCGATGTGATTTTCGCGACGTTTGGGGACATGATGCGCGTGCCGGGATCCAGTACCAATTTGCTCGACGCAAAGGCTCAGGGAGCCGATGTCCGCATGGTCTATTCGCCGCTCGATGCACTCAAGATCGCCAAGCAGAATCCGGAGCGAAAGGTGATCTTTCTCGGCCTCGGGTTTGAGACTACGTCGCCGTCCACTGCGATGACGGTCCTGCAGGCCGCGAAAGATAAGGTCGAGAACTTTAGTGTATTCTGCAATCACATCATGATCGTGCCTGCGTTAAAGGCAATGCTCGATTCGCCCGATCTGCAGCTCGACGGATTTGTCGGTCCCGGGCATGTCAGCACGGTGATCGGTACGCGATGCTACGATTTTGTTGCTGAGCAATACAAGAAGCCGATCGTGGTTACGGGTTTTGAGCCGCTCGATATTCTGCAGTCGATTTATATGAATGTGAAGCAGATCGTCGAAGGCCGGGCCGAGGTCGAGAATCAGTATGGGCGCGTGGTCGAACGAAACGGCAATCGAAAGGCTCTCGAGGCGCTTACCGAAGTTTTCGAGCCGCGTGAATTTTTCGAATGGCGAGGTTTGGGTTCGATCGCTCACAGCGGTATGAAACTCAAGGCGAAATACTCGGATTTCGACGCGGAATTGCAATGGAATGTGCCGGGCCTGAAAGTGGCCGATCCAAAGGCATGTCAGTGCGGCGAGATATTGAAGGGAGTCAAAAAACCCTGGGAATGCAAGGTTTTCGGTACGGCGTGCACGCCGGAGACGCCGATCGGCTCGTGCATGGTGTCGTCGGAAGGCGCGTGCGCCGCGTATTATAATTTCGGCAGACTTTCAAAGGTTGCTCAGCGTTCGGCTCAGTCTCAGAGCAGGATAAAAACAGCCAATGGCAGCCTCTGAAAATGCCGATCTAGAAAAGAAAGACGAGGTCGGGACCGGCGGCGAGAGCAAGACCAAGCTTCTTATCAGTAATTACCTCTCTACGGTAATTCATCTTTTTCTTTCAGCGCTTGCGGTGCTTCTTTTGATCGCGGCGGGTATCGCGGCGATCGACACTGTTGTCCGTGACTTTCCGACGCTTTGGCGTCCGCAGCAGGATGAGTATGGAATACTGCTCAAGATAATTGAAAATTTGTTGCTGATAGCGATCACCGCGGAGTTTGCGCTATTGCTGTTGTTCAGAAGACTTAGTGCTGCCGTCGAGGTCGTCGTTTTCGTGCTCGCCCGCAAGACGATCAATCCCGAGATCACAGCACTCGACGTGCTGATGTGTGCCGCCGGGATCGCCGGTTTGATCGCTATTCGTTTCTACTATTTGCCCGGGAAGGCCACTTAAAAAATGTCCGAATCATTCGCAACCAGCCCTCTATTTGAACGAGTTGAACGAGCTCGGCGGCGCAAGCACAAAATTCGCGAGACTCACATCACGCTGGCCCACGGCAGCGGCGGCCGGGCGATGCACGATCTGGTCGAAGGCCTCATCCTCGATTACTTTCAAAATCCAATGCTCGAGAAGCTGGAGGATCAGGCCGTTTTTGCAGTAAATGGTTTCAAACGAATGGCGTTCACTACGGACTCATACGTCGTCGATCCGATCTTTTTTCCCGGAGGCGATATCGGCGAGCTTGCCGTCCACGGGACGGTCAACGATCTAGCGATGAGCGGAGCACGGCCGCTGTACCTGTCGGTCGGATTTATCCTGGAAGAAGGCCTGCCGATCGATGACCTCAAACGTATTCTTGGCTCGATGAAAGCGGCGGCCGAGGAAGCGGGCGTGCAGATCGTCACCGGCGATACCAAGGTCGTCCAAAAGGGAAGCGCCGACAAGATCTTTATCAATACGGCCGGCATCGGGGTGATCGAAACGCAGGCGGATCTTTCGTCTATGCGGGCTCGGGTCGGCGACAAGGTCATTGTGAGCGGTACCATTGGCGACCATGGCACGACGATCCTGATAGCGCGCGGCGAGCTTGATCTCGAGACCGATATCGAAAGCGATTCGGCTTCGCTTCACACGCTTGTTGCGGATATTTTGGACGAGGCGGAACTGCTGGACGCACTCGATAGTGCCCACTGTTTTCGCGATCCGACGCGCGGCGGCGTGGCGACGACATTGAACGAGATCGCAATGAGCTCGGCTGTGTGCATCGAGATCTGCGAAGAACTGATCCCAGTTCGCGAAGAGGTAAAAGGTGCCTGCGAGATCCTCGGCCTCGACCCGCTTTATGTGGCGAACGAGGGCAAACTCGTTACGATCGTTTCGGCCGATATTGCCGACAGGATAGTCGCCCGCATGCAGCAGAATCCGCACGGAACAGCGGCCTGCATTATCGGCGAGGTCAGGGCCGAACCTCAGGGAATCGTCTCGATGGTCACCGGTTTTGGCGGTACACGCATTGTAGATATGCTCGCGGGCGAACAGCTGCCGCGTATCTGCTGACCGAAGATTTCAACGGATAACTCCATTACCTTGCAGTCCGTGATCGCGAGACGTCGCCGGTGTTTTCGTCTACTACTCCGAGAAAGGTGTATTGACTTCCGGACTTAACGGATTTAAGCGATTCGAGCCCGTCTTTTTTTGAAAAAACACTGAACGCCGAATCCCTTGTCCGGCGTCTTAAATCCGACGGTCGTGGCGTAAGCTACCCGCATATCGACGGTCCCGGTAACAGCAACTGTTCGACCCGCGTATTTTGAGTTTGCCCATCTGATGTCTTTTTTGAATTCAGCCGCGAGGTCCACGACATTCACCCGCATTTCAGGCGTCTCGGCCCGCTTCGGCTTTAAGAAGCGATAAGACCTATGGCGTACCCATCCGGCAAGAGGGTAATACACGACCATCTTGTTGGAATCCGCCCGCTAGTCTCCAGATTCGCTAACGTCAACGATCGATCGGCCGATGAGTCCGCAAGAATGGCAAACGCCGTCGCCCCCAAAAGCCGTCAGATTGGCGCTCGAACCGCTTTGCCCGTCTGACGAACTCGCACGATTCCTGGGCGATTGGTCACGGAACGATCGGCCACGTCAACGTCTTGTGCGGATCGTATTTGGCAGCCGTCATATCGCTGGTACGCGCCGACCTGGCGTTTGCCGCCGTCATACGAACGTCGTCAACGGCCTGCAGCCACCGCTCCAGTGCCAATAGGAAATCCTTTATCCTCGGCTTGTTATCGTCCAGGAGTTTTTGTAACTTGTCATACGACTCTTTCACCTTTTCGAATATTTCTTTCAGCTTCTCCGCTCGTTCGGATGTTTCTGATATCTCCTTCGCATCAAAATAGAATGTGGCCGCAGTCGCCGCCGTGCCGACTTTTTGAGCGACATTGTGGGCAGTGTGACCATACTCTTCGGCGTGATGGACGGCCTCTGAAAACTGTTTTACGCCGGGCGTTGTATCGCCTTCGTACCGCTGGAATTTTGTCGGGTCGGATGGGCCGAGAGCCTTGTTAACGACCACCTCGCCCAGGTAGATACCGGCACGTCCAAGCAGCGAGATCTCTGGAAAAATAAACTCGAAAACAGTGATCGCCGCATGGATCCCGGTTTTAACCTTCGCATTCCGTGCCTCTTTGTCGGCTTCTTTAAGTTCTTTCTCCAATTCGGGGATTAGTTTAGCTAGTTCGTTCGCCCGAAGTTCGAGGGCAGCCATGGGAAACGCAATAAATGCGGCAACGAGACCGACGGTCCACAGCGCTTCGAGCATATCGTTCTCGGTCTCGGCGACGACAATGGAAATGGTGTAGAGATCGTGAATCGTCGCGACAGTCTGTTTGTTAACTCGTTTTCCCAAAGCTATAAGGTTCAGGCCCGCGTCATAGTCCTGTTTCACGGCATCCGCGATATCCACGTCGTTTCGGATTCGATCATAAAGGTCCGAAATTATCGATAGATTTAGTCGGGTTTTGGCGTTAACGAGCCGCTTCTTTTCCGTCTCGACCTTTCGGTCCATTTCCTGCCATTCGTCATACCATCCATTGCCCAGATAACCATCTACATTCTGTTTTGGTAATGCCATTTTCTTTCCTGCCGATTAGATATTATTGGGCCCATGGGCGCGTGAGAGTCCAGAATCTCCGTTTCAAAACCCAAAAACCGGTCCACCTTAATAAGGCAAGAGCGGCAAATTTATGTCGTACCGAGGAAATTCTTAAACTGACATTTACCGGCCCAGAGAAATTACAATTTATCGCTGAAAAATCCTTAGACCAGTGTCCAGGTGTCCTTCTCTGCTGCCTCGTTATAAAAAAGCGGCCCAAAGGCCGCTAAACGCAATCCTCGCTGTATCAAAGATCTCATTCGAGGCTAACAAAATCCAACCCGACAAGATTGTCATTTAACTCCAGTACGCGAGATGCAAACTGGTGCTGCTTCGCCCCGACATTAACCACGTAAGCCCGGCCGGCCCGGACATCGTCAAATCGGTAATAGCCAAATGGGTTCGTCAATGCTGTCCTTGTAACGCCGAACGGGTCGGTTATCGAAACATAAGCATTTGAAATCGCCTGCCCTGCCGGGGTAGAGATCCTGCCGGATACTTCTACCCCGGCCGCGGTCGGGGCGAGGACCACGGTTGTTGTGTCGGGAATTGCGGGCGGAATTTCCAGATTTGCCGCGTTGTCTTGGGCGACGGAATAGAAACTGTATGTATGTCCCCGCTGTCCCGCAAATATAGCGGTAGTGTCACTGGTATTTATTAACCAGACGCCGGGAGGCGCGCCGTTGTCCGACACATAGATACTGTAATCTGCAATGCCAGACCCGGTATCTGTTCCTGACCACGTAACAGGAAAAGCCACATTTGCTTCGGTCGGCGGAAGGGAAGAAACTTGACTCGCCGGTTCAGAATCATCGATCGTGTTTACCCACTCGTTCGTATCAATAGGTGGGTTAAGGTCAAACGTAATACGCGCACGGTTGCGAATCTCCGTTCCTAAGGTAAGAGACGTCTTTGGTGAAACGGTAAACATCACCTTGCCCGCTCCTTCAGTGCCCAGGACGTTCGGCGGCAGAAATCCGGCCAGTGCATCGGTGGGCGCCTGGCGGGTGAATGGATCTATGGAATGGAATATCCACGTGATGACGCCGCTGTTTTGATCAAGATTCGCATTCACGTCAACAAGTAAGTCCTTCGAAGGCCGAAGATCGACCTCGGTTGAGTAGGTCTTCAACCCCGCCGGAACATTGATCGTCGTGTCACCAAAACGGATGTCGCCGAGTTCGAGCGTGGCGATATCTAGCGTCGAGATGTCGAGTTGATCGGTAACTACGACATCCTGAGCCGGGGCCGTCGCAGTTGCCTGGTTCTCAAAACCTATGCTGTAAAGCAAATTACTATTTTGTACATAATTTTGTGAACTGAACCTGCGAACTCCCGTTTTTTCGTTCGGATCGGCTGATTGAACAAAGGCGATGCTGAATGGGTTACAGGCATCCGGGCCCAGGCAGGTAGAGCACGAATCTAAGAACCCCGCGAGGCAGCCGATCACGTTTAGAAGCTCGCCGATCGGAGTGGCTTGTTTTAGACAGGTCATCGCGGAAAGGCCAGCGGCATACATTTGAGTACCGCTCACCGCGTTTATCGCCTTGTCACCTTGAATGCTGGCATTGCCCGCGATCTGAGCGACCGTTGTGATCGCACCAACCCCCGCCGCCAGACACGCCTGTCCGGGAATGAGTGATAGGGCGCAATTTATAGCATTCACGAAGATCGAATCGATGCAATTTTTATCGCTACTCGCATTAGCTGGTGCGAATGCTCGCATTTCTACGGTAGGCTTCGCTGCTCCTGGCACCGTAACCGCGTTTACCATGGGCGGAAGGATCGCTGCGTTTATCTTTTGGAGAGCAGATTCGCCAATGACCGTAAAGCGCATCGAAAAACGAAACGTGCCGGTTCCATGTGCCGGAATTCGCGGAATTAGCACCGGGATCGCTCCGATATGCCTAAGTCCGGGCCCGATCACATTTGGCAGATCGGTCGGAACGACATTCGGAACCTGTCTGACCCACGCGGGAAATGGGTCCTGTCCGGGAATATCAGACACGTTAGCTTCCGGCGTTTCCAGAAACGTGCAATCGCCATCGTTTTGGTCGACGCATTCATTGGCGGCAACGCCGATAACGAAAAGAACTACGCCGAAAGCATCGGTATTGCCGTGATTCGTGTAAACCACATCATATCGTGAACGAGTGTGCGAAGCCCTGATCGTGCTTGCTCCAGAGACCTGAACCGTTAGGCGCGGACCAACATTGGCTTCAACGGCAAATCCGTTGGTTAAGACAGCGGTCGTCGAATTGGGATTGGTCACCACAATGTTCCACCGTCCGACTGTCCGCCCGTTTAGATCGAATACCGTCGTCAAGGACTTGCCGCCCGAGCTGACGTTGACATTTGCTCCGGCAAGGTCGGGTTCGCCCGCACGAGTGAGTTTGACGGCGGCACCATTGGCAATATTGTCGCCAAAGATCTTTGATACAACGACACCGCCATTTCCACCGCTGGCAGGCGTGACCGAGGAGAGCGAGAGTTCCGTCGACGGAGTTCCGTTGTCGATGATATTCACGCTTGCCGCGTCACGACCAGGCAGCGTGAAGTAGCTCGATCCAGGCGGGGCCGCAATACTCATCACGACAGTTTTATCGCCTGCCGCCGTTAATGGCGTTACCGTCACATCGTAGGTCGTTTGTCCGCCCGGAAAAGTAATGCTGTTTCCGACAACATTGAGAACGTAGTCGATATCGCGGACCGCAGTCCCGCCCAACGTGAAATCCACATTAAAGGCATTGTTGGCCGAATTGGATTGGCGGCGAACCGTGAAAACAGCGGGTCCGCTCGATCCGTTCGTGTTCGTAGATGGAACGCTGCCGCGAATTTCGG
>JBDTXM010000107.1:0-12165 GCA_040006215.1 Acidobacteriota bacterium
GACCGAAATGCTTCGAAAGGCCAACGTAGTCGGCAAGTTCGTCGAATTTTTTGGTGCAGGCGCGACGGCTCTGAATGCTACCGATAGGGCAACCATTGCCAACATGGCTCCGGAATATGGAGCGACTATGGGTTTCTTCCCGCTAGATGAAAAGACTCTTGATTACTTCAGAGCGACGGGCCGCAGTCCCGAGCAGATCGAGACGGTTCGAAACTATTACACGGCGCAAGAGATGTTCGGAATCCCGTTAAGCGGAGACGTCGATTATTCGACGACGGTCGATCTTGATCTGGCGACCATAAACCCGTCAGTAGCCGGCCCGAAGCGCCCTCAGGACCGAATTGAACTCTCGAACCTCGACGATCGTTTCATCGAGCTTTTCACCAAGACGGTTGCCGATGGTGGATATGGCAAAACGGCCGAGGATCTCGAGAAGCGCTTTATCGCGACGATGAATGGCCCGAATGAGCCGACTGTCGAGGGGGGCGGCGAACAAAGCCAGAAATCGTTGCCGCTGCCTGTTTTGGGCGAGGTTAGCGACAAGAACACGAGCGTCACGACGGAAGTTGAGATGGCTAACAACCGACCGACGCCGAATCGGGTCGAAAACAATAACGATGACGAGCGCGAGCCTGTTACCGTTGATATCGGCAGCGGCGATGTGTTGATCGCGGCGATCACTTCATGCACCAACACGTCCAACCCGGCGGTCATGATCGCTGCTGGCATTGTCGCCAAGAAAGCTGTCGAAAAGGGTATGAAGGTTCCTGTCTATGTGAAAACATCACTGGCACCAGGGTCACGTGTAGTGACCGAATATCTCAACAAGACCGGGCTCCAGACATATCTCGATCAGCTAGGGTTTGAATTGGTTGGCTACGGATGTACGACGTGTATCGGCAATTCCGGCCCGCTTGATCCGGCGATCGAGGAACAGATCGTGGAAAACGATCTGATCGCCGCATCGGTGCTTTCAGGAAATCGTAATTTCGAAGCCCGTGTCCATCAAAACATCAAGGCAAATTTTCTCATGTCGCCCCCACTTGTCGTCGCATACGCTCTTGCCGGCACCGTCATCAAAGATGTATACCTTCACCCGATCGGTCCGGATAGAGACGGCAACGACGTGTTCCTAAAGGATATCTGGGCATCGCTTGACGAGGTGAAGGAGTTGCTGCAGGATGCGTTCGATCCTGCGGCTTATCAGCGACTTTACAGTAGTTTCGGCGAGCAAAATCCTCTCTGGAATGAGATCCCGTCGAGTACGGGACAGGTTTACGAATGGGATGCCGACTCGACATATATTCAGGAACCGCCGTATTTTGAAGATTTCTCAATGGCCACGGGCCGCTTCTCGGACATCAAGGGCGCCCGAACTTTGGCGATATTCGGCGATTCTGTCACAACCGACCACATTTCGCCTGCCGGCGCAATCAAAGCCAATTCGCCTGCTGGAGCATATTTGCAGGAAAATGGTGTCGAGCCACAGGATTTTAACTCGTACGGGTCGCGGCGCGGGAATGACCGCGTGATGCTGAGAGGCACCTTTGCGAACGTCCGAATAAAGAACCAGATGGTTTCGCCCGTCGAGGGCGGCTTTACCAGGCATCAGCCTGATGGCGAGCAAATGTACATCTACGACGCGGCGATGCAGTACAAATTGGAGGGCACACCTCTGATTATCTTCGGAGGACTCGAATACGGCACCGGAAGTTCACGGGATTGGGCGGCAAAGGGAACGAGTTTAATGGGCGTCAAGGCCGTCGTTACTCAGTCCTTCGAACGCATTCATCGTTCGAATCTGGTCGGAATGGGAGTTCTTCCACTTCAGTTCAAAGAGGGAGAATCAGCCCAGACCTTAAAGCTTGACGGCACTGAAACGTTTGACTTGGTAGGCCTCGAATCAGAAAACGTCCGGCCGCGGCAGGATGTAACGCTCCGTCTGAGCAGCGAGGACGGCACCGTTATTGAAACAACGCTAATTCTGCGGATCGACACGCCGATCGAGCTCGAATACTACAAGAATGGTGGTATTTTGCAGTATGTACTTCGTCAGTTAGTAGCGTAAAAAACTAATTGTTTCATTGCCACGTCGATTAGGTTAAAATGAAACGTAGCCGTTCGAGGCTGCAACAGCGTAGTTCGCGCTCGCAAAAAAGCCTTTTCAAAACTGGAAAAAGATAGTAAATTCGTCTATTACACCCTCAGTAATAATATATTTGCGTTTTAAACCCGCATTTAGGAGTTGATTTATGAAACGAGCGATATCCGCTTTAATTATCACTATTGCCGTGACCGCCAACGCTCTGCCCGTATTTTCGCAAAAACGGATATTGCCCGGACGGATCGAATTGCCAAAGGTCGAAATGGACCTGCCTTCACCTGTCATAACTAAACAGCCTGTAGCGACGTCAAAGTCGGAAGCTATCGATACGAGTTCGAGTTTTGGATCGGTGCAGGCATTTACAGACGGTTCCGACGTGCTTGTCACGTGGCAAATGACCGTTGAAAATCAAAATTTCGGCTTCAACGTCTATCAGTACGGAAGCAAGGGCAGAACCAGAGTCAACCCTAATGTTATTCTTGGCGGTGCAGGCAAAGTGGCGAACCGGCCATACTTTGGAGGCGAATATCAGTTTCTTA
Source organism: Acidobacteriota bacterium (assembly GCA_040006215.1). Taxonomy (GTDB): domain Bacteria; phylum Acidobacteriota; class Blastocatellia; order Pyrinomonadales; family Pyrinomonadaceae; genus OLB17. Next base: position 2,644 of record JBDTXM010000107.1, read on the forward strand.
CTTCCTCGAAAAGCGGTTCGAAGGACTCATATGAGATCGAAACCGTCCCGCTCTCCGGCAAATCGATCTCAAGTGAACTGGTGGGTGCAAAATTCACCCCGAATCTTGCCGCCGTCGCCGCCGGCGGACGTTTGCCTAAAGTTAAAGATGCTACCGGATTGGTCCAAAGATCGGAATTGAACCCCGACGCAGATCTATCTTCTGAGATCAAGGAAAATACATTGGCACCCGATCCCGACATGCAGAAATGGATCGCGGCTCAGCCGGGAGTAAAGATCGGTGTCCGTGCGGAAGGGCTATATCGTGTTACGAAGACCCAGCTTCAGGCTGCGGGTTTTAATGTCGCAAGCGATCCGTCGACGTGGCAGCTGTTTACCGATGGACTTGAACAGTCCATCAATGTCGAACCCAGCGGCAACTATGTCGAGTTTTACGGCAAAGGAATCGATAGGATCGAAAGCGACACACGAATCTATTATTTGCTGGCGGGCCCCACGCAAGGCCGCCGAATGACAACGCGCGTCTCCAGGCCATCGTTCTCGCCGGGAAATTCGAGTTCGTACGCCCAAACATTTTTGAAGAAGGAACGCACGCTTTACGTTAATTCGATCATCAATGGTGATGCTGATAACTTCTTCGGCAATTTGGTTTCTTCGACCGCCTATACTTCAACTTTTAATCTCTCGGGTATCGATACAACCGTGCAAAATTGCACCATGACCGTTAGACTGCAGGGTTTTTCTTCCACAACTCATCCGATCTCGGTCTCGATAAACGGCCACGCTCTTGCCCCGATGTCCGGCGACGGCGTAGTCTCGTACGCGGCGGACTACACGATTCCGATCGCGTTTTTGAATGAGGGTGCGAATGGCTTAACGGTGCAGTCGACGACGACCGGGGACTTTAGTTTATTTGATCAGGTCGCGATCTCATTCCCCCGAACGTTTCTCGCCAGTCAAAACCAGTTTTCGTTTTTCACGGAAAATAATCACGGAGCTCAGCTTAAGGGATTCACCTCATCGAACATTCGGGTTTTTGACACGACGTATGAAGGGTCACCTGTGCAGGTGCTAAATCCAGCCATTGGCCCGATCGGCGGCCAGTTCGGCGTCAAGCTACCAGCTTACCGCGGACGTTTGTTCTTTGTCGTGGAAGATAGCGCGGTAAAAACCCCGTTTTCGCTCGAAGCAAATACTCCGTCAACGCTGTCGACTACGGGCCACAATGCGGACCTGGTCATAGTCACGTACAAAGATTTCAGGACGCAGGCGGAAACATGGGCGACCTACAGACGGGGCCAGGGATTTACCGTTGAAGTCGTTGACGTTGCAGACATTTTTGACGAATTTAACTATGGTGTGCTGAGTGCCGATTCGTTAAAAGACTTTTTCCAGTACGCAAAGAGCAATTGGCAAACTCCTCCTCGTTATATTCTCCTCATCGGCGATGCGTCTTATGACTCGCGAAATTACGAAGGAAACGGCTACAACAATCTGGTGCCGGTAAAGATCATCACTACTTTGTTTAGCGAGACGGGAAGCGACGATGGCCTGGTCGATTTTGATGATGACGGATTGGCCGAGATCGCGATCGGGCGTATTCCAGCTCGAACCACGCAGTTCGTAACGACAGCGTTCAATAAAACCGTCAACTTCGAACAGCCAGCAAATCAGACACTGAGCAACGGAGTTCTATTCGCGTTTGACGTCGATCCGAATTTTGATTTTGGCGCAATGAGCGGCAGGCTTCGCGATCAATTGCCGGCCGGAACCTCGTCGACAATGGTTTCGCGCGGTGACGCAGGCGCTCAACAGTCGCTTGTAAATGCGATAAATACAGGCAAATATCTCGTGAATTATTCGGGTCATGGCTCGACCGGCGTGTGGGCGACAACGGGCTTTTTTGGAAACCCTAATGTCGTAAACTGCAACGGGCTTCCGACCTGTGTAAACAATCCGAATCACGAATCGGTTTTTCTCGCCCTTACATGCCTTAACGGATATTTCCTTAATTCGGTGAATCAGAGTCTGTCGGAAACGCTCGTGAACGCGACCAATGGAGGAGCCGTTGCCGTCTGGGCTTCGACGGGCGAGACGACCCCGGATGTTCAGGAGGAAATGGGCCAGAGGTTCTACAGCCAGGTTGGAACATCGACCACAATGACCAGAATGGGCGACTTTATTCTTGATTCGAAGTCGTTCGTATTTGGCGGGCCGGATGTTCGCCTTTCGTTTGCCCTGATCGGCGACCCGATGTTGAAGATCAAACAGTAACTAACGATCTAATGGAAATAAAGTAGGGAACCAAACGGCCAATTTCTTCCAGGGAATCTAGTCCATTGTCTATGGTATATACCTCGCAGGTATGGCGACATCGCCAGTGGTGCCTAAGGCAGTGATGGTAACGCCGCCGGTTGATTTGAGGATGTACCAGTTGCCTTGGCGGAAGACGGCTATGTCGTCTTTGCCGTCACCGTCGTAGTCGGCGGGGACGGGTTGGTCGGTCGAGTTGCCCCAGTTGACGATCGTCGGGATGCCGGTGGAACTGTTGAGAACGTACCAGTTGTTGTCCGAAGGACGGTAGACGGCGATGTCGTCTTTGCCGTCACCGTCGTAGTCGGCTTCGACGGGTTTGTCACCGGGCTGTCCCCAACCGACGATCTGCACGCTGGTCGTGGAGTTCAACATGTACCAGACACCGGTCGAAGGCCGATAGACAGCGACATCCGTTTTGCCGTCGCCGTCGTAATCTGCCGGAACAGGAACGTCGCCCGCGTTGCCCCAACCCGAGATCGAGACGCCTCCGTCGGAAGTCCGAAGAACATACCAGACACCAGTCGAAGGCCGATAGACAGCGACATCCGTCTTGCCATCACCATCGAAATCGGCCGCCTCAGCCACATCACCCGGATTGCCCCAGCTTGCGATCATGACGGACGAATCCGAACTCCGCAGCACGAACCACTGCCCGGACGAGGGTCGATAGACCGCCAGGTCAGTTTTCCCGTCACCATCAAAATCCCCCGGTGTCGTCACATCACCCGTGTTCCCCCAAGTATTCGTAAACGTCCCTCCATCGCTCGACCGAACGGCAAACCAACTCCCATCACCCGGCCTCTGCACCGAAACATCACTCCGCCCATCCCCATCAAAATCCGCCCGCGGCGGTCCGGGAGGAGCGAATGAGCAGGCGAACCCGGCGTCCGACGCGAATTCGAGATACCAGCCGCCGGAGACACTTCCGACAAAGCCACTCAGGTCGTCCACGATATAAAGCTGCCAGGTGCCGTTGAGATTCGCTCCATCGGTGCCAAAAAGCGACGTAAATGTCGTCGAGGCTATGGGTTCGGGCGAAAAATACGGTGCCGCCGGTGCTGAGGGCGGGAAAATGTCAAACGCACCATAATTTGTCGGCCTATATTCGCCGTCGTTTAATAAAGCCCCGTTCTCGGGCAGCGGATCGGCAGCCGAATCGACCAGCGAGAAGTTCGTATTCACGGCATCCGGCCCGGCTATAGCGTCGGACATAATTATCATTTTTTGTCCGTGCGGGCCGACCAGAAGCATGTCCACATCGCCGGGAAACGGATGTGAAAACCCGGTGAAACCTACTCTCAAACTTTTAGTGCCCGAAAGGCCGCTGACAAATATTGTGTTGCCGTATGGCGACGCCGGTGCAGGCGTATTCCCAAATCCGCCGTCGTTGATGGTTATCGGTGCCGTGTTGCTAAATCTCGGTGGAGCAGGCGGCGGCACACCGAGACGAAATTTTCGTACCGCAACGTTCGGGCCCGGTGCGTTGCCGCTCGTGACGCTCAACGTGACTTTATGAATGCGGCCACAGTGAGTGGTGAAGGGGATCGTGTAAGGTATCTGGCGCACCTTTGTGTTTCCGCTAGCGATGTTCCCGTACGATGCCGAGGTCCCTTGCTCAGTCGTAACGACGACATCCTGCACAACGCTTCCGATCGTGTTGGAAACGGACACGCTCAACATGACATGCTCGCCCGGCTCGGGGAAACCGTTGTTGTTGCCGGTCGCGTCGCTCACCGAGAAAGGAGCTACCACCATTGCATTCGGAAGATCAAATGACTCGACTACGCTGGGCGGCCCGTCCTCAGCTCCGAAGCCAAGTCCGCGGGACGCAAAAGCGATCCAGATGTCGTTGACGTCCGCCCCCGCGAAATTGGCCTCGTCCGCCGCGATGATAGCGTCACGTGCTTGCGTGAAATTAGGGTTGGTAGGCGTCAGCTTCATGCCGTCGGTCACGATCTGAGCGACGCGCTTGGTACCATTGTTGAAACCAAGTGAGGTAATGATCCGAGCCCTCATCTCGAGCAAGGCCATGCACCAAACCTCTCCGTCGTTATGCTCATCGCCCGCGAGAAGCGAAAGAGCCGGTGATGCTGGAAACGCACCGTCGGACACGTCGAATTCGCGAATATCGATGTCTGCGAAAGTGAGCGGATTGTGCGGACGACCGTTCGCCCCAACCGTCGTTTTGAGTGCGTATGGAAAGCGGCGGATGCCGTAGTAGTAATTGTCGCTGCCCAGGCTGGGGAAATTGAGGGTCGAATATCCGCCGATAGGATAAATGCCGGCGACGTCCTCATCGGGCGTGGCAAGCGTCAGCCGGGCGTAAAAATCCGCCCAACCTTCATCGAGAGCTTCGGCCCGCTCGGTGTTCAGACCGGTGCCGTTACCGATAAGACGATTCGACAGTCCGTGCGTCATTTCATGAAGAAAGACCTCGGCGTCGAGAGCGGCGTCACGCTGCGGGTTGGGGCCGCTAAAGATGTAGGTCTGCATGCGGGGACGCTGTCCGTCGGCGGGCGTTGTGAAATTAGCATTGTTTACTCCGGAAAAATCCTGGATCTCGGCGCGCAAGCGATCATTTTGAGCGCCGCCGCGGCCGAAATTGCTACCTTGAAAATTTCCAGCCGCTTCGTTAAACCCCACACTGTACAGAAGGTCGTGATAACGATTTGCCCAATAGAAAACATTTGTCGCGGCTCCGTTGCGATACGCCGCATCGCTCGGCGATTGTGTGCCTGCGGGCGGCGGATCGTATGAGAAGTCAAAGACCCGATCGGCATCGCCTATCGCCGGAGCATCGACTCCATCGGGAGCCACGGCGTCGAGACCCGCCTCGACATTATTGCCATCGGTCATATTGGTACCGTCGGTCATCCAACCCAGATCGTTATGCCCAAGATTGGGCGCCTCGTTCCCGATCAGCGTGAAAGAAGTCCGGTTCACCGTCGACCCCTGAATTCCCGATCCCGGCAACGCAGTCGTCGGCGACAATGGCCCCGGACTATCGCAGTTATAAACGCCGTATGTCGCGGACTGGGTCTGGTCGGAGGTGAGGTTTTTCCGCCAAAGCAGCGTGCCTGTCTCTGCATCAACGATGACGTAGTAGGCGTTGACGGGCTGCCAGATAAGCACGCGCCACGATGCGCGCACAGTGCCCGGATAGATCGGGAAATACATTTTTTCCGCCACGGTCGCTGAGTCGCCACTCCCGAACGTGAATCTAAGATGATCCGACGCAGCCCGATCGATGCGGATGTCGTCGTCTGTCATTGGCCGCGAGACAAATGCGAAGGCATTGCGAACTCCTTGTTCGGCCTCTCCAAACTCTTTTGGAGCAGTCGCGTCATCAAGAGCCGGAGCGAGATCATTGATCACCCGAAACATTTCGCCGTCTTTGGTAAAGCCGGCCTTTATCTCGCCGCGAAAAACCGGAATGCCGCCGATCATTTGTTCGAGATGAGCGTACGAAAGCCCTCCGTCAGGATTGGTGTAGTCAGCTTTTACGAGCAGGTTCTCCGCCTGTGTGGCGCCCAGCCCCATTAGCGATACGTTCTCTTTGATAAATGATCGTAATATCTCGGAATGTTTTTCCCTTGACGGCCCGGTTAGTAGCGCTCGGCCGCGTTTGACGTCCAGAGCGATAACCGCCGCATTGCCCAGAGCCGCATCGTATTGGACGAGCAAGGTCGGAATACGCTCGCGGAGTTTTGCTTCGCCCAAGCGCGATGACCTGGAAAACGTCGTGTCGTCGAACCGGCCAATAGCCGAGCTGCTAAATGACGACAAGATCGGCTCTGCGGTTTTGTCTTCGCGAATGTCGTAATTCCGAAATTCCTTTTCGAGGCTCCGCGTTCGAAACGGACTTTTTTCATCGTGCCGCTCGCCAGATTCAACCCGTTCAATACGGATCAGGAACAAAACCGATACACAGATGAGAGACGAGATAAATAAGAAGTTTTTCATTTTCAGCGATCCTTTGTTTTTTTTTGGAAAATATGTTCCGGCCATCTGCCTTTCAGGCGGACCGACATTAAGGCGAGCCGCTGCCGTTTATTCTGAACCTCCAACACGAACTCCTGTTACGGCCTGGGCTTGAGCAGCCGCGGCGGCGGGATTCATATGCGTCCAGGTTCCGACCCCCGTCACACCCATCGCTCCGAAGCCGGTGCCCCATCCATTGGCCCACTGGGAATAAAATAAACTCCCGCTTAAGTTGTATGCTGAAACGAGCACAATGCTGTAACCGACCATAACGGAGGCCGAGAAGTTCGTTATCCGGCCAAGAGTTCCATCGAGGTCGTTTATGCTAAAGCTTCGTTGACACTTGATCTTGGAATACGAAAGCTGGCCGGGCGTTCGGAAATTAGGAGCCGTCGCTCCGCCAATGCTCCCTCCATATCCAAAGAGTCCGCCCGAGAAATTGAACGGTTCATCCACCGACGCCCACTTGCTTCTGAATTTAACGAACCATACCCCGGCCCCGATTATGTTCGCTCCGCCTATCTGGCAGATGGTAGATACTTCCCAATCCGACGCTAATACACTGAATGCTAAGTTTGTTTGATTTGACATGATTACCTCCAGGAAAAATGAATTTGTCGACCGGCGATCAAGAATGCTGTTTTGGCGTTCATTTCCCGATCGGTTTTTTTGTGGCAAAATCAACAAACGAGATCATTGCCTACGTTCGGTCGTTTGGACGCAGCAGGTTAGGTGATTTGCGGCGGAAAGGCCTCAAAGTTCGCCTCAAAAAGTTCTCAAGGAATTCTCAAAGGCGGTATGAATAACGGCTCCAATGATTTATATGAATTCGGGAGTTTTCGCCTCGATGCGCGAGGATTGCTTTTGCGCGGTGATGAAGTGGTGCCGCTTTCGCCAAAAGCGGTCGAATTGCTTAAGTTCCTGATCGAGCGGCCTGGACAAGTAATGTCGAAACAGGAGATCTTTGACAACGTGTGGGCGAACACGTTCGTCGAGGACGGCGTGCTGACGCAGAATATATATACCTTGCGCAACGCGCTTGGATTGGATGAGAACGGCAAGCAGTTCATCGAGACCGTGCCGCGACGCGGATACAGATTCGCCGCGGCCGTCAAGGCCGTATTTCCCGACGAACTAACGCTCGACCCCGCCGAAAAAGAATTTCTTTATGGCGAAGACGGATCCCAGACCAAATCTCGCACTGGTTCCCTGCTTCGGGCCATCCTTTTCACCTTCGCCATCATCGCGTGCGTTGGAGTTTTGTGGTTCGGTATTTACGAGCTCATCCTAAAGCCCAAATCGCCGTCAAAACAGGCGCTGATCGAGCAGGTTCACCTGCAGCGATTGACCGACACGGGCGACATCTTGTACCCGACGATCTCGCCCGATGGCGAAACGCTTGCATTCGTGCGCTCTGGAGAAAATGAACAGACCGTCTGGGTCCAGCAGACCGCGACCGGAAGCTCTGTGCAAACGCTGCCGCCTTCGCAAAAAGGTTATGGGTCGCTCGCCTACTCGCCCGACGGACGATATTTGTTCTTTCGCGAAACTCCGAACGGCGGATCGATATTTCAGGTAGCTACCCTTGGCGGTACTCCGAGACACATCGCGGACAATGTATGGTCGGACCTGTGTCTTTCGCCGGACGGAAAACGGATCGCTTTTGTGCGGCACGAAACGGTTCGGGATGCCGACATACTAATTACGGCAGCCGTTGATGGAGGCGGCGAAAAGGAGATGGCGTTACGAAGGTCCCCGGAATCTTTTTCCACCGGGCCCGCCTGGTCACCCGACGGCGAGAAGATCGTGATCGCCGTCAGCAGCCAGGACGACCCGGTAAAGCTTGTATCGGTCAGCACGGCCAGCCTCCGCGAGGAAACATTTACGACGCCAAAATGGCGCTTCGTCGCAAGCATGGTCTGGATGCCGAACGGCCGCGAAATGATTGTTTCTGCGCGCGACGTAAAGGAGGCCGTGTCACAGATATGGATGCTCGACACGGTCGCGGGCGAAACCAGGCGGCTGACCAACGATCTCGAAAACTATTATTGGGTCAGCCGGACGGCCGATGGCCAAAAGATAGTGACGCGGCAACAGCACATCGTGGCGCATCTCTGGGTTCTGCCAGATGGCGATCCGAAAAAAGGCAAGCAACTTACATCAGGTGTTCGAAATCTCGACGGCTACCTCGGCCTTGCCTGGACCGCCGACGGCAACATTATCTACAGCTCGCGTTCGGGCCAGGTAACTGACCTTTACCTGATCGATGGCGACGGCGGCGATCCTGTGCAGATGACGGCCAACGCCGGTCAGGACAATACCTATCCCAGCCTTTCCCGAAACGGTCATATCATTTTTACGTCGAACAGAGGCGGCACTCCGAAGATCTGGCAAATGGATGCGGACGGGCGGGAGCAGCATCCGATAATGGTCGGGGACAACGAGAATGAACGAGTGCAGTGGCCGACCTTTTCGCCGGACGGACGCGCGATATTTTTCCTGAAAAGGAGCGATAGCGCGGCGATTTGGAAGGTCCCGTCGGATGGTGGCGAGCCCGCTCTTGCCGCTCGTATCTCGAATGGTTCCGCCGACGGCCCTCTGGCGATCTCGCCTGACGGAAAATGGCTGGCCTATCATCATTTGCCTGCAAAACCGCTACCTGCCGTGGGCGAAGACCGCACGCAGCAGATCGGCGTGATAAGCCTCGATGGCGATGAGACGAAGTTGTTCGACCTTCCGGTGCGAAGGCCGATCGTGCAGTGGATCACCAGTAATTCGTTCGATTATTCGGCAGGATCTTACAATTCGTCCAGCCTAGTTAGGCAGTCGCTTGCCGGCGGCGAGAGACAAAAGCTTTTCGATCTTCCCGACCGTGTTTTTAATTTCGCATGGTCGCCGGATGGCAAAACTCTCGCGATATCCCGCGGGCAACTACAAGGCGACGCTCTCTTGATCACAAACCTCGTTGACGGCGAGCTTTCGCAAAAGCCCGGCCGTTAGCCGCGCGATTCATTTAGTTTTTGCTCGCGGAATTCGCGTTACTTGCGTGAATAGGCTTTAACTACGAAATTCCTACGCCATTAGCCGAAATTAGGGAATATACCGCGCCGGAACGGCGACATCGCCAGTCGTGCCTAAGGCAGTGATGGTAACGCCACCTGTTGATCTCAAGATGTACCAGTTGCCTTGGCGGAAGACGGCTATGTCGTCTTTGCCGTCACCGTCG
>JBDTXM010000108.1:0-12110 GCA_040006215.1 Acidobacteriota bacterium
TCGTTTCGAGGACCGCCAGAATATTCTGTTCGGCGGTAAGCTTTCTGAAGATCGACGGTTCCTGCGGCAGATATCCAAGTCCGAGCCGAGCACGAAGGTACATAGGCAGCCGCGTTATGTCCTGTCCGTCGAGAGTTATCTCGCCCGTTTCGGTTGTCTCGAGGCCTACCATCATATAAAACGTAGTCGTCTTGCCCGCTCCATTGGCTCCGAGAAGGCCGACGACCTCGCCGTGCGAAACTGCGACGCTGACATCGTCAACAACACGCCGGCCGCCGTATGTCTTTGTAACGCCGCGCGCCGACAGGGAGCCAACGATAGACCCGCCGCTATTTCCGCTTGACAATGTCTCTTTTACGACTTCGAGTTCAACGACCATTAAAAGCTCATGGGAGATTTTTAACCTTGTATACAGAACGAATTCTACCGGACGAGTTCTGTTTTGTCTTACCGTCCGCGACCACCCGATGATCGCTCAGGTAAACGACAAGCTGGCTACTCTGCGAGGATCCGTTCTCACGGTCATCCACCGTCGCGGGACTGCCGCGAAGGACAACATTATCCTCGACAACATTATACTGGGCAAATTCGCCGGTTGCGCGCCGTCCCGGCTGAGTTATAACGACATTCCTCTCCGCGATCGTCTGCGTCGCTTCGTTCTTTTCGTTAAGATAAACACTTGCCGTGCCCGAAACGATACGATCCGTACCCTGCCGAACATCTACATTCTCGTCATATTTCACTACGCGGGTGGCGCGGTTGTATGACATTTTATTTGCCGCCGCGTACACGGGAATCTCCGATTCCTTACCATTATCCTTTCGTTTTGCGTTGAAGAGCATACTCTGGACGTTACCCGCGCCATCGAATGTTCCGGCCCGCTGATCGATCAAAAATGAATCCGCGCGAATGTAATTATTCTCTTGCCAGCCTCGAGCGTTTCCGGTGTAATGTCCGGTTTCGGACGCATGATCGAATTCGGCCGAGTTCGCGGTAAGGAATACGGGTTTTTGTGAATCGCCGAACGGCGTCGCCCCACCGGTCTTTTCCTGGCTGTAATAGGTAGTGCTAACGCCGCCTCGTAGATAAGACTTCTGGTTATGGGTGTCCCAATCGATCTCCTTGGCCTTGGCCCTAGCCTTTGAATCCCAAACGGTAGGTTCCCCGCCTCGCAGCCGGACCACGCCGTCACTCGAAGTAAAGCCGATCTGTGACGATATTCCGTTTCGATCAAGTTCCGAGAATTTCGCATTGCCGATCGCATCGATCCGTTCGACGTCCTTCGTCTGAGCGCTGAAACCAGCAGTCATCTTGTCGGACACGAGTGTTTGCGTTCCGCGTGTGTTGTCGGCGATCGTTGGCACTCGAAAGACTTTGGCTTTTACGCCCGCAACGCAGGTTCGTGCATTATTCGCACCCGGAAAGAAATCACAGTCAAAACGCGGCGAATTGATAGTCGTTTTGTAATTTTCGGCCGATGAATGAAGCGGCTCTACAAAGAGTTCAGCGTTGCCGACGGCCTCGGCTTTTTCGATAAATTTACCATCCGCGGCAAAGAATGTTCGCACGCTGTCTGCCGTAACGGTTTTGTTGGCCGCATCTGTGTTTGAATCGGGGACGCTAAGTTTGATCGAGGTCCGGCCATCTGTCTGCATCCGGTCGATAAGCCCTTCACCCTTGAACCAAAGATGGATAGCTTTTGGAGCCAGCATCGTTACGGTCGAGTAATCGACAGGATTTTGCGGTGTGATCGTAACGGTGCTGGAACCGACCGAATTAGCCACGGTCAATAGTTGGTTGTCGTCGAAGGTCGCATTCAATTCGGGTGAAGCAAGCTGCGTTGTCCGATCCGCGACAGTCTGACTCAGAAACGCATTCCCCTTGGACGCAGCATTCTTAAGTTTTTTTCCGGAGTTAAGCTGGGCGGTTATCGCGTCACCGCGTATCAGATCGGTACCTTGCGTTATCTCGGCCTGGCCCTTGAGATCGATCTGTCCGGATGTCTGAGCATAGACCGCTTCATTCGCCCTGATATCCGTAGGCTTGTCATCCTGGATGGTGACGATATGGACGCTGTTTTTTAGATCAAAACGATCGGCGAACTTATCGTACAGCGCATATCCCGATTCGATATTCGTCGGCTTAGAATTCTCCTCAGCGGTCTCGATCGTGACATTATCAAATAGTTCGATCTGCTTTAATACCGGGCCTTTACCTTCCGGCCGATCAAACCCAGCAACAGCGCGGGCAGCTTTGATGTTTATATTTCGAGGAGAACCGGATGTCTTGTTCTTCGATACAACATGAACGTCGACGTCGTCGGTCAATTCTATCCGCTCGTTTATCTGATCGAAAGCCGCACGGCTGGATCTGATCGTCGCTTCTTTGACGTTGCTCTTGGCAAGTTCCGGCGACTCGAACGTGTCGATCGCCACGTCTTTTAATAGCTCGAGCTTTTTGGCGGCGAGATGCACGACCGCACCGAGCGAGCGACCCCGCACATTTTCGCGGTCGAATTCGACGACGTCGGGAGCCTCGGCGGTGTCGGCGGACTTTGTGTACGTGATCTGCTCAGTGCGGACATTCAATCCGTCGTGAGTGTGAATATTTACGCTGCCAGTTAGATACGCCGTGAAATTCTTGTTTTCTTCGGGAACATACAAAGCCTTCGATGAATCCATTTTGTCGGACTCGTTTCCTGCACCGTCATACAACTGGAAAGAAACATTTTCGAGTTCCTGATGATTATCTGAAAATGTCGTGGCGTGATCGGCTTTGACAAGGTATTTCGGGACATTGGCGTCGGTTTCGAGGCGTTCGTAGCCATTGACTTCAGCGACAACGTCCTTTGATAGCTGCGTGTGTTCCGGCTTGAGTCTGAACGCGGCTCTATTCTTTTCCCGAATGAACCCAACCGCGACCGCCAGAATACAGACCGATAAAATACCGAGCGCGCCAATGCGCACGTAGCGCGGGAGGTTCGCTCGCGTATGCAGCTTTTTTAGGTCGGTATCGTTTTTTTCCGGCACTCCCTCAATTATCCGTTCGTATGTCCTCAACGACAAGTTGAAGCCGCCTGTTTCCCTGCCATTCGTTCGCTTCGGGAATATAAGCTATTTCGATGCCTGTTCCGCGGGTGAAGGTTCGCCCCTTTGATTTTCTGACACCGTCCCACCAAACGGCCTCGAACCTCTTTCTGGAAGGATCGCGAAGGCTTAGCTTCAGATGCTTTTCCTTCATTACGAATGGTTCAGCATCCAGTACCAAACCTTTCGTCAAAAACACGGGTTTCGGATTCCCTGCTCCAAACGGCTCAAGAAGGGACAGTTCGTCAACCATTTTAAGGTCCAGCGTCTGTGGCGAAATAACGGCATCAATCAGTAATTCAGGAGTGAGATCAACTTTCTCGAATAGAGCGGCGGCATAAGAATTTAGCTGAATCCGAAGGTCGGGAATACGATCGGCACGAATTTTCATGCCCGCGGCAGCGGCGTGTCCACCGAATTGTTCAAATAATCCGCCGCAGCTTTCAAGCGCTTGAAGAAGATGAAAATCACCAATACTTCGAGCGCTGCCGTGGGCCATATCGTTCTCGATAGAAAGAACGATCGTCGGCCGGTAAAATTGGTCGGCGAGTCTTGACGCTGCAAGCCCAATTACGCCTTTGTGCCAATCGTCGCCAGCTACGACTATAAAGTTCTGCTTGTCTATGTCAGCGGTTTCGAGGAGGGCGAGTTCCGTGATCCGCTGCTGGACCTGTTGGCGTTCGCGGTTTCGAGTATCAAGTATCTCAGCGAGTTTGCGGGCCTGGGCAAAATCCTCAGTCTCTAAAAGCTCGACGACATGACGAGCGACATCCATTCGTCCTGCGGCGTTTATTCTTGGAGCGATCCGAAAACCGATGTGGTAGCTAGTCATTTCGGACCGGCAATCCGCCACCTCCATCAACGCCTTTAAGCCGACATTCGTCGTCCGCGTCAGGTCACGAAGCCCGACCGACACGATCGCACGGTTCTCACCCGTGAGTTTCATTATGTCCGCGATCGTACCGATGGCCGCGATCTTAAGAAAATCGGCTACTCGATCTTCATGTCCGTTTTCGCGAAGGAGTACGTGGGCCAGCTTGAAAGCGACGCCGACACCGGCGAGATGTTTATCAGGATATTGGCATCCCGTCTGATTGGGATTTACGATCGCGTACGCGGGAGGATTGCCGCGTTCGTCATCAGACAGGTGATGATCGGTCACGATAACGTCGAGGCCATTTTTGCTCGCCCATTCGATCGGTTCGAAACTGCGAATACCGCAATCCACGCTGATCACCAGCGAAAATCCGTTCGCCTTGGCTTCTTCGAGCGCCGGGATGTTGATACCATATCCCTCCGTAAAACGGTTCGGAATATGAAAGCCGGTTTCCCCGCCCAGGATCTTGAGCGCCTTTCTGAGGAGAGTTGTTCCGGTCGTGCCGTCAACATCGTAGTCGCCCCAGATCAGGATCTTCTCACCATTCGCTATCGCCATCATTATGCGATCGACGGCCTGTCTCATTCCTTTGAGCAGGAGTGGGTCGTGCAGGTCGGCTATGGTCGGAGACAGGAAGTTCCGGGCGGCTTCGGCGCTGTCGTGCCCGCGCGAAATAAGGAGCGCCGCGATAAGGGGCGATAGACCGAGTTCCCGGGCAAATTCCGCCGCACGGTCGTGGTCGTGTTTTCGAATTACCCAGCGCTTCTGCATCGGGACCTATTGGCCGATCTGCGGACTGATCACTCCGCGCCACAAAAGGATCAAAATAACGGTACCTAAGATCAATCGATAGATGATAAAAACCGCTGTCGAATTTCTGCGAAGAAACGCGAGCAGAAACCAGATCGAAGCATATCCGACTACGGCGGAAACAAGGGTCGCCGCGATCAATGGTCCGAAGCTTTGCGAGGGAAGAATGTGCCAGGCTTCCTTAAGTTCGAGCAAGCCGCTCGCAAACACCGCGGGGATCGATAAAAGGAAGGAAAAGCGCGCTGCGGTTTCCCTTTTCTCCCCAGCGAACAAACCCGCCATAATTGTCGAGCCGGACCGGCTCGAACCCGGCATTAGCGCCAATACCTGCGCACAGCCCACCACGATCGCATCTACAATGCCGAGTTGTTTGAGGTCTTTCCGCTGCGAACCGACCATTTCCGCGATCGCTAAAAACACCGCGAGCACGATGAGCATCGTCGCGATCATCCAAAGATTTTTGGTTCCCGAACCCTCGATATATTTCTTTAAGAGAAGCCCCGCCGTACCGATCGGGATCGAGCCGATGATGACCAGCCAACCAAGCCACGCTTCGTGCGAAAGCCAGATCGGCCGTACGCCCTCGGTTCCGAAAAATGTTCTGCCTTGCCGGCCAGTTACCAGTGCATAGTGATCGCGGATGAATGCTGTGGATATATTCCAGATATCGCCCGCGAAGTAGACCAAAACTGCCGCGAGTGTGCCGAGTTGAATAACCGCGATCGTCGCCGTTATCTGCTCGGCATTTCCGTCGTAAAGATTGGTCCAGCGGCTGGCAAATACGAGATGGGCAGTAGAACTAACTGGAATAAACTCGGTAAGACCCTGGACGATACCAAGGATGATGGCCTGTATAAAATCCATAGTAATGAACGGTAAAACGGAGTGGGTCAGATCGGCAACCAAAAACGCTATTGTCAGCGACAGGCTGGAGCAAGTCAACTGGAGTTACTCGCGAAATCTCGCTCCGCCGGCGATCCAGTCGTAAACCGAGGCAGGCATGAATTTACCGGCCCGGACCAGCGTGGCCAATGGCCATGGAAAGGCAGCGAATTTCTTTTTCTTCTCGATCGCACGAGTGAAATGCGGAACGGCGTCGTCTAGTTCCATAATGAACGGCATTTTGTTGTGGCGACCCGCAGTGAGCGGAGTCTTGATAAATCCGGGTTGAATGATCGTAACGTCGATCCCCCGTCTCTTTACGTCGAGCCGGACACTTTCAAAAAACGCCGTCATGCCTGCTTTGCTGGCAGAGTATGCAGCCGATCTCGGCAACCCGCGAAAACCCGCGAGGCTTGAGATCCCGACGAGATGGCCCGAACCGCGTTCGAGCATCGCCGGAACGACTGCGTGGACGGCGTTGACAGCCCCGAGCAAATTTACATCGACCACCTTTCGCACCGCGGCCGGTTCGTAGTTCCTTGTAGGCTCATCGTTTCCCCCGATGCCCGCATTCGCGATCAGAATGTCGATCCTTCCGAACTCTTGCCGCAATTTGTCGGCGGCCGCGTGAACGGCGTCAGCATCAACGACGTCGCATGCAAATATCCGGGCCACACCTCCCGCAGCTTCGCAACGGCTCGCCAGATCCGCCAGCATCTCTTCGCGGCGGGCAAGCAATCCGAGGATAACGCCTCGCTTTGCGAGGTCAACCGCGATCGCCTCGCCAATGCCGCTCGAAGCACCCGTTAGAAATACCACCTTATCTTTGAAATAGTCGCTCATATTCAGTGTGAAGAAAAAATGCCGATAAACGGGTTCTTCAATAACGACAGCGGATTCGATAATTCACTAATTTCGACCTCGAACAATCCGGTCGGTGAGGGCGAGGATTCGTAAAAAGAGTTTTGCAGCTGAAAACGCGGTCTCGTCAAACCTCGACGATCGTGGTAACGATCACGGGTTTGGAGCCCAGCTCAGATTGAATGTAGCGTTTCATGTGAATGCGGAGATTTTCTTTGAAAGCCTTGCGGTCGGCGATCTGGTCGGGGCGCATTTCGCTGACCGCGTCAATAACGGCCTTTCGGGCATCGGCTGCGAATCCGTTTGTCGGGTCGATACCGGCCACGCCTTGAAAGCTGATCTGCGGGTCGCCGGTCAGCTTATGTTTTTGTTTATCCACAGTGACAACAAGAGAGATCGCTCCCCCGTAGGCGAGTTTTTTGCGTTCGCGAACAACATCGTATTCGATCTCTTCCATCGATTCTTCGTCGATGAAGGTCTTATGCAGTTCGCGTTTTTCGACGACTCTCGCGCCGTATTCGTCGATCTCGAGGACGTTGCCGTTCTCGATCAGAACTATGTTGTCGTCGGAGTAACCGGCAACATGATTCTTGATAAATTCCTTTTGGCGGAAGAGCATTCGGTATTCGCCATGGATCGGAACAACGTATTTTGGCCTTGAGGTTTCGACCATAATGCGAATGTCTTCCTGAGAAGCGTGGCCTGAAACGTGAACAAGTCTTCGTTTCTCCTCAATAATATTGGCCCCGCGTTTATAGAGGTGACCGATCAGGCGGCTGATGTTCTTTTCGTTGCCGGGAATTATGCGGGCGGAAAGCACGACAGTGTCGCCCTTTTCGATCTCCAAACCCTTGAATGTCGACGTCGCCATGTTCCACAGAGCCGCTCGCATCTCGCCCTGCGAACCGGTGACGAGGTAGCAGATCTCGTCGTCATTAAGCGCCCGCGACGATCCGAGATCGATCATTGTTCCATGAGCTATTTTAAGTAAACCCTGCTCGGTCGCGATCTCGACATTCTTCTGCATTGAGCGGCCAACGACACAAACCTTTCGGCCAAATTCGTGGGCGATGTCAAAAATTATCTGAAGCCGGTGCATTGACGAAGAGAATGTCGAGACGATCAGGCGGCCTTCGGTCTGCTCGAATATTTCTTCGAACGCCGGTATCACTGCCTGCTCGGACGGCGTGCGGCCAGGCACTGTCGAATTGGTCGAATCGCATAGCAGGGCGAGCACGCCTTCGTCACCGATGCGGCTTAGCATCTTCAGGTCGTACGGCTTTCCAATTACCGGCGTGTCGTCGATCTTGTAGTCGCCGGTGTGGATCAGTGTTCCGACGGGCGTGTGTATCGCGAGCGAGAAGCATTCGACGAGCGAATGCGAAGCATGGATAAATTCGATCCGGAAAGAGCCGATCTCGATCGAATCGCCCGCCGATACCCGATGCAGAAGCACGTCGTCAAGCATGTCGAATTCACCCAGACGCTTTTCAGTCAATGCCAGGGTAAAACGTGACGAGTAAACCGGTAGATTGAATTTCCGAAGAATGTACGAGAGAGCTCCGATGTGGTCCTCGTGCCCGTGGGTGAGGATTATCGCCGTCAGGTCATCGCGATATTCCTCGAGAAAATCAAAATTCGGGATCGAAATATCGACGCCGTACGGCGTTTCTTCAGGAAAGCCCATGCCGGCATCGACAATGATCATCTCATCGCCATACTTGATGCCCATGCAGTTCATCCCGAATTCGCCGATGCCGCCGAGAGGTATTATTTCTACTTTGTTCACGATAGAGAAAGTGAGCGCTAACTGCTGTAACGGCCTAGTGTAGCAGGTTTTAGAGAATGTTTACGGGGTTTTTCACTTCCAACTATATGCAGCCGATGCGCCACGTTTCACAAAAGTGTGGTACGTGCCACACTTGCAACATCGTTCTGTGGCAGGCTACGCAGATTTGGGGATTGATCCGACGAAACGTTCCAGTTTGTATTAAATTGTATGACAATGTAATACAGAATTTGGGACTCGTAAACTTACAACTCCATTGTTTTCATGCACTTGCGAGAGAATCTAGCTCTTGTTCCGTGTTCCACGGTTTCAGCATTTTTTTTGTTTCGGCTCCCTTCGGGGTTTGACCCCTCGATCGGGGATCGCCGTTCCCAACTCGACCTTGTTCCACGCTTTGTGCACATTTGGCAATAATATACTTGACTGACCGCAAGTAAGGTAGGACAATTGTGCACTGTGAAGAACAGTCTTATGATGCTTTCGAGCATCTTTGTGAAAATGCATTCGATGATCGGCGAGGTGTTATTGCTTTGCTAACCGTCTATTTCGATGGAGCCTCAAACGTGCCCAAGGATGAGAGCGTTCCCGCCCTACATTCTGTTGGCGCATATATTGGAACGGTCGATAACTGGCGCAAGTTTCGGAAAGAATGGCGTCGCGAACTCGACAAGAAAAATCTAGAGTATTTTCACATGACCGATTTTGAATTTGCTCAAAGTCGCGCCATTGCTCAAAAGCCCATTCCCAGTAAAAGCATGTTTTGTGATTGGCAAAAGGATGACTTTGTGCCTTTTCTAAAAAAACTGCATGACACGATCAACCGCAAGGACCGTAAAGGTGAATATCGTTTAGAATCCTTTACCTCGACCGTAATAAAAAAAGATTTTGACGAGACTATTCCAAAAGATCTAATCGGTGACGTTCAGTGTAGCAGTTATTACATATTCAATGTCGTTCAAATTCTGAAAGCCGTCCATCATTTTTTAAGCCTCTCTAATAATAACGATCCGATTCATTATATTTTTGCAGGTGGAGATGGGTGGACGCTTGGAGAATCTGTTTGTCGATATGTGGAACGACCCAACCCCTCGGGAAAGTATTTCGACTTAATAAAGGATACGCAAAGTGGGGATATGAGATTCAATGGATGAAGGCTGAAGCCGCTCTTCAGGCCGCCGACATTGCTACGTATGAAATGCAAAAGGCAGCGATTACTTGGCGAGAAAACGACTTCAAAGACACACCATTGGCATTTATGCGAGCGTCATTGGCATCACTGGGCCGTGCCAAACATCATGGAATTTTCTATCGAACAAACGAACTGAAAAAGCGCTTTGTAGAAATCCAGGATCATAATAAATATTATCGCCCTAGATTAGAGTTATAATGTGGGGTATGAAAGGCAAAACGAAACCGATCAACGTTGAAGAACTTAACAAGATCGAGATAAAGATGGACGGTAAGAACGGGGAACGATTCGAAGTGTTTACGCGAAGGATTATCAGCGTTCCGAAAGTTGAAATAGATCGGCGAGAAGCTGCGGAAAAGAAAGCTAAAGAGACAAAGGCTACGTAAACTCAAAAAGTGTCGTTAATTACGAACGGCTTTGCAGATGACGACGACTTGCTCGAACACTTCGATTTTCACGTAGTGGAGAGAAAAGAGTTTCAGCACCTTCATACAGCCGAAGAATATCTAGCTGAAGCCGACAAATTTCTCACAGATTTGCGCGATTCAAGCAAGTGTCACCAGTGCTTCCGCAGTAATAAGGATGGCTCGCGTGGCGATATGATACGATATAATAAGGAAACGCAACAGTTTGCGGTGTTGACAAAAGAAAACGTCATTCGCACATATTTCATCGTAGATATTAGCGTTCACGAATTTATTAGCAATTATCAATATTTCGTTTACGAGTGCGGTAAGAAGAAATAGAAAAACATGTTCGACTGTCCAGTTTGCGGTTACAATAAGCTAAAACGCCCTGCGGATGATTTCCTAATTTGTCCGTGTTGTGGAACCGAATTTAGCTACACAAATGCCAAGCGCTCCAATGCCGAACTAACTCTACGATGGTTCGTCGGTGGCATGCGGTGGCATAGTAAGCGTGTATCACCCCCACAAGATTGGGATCCTCAAAAACAATTGCGCGATGCTGGCCTGTTTTCATTTGAAGAAACGACGCAAACCCAAATTCGTCAAGGTGTCGTTTCGAAGCATGGTGATTTTAAGCCTGTTCCGTTTACTTATGGTCAAATTCGTGCCGTGCATGTCTGGCTTGATGTCAGTTCGTCGGACGGTGTAGGGCGTTTACACACCTAAAAGCTGAATGATACGTCTAGTTTTATTTGCGCCCTGTGATCAGGTTCTTACTGGAATCAATAACACTGCGTCTCTAATTTCAGTCTTAGAAAATGTTTCAGTGAACGGTGAGATAACCGAGAAATTACCATCTAATGCGGGAATCCCTAAAAATTGGGCGGCTTTGATTCTTTGGACGCGCGATGGAGAGCTTGAGAATCCGATCACCTATAACGCTAAAGTAGTATTAGAAGCTCCCGATGGGACAAAGACCGTTGAAGGCGAGGTAAGTTTCGAAGCTTCAAATGCCTATCTCAATTTTCGAAACACAATAAATTTTCCGATTTTTCCGGTAGGCCAGTCAGGCAAGTATGCTCTAAAACTGTTCTACAAGAAGGCCGAAGATGAGGACAGTAAATTTGAGCAAGTCGGAGAGTTTCCTATCCACGTATTACACGCAGTAACAGAACATGTCGAAACGGGTTCGCTGGAAATCTCTTAGGATGATTTCTTGCCTCGCTTCAACTGCTTTTCTTCAGTGCCCCGTTTCATAGCCGATCAGTTCCTTATAGGTGAGACGCTTTCCACTGATCGACTCCAACAAAGCCACGAACCGTCCACGGTCATTGTCCTTGTGCTTTCTCTGATTGAAACGAAATGCCTGTTCTTCTACGTAAGCCTGTAAATGCTCGGGAGCTACCGAAACATAGGTTCCCTTGATCGACCGCTTTAACAGGCTCCAGAAGTTCTCTATCGAGTTAGTATGGACGTTCTCACGAACATATTCATAGGTGTGATTGATAACCCAATGAATGTAATCTTCGCTTAGTCCTCGATACTGTTTTGCCTGATCGGTATAGACATGCGAACCCTTTTCGATATGTTCGCTGATGATCGCCCGCAAGGTCTTTGCCGCTGAATTAGGAACGACCATTGCCCGAACTTCGCCGCCGCGTTCGATAACTCCAGTTACTTCGGTCATGTGAGCGGCTCCACCGTGATTATTGACGCCACGAGCGATCTTGGCTTTGTGATGCATGTTGCCGCCGCGTCCACCGACAAAGGTTGAATCGCTTTCTACTTCGCCGGATAGCTTCTCTATCGAACCGTTCTGCATTGCTAGACGGATTCTGTGGTTCAGGTGCCAAGCTGACTTCTGCATGATACCCAATGACCGCGACAGCTCGTAAGAACTGATACCGTTTTTGCAGTTAGCCAATAGCCACATAGCCATTAACCACTTATCTAATCCCAAAGCTGAATCCTCGAATATGGTTCCCACTTTGAGCGAGAACTTGGCTTTCTCATGGTTGGCGTAGCACTTGAATACTTTGGCTTTTTCGAGATAGGAAACGTTCTCCGAACCACATCGCGGGCACACAACTTTACCGTCAGGCCAACGCATTGCGATCACGAGATTCTGGCAATTGCGTTCATCGGCGAAGAAAATGACTGCTTCTTGTAAAGTCTTTGGTAAGATCATGTTGTAAGAATAGCAGAGAAT
>JBDTXM010000109.1:0-12075 GCA_040006215.1 Acidobacteriota bacterium
TCGAAAAGATCATGCACGACAAAAAGGGAATGTTCCCGAATGTCGATTTTTACTCGGCCTCGACCTATTACCTGATGGGTATTCCCCTCGACCTATATACGCCCATCTTCGCCGTCAGCCGCATATCCGGCTGGACCGGCCACATCCTCGAACAATACGGCAACAACAAACTGATCCGCCCAAGAGCCGAATACATCGGTGCCCGCGATCAGAAATACGTCACGATAGCGGAACGGTAGTCAGTAGCCGGTAGTCAGTATTCAGTTTAGAGGCGGGCTTGCCCGCCTCTTTCTTTTACTTTGCGTCTTAGTGTCTTTGCGGGAAATCTGCTTTTCTCCTTTTTCGCGTAATTCGCGGGCAAAAACTCTTATCCAACTCCGTCAACTCTACATGTTAAAGCTCACAACCATATTTGCGCTCATACTTCTGGCCTCGGCCATTAGCTTCGCCCAGGTCAACCCGGCGAAGCTCAAGATCAACGGCTCGATCGGCCTGGACTCGACTTACGCTCAGATAGTCAAAGCCTTTGGAAAGCCCGCTAAAGACGGAAAGCCGAATAGCGAAGAATGCATCGGCGGCCGCGAAAAGAAGGTTGAATACGCCGGCCTGTCGTTTTACATGATGGACGGCGACAGCAAAAGTGGAAAGACATTTGAGGTAAAAAGCTTCTTCGTGACCTCCGCCAAATGGACGGTTTCCGGCGTCCGCGTCGGCGACACTCAGGCCACCGTAAAGGCAAAGCTCGGCTCGAAATACACAGTCGACAAACGAACGGACAATGGCGGCCTCGCCTGGCACTACGAGATGGACGACGACGACGGACCGCGAACGACCACGATCATTTTCAAAAATGGCAAGGTTGTCGAGATCGGCTCAGCCTACCAGGTGTGCTGAAAATAGCCGGTTGAGAAGGGTTTACCAGTCTATTTACAATAGTTTACGTGGTTCGTCGGCATCTTAGGCAACTTGCGTCAATTTCGACATACCAAAAACCCGTAAATTCTAAAGCGTCCGCTTAAACCGCCGAACGCTTAGGCATCGACCCGCGAAGTTTATTTCCGCAAAAAAATTCCCCCTCTTTCGTCACCAATTCCGGAGCACAAAATCCTTCGATTTTCTTAGTTTCCCCTCACACCGGAAACGCAATACATCCTACTTTGATTTAGGAGTATCACCATTGATAGCAGGAGGTAAAAATGGCTGATCCAATTCTTTTAGACGGCAACGTCATCGACGAGATAAATCGCGGCAATGCCCAGGCGGCAAACGCTCTCGTAAACATGTCACGCAACGGACGCACGATCTACATCACTCAACAGGCATACAACGAGATAATCGTAAACGCACTTCCACGTCAGGCTACCGCCAATCGGATCGTACTCGAGAAATTCAACATCAACATTGCACCGGGCGGGGCGATGGCGACCCGCGTCGAGGTTTACACTCAAAATCAGACGAGGACCGGCACGGTCCTGTCGCTCCCCGATTCGCTCGTCGCCGCTCAAGCTAAGGCTCTCAACGCGGAAATCTGGAGCTTTGACGGGCCGTTTCGCACCAATGCGGCCGTAACCAATAAGCTCGGGGTAAAGGTAGCGCCCGAATGCCAGTTGTCAATGGCCGCCGTTGCCGGCGCGCCAAACCCACCGGCCGCCGATTACCGTGTCGGGCATCGGCTGTTGGGTCTGCCGCCCGTCACTATTTCCGCCGGCGGGGCGATCAACCGCCCCCCGGGAGCCGCCGGGTCTCCGTCCGGATCTAGTGGAGCCGCTGGCGGCGGTTCGACCGGCGGCAACACCAAAGCGGTCGTGGGCGTCGCCGATAACAGCCTGCCGTTTGTTGGCGGCCCGGCGCCTCGCGGCACGGCCATCGTCGGCGGTATTCAAATGGCGTTCCAAGGCGTCAATTTCGCACTCAACCTGATCAACGACTATATCCAGGGCCAGCGGGTGAAGGAAGCGCTCGCGCAGATCGAACCCTCGGTAAATAATGACCGCGCGACCAACCCCAATTTCGGCGTTTTAATAATTATCTATTTCACGCAGTGGGAGCCCGCGACACCTGACAGCCTGATCCAGCCCGGACCGGCATTCTCGCATATAGAAACGGCGACGGGATTGTCACGCGATGAGGCGACGCAGAAATGGCAGACCGCGCCCGCCCTGCGCTCGGGCCTCGCAAGAACGCAAAAAGAGATCACGCAGGAGGTCTGGATCCCACCCATCATTCCGGCGGGGCCATCGGCGCTCAAGACGCCTTTTCCAGTGCATTCGATCGCGACATTTGCACCTGCTGGTGTGGCGACGTTTCAGGGTGTCGTGTGGGGCGGCGTGACGGGGTTTGACGATGAGACTTTGCGGACCGTAAAGCTCGATCCCGGCTTTAGCCCTTCGTTCGTAGTGCTCTGGCCGCGAAAGGTTCTTCGCTGGTATAACGGCGGTTATCAGGTGACCACCGATATTCCGCTGCTGACGCAAAAGAGCTCTGACGGCACCGATCTTACGACTGTCGATCTAGACCCGTACCTCTGGGGTTCGGCGAGCGCCGTGCCAGCCTTTCCCGCGGACGAGGCCACCGACAAACTCTTTGCCAGGGTACCGAAGACCCACGACAATCTAAACCTCCTCGGCGTCTACCCCAATTTCGGGAAAGTCCGTTGGATACCGCCGATAAACGTCAAGGTGATAACCGTGATCAAGAAAAAGTAGCTGAAAAAAGGAGTACCTGTGGAAAAATCTTGACTTAAACTGCTTGAAGTAGTAATTAAGTGAGTACAGTTTGAAAAAACTAGCGAGCACCTCTCTCCGCGGAATTCTAAGCCCATGGCTGGATAAAAATTCCAAACAATAGTGCCCACAGCATTGATCCTGTAGTTTTAGGTCGGCCTGAATTTTTTGCTCGGGTCGTTTGGGGGATAAAGCATGAGAGTTTGTTCCGTTTGCCGCCGATGTTACGACACGGACGTTTTTTCCTGCGCCGACGAAAGCCATCCCGCTCTCTCCGATTTACGCGAAGGCAGTTGTGAAGGCATCATTGCCGGTTATTGCCTGGAGATCCTGCAGGATTCCGGTGTAAAAGGCGAGAGCTATCTTGCCCGTCACACAGCATCCGGCCGATCGTGCGTGGTCCAGATCCATGTCGCTCACAACGCGGAGCAATTCGTGAATGAAGCCAAGATCGCGTCGGGGCTTTTTCACTCGGCGGCGGCGGACGTTTACGAAGCCGGCACGTTGACGAGTGGCGAGATCTACGTCGTGGCGGAAGACACCGCAGGACCAACGATCCGGGAGTTTCTTAAATTAGGTGTGCCGGAACTTATGACCTCGATCGAGATCGTTCGTCAGGCGGCTGAGGCTCTGAACGCGATCCATCTTGCGGGTTTAACGCACGGAGCGGTCAGTCCGGCGAATCTCGTCCTGACAACCGCTCCCGTCGGTCGGCGGACAGTTAAGATCACGAATATAGACTTTGGCGGCATTGTCGGACACTCGATCATTTCGGATAAATTCATGATCGATGCGGCGCTCGATTCGCTGCGGTATTTTTCGCCCGAACAATGCGCGGGCGAGGAGGCCGGTCCGAGGAGCGATCTTTACAGCCTGGGCGTCGTTCTTTACGAAATGCTGTCGGGAGCCCCGCCGTTCGACGCTTCAAAAGGTGTGGCGCTGATCGAAAAGCACAAGAGCGAGCGGCCGCGCGAGATATCGATCGGCGATTTTGAACTTAGGATGCTGGTTACGCACGCCCTGACCGAATCGCTCAACAAACGGCCCGACAAACGGCAGTCGTCGGCAAACGCTTTCGCACGGCAGCTTCGACACATCGAGCAGCTTGCTACGCACGTTTCGACGCCGCCGCCCGCGGGGGTTATGCCGAAAACGCCCCCGAGGCCGGTTGTTAGGGTGAGCGTGGCCCCGACTTCGGCAATAGTCGAGTCGCCGATGGTTTTGGACATTCCAGCGGTATCCATGATCGTTGCAGAAGAGCCGGCGATAGAGGTGAAACTGGAGACAAGTCTGCCCGCCCGCTCGCGTTTGAAAATATGGCGAAGGAAGCTCCGCCAGCAGTTAGCTGCATCTATTGAAGCTGCCCCGATCCGCCACGAGCCGGCCAGGATCGAATGGAAACAGCCCGAGGACGACATTCCATCGATAGGGGATATTGTTGACGTTATGGCGAGCGAAAGTTTCGCTAAACCGATCGTTGAAAACATAGAAGTGAAAGCCCTTGCGATCGAGCAGAAGCCAGAAGCAATCGCGGCTGTTGCTGAAGTACCGAAGGAGATCCCGGTTGTGCAGGCAGCGCAGGAAATGGTCGTCCAGGCGCCGACAATAATTGCGGCGGCACCGGAAGAGCCGGAGGAGATCACCCATGTTAGGGCTCCTCGCTTGCCGGTTGCTGAGTCTGCACCACAGCCGGTGCGGATCCGCGTACCGGTCGCGAGAGCATCGTCGCGGGTGTCGAGCGAGATAACGTTTTTTCCGACGATATTAGGGAACGTTGATACGCGGGAAACGATCGAACCGGATACGAGCAATTCGATCCTGACGGCTTACTACCCGTCGACGCATCAGCGGTCTGCCGTACCGTACCGTTCGCTTATGATCGGCGGCGGAATCATGGGATTGATAGCTTTATTCCTGTTTGGAAATGGTGCCGTGTGGCGATTCGCCTCGGCTGAACATTCGGATGATCCTGCGGCGGCCGCCATCGCGAAGAAAACTGTTCCGCAAGTGGGCAGAATCAATCCGTCAACGTCGTCTAAGAAAAAGCCGGTGAAATATTTCGAGAAGGCGTCGAATGATAGTACCAACGTGGATACTAAGAACGCGAAACAGGCTTTGAGATCACCGGCCGTTCCGCTCCGGACGGTTTCTTCGGATGGAGTAAGAACCAAGCCAAAGGCCGAGTCCGCGAAACATGTTTCTGAGAAAAAGGTAGTCGTGATCTCAAATAAACCCGCGGAATTTACGCGTCCGCGGGTGGTCCAGGATCCTCGTCAGTAAAATGTCATGCTCTAAAACGGCGGCCGGGTCGGTCTGGGCTTGGTTGCGTCTTTTGTCGGCGGCGGAGCGTTTTCGGTTTGCATCGCCTTGGCAGCAAAGGTGTCGCGTAGTTTTATCTCGTTTCGGCTGCTAACCGCCCGCACCCTAAATTCTTTGCAGTCAAGCATTCCAGTGCCGACCGAAATCGTCCACATGCCAGGCAGTTTGAATGTATTCGAAAGGTCGTCGGTGAATTGGCCAATATTATCCCAGTGCTGCGAAAGGTCGAACTGGATGGTTATTTCCTCGAGCTGTTCTTTATAAAATGTGAACATCATGCTGTCGAGCTTGTCGAATGCAGGATCGTCAGGCATGTCGATCTTGTTCACCATGAACGGCATCTTCGGGAAGATCTTTTGAAATGCCATCTCGGTCATGCCGAGCTTGATGCCGCCCCAGGAAGGAGCTTGGGCAAGCGCGAGCGGACACGGCGCCGCGACTTCCGGCGGCGGTTTTTCGAGCTTAGGAGCCTTTGTGATCGTCGGGATTTGCGCGGCCGCCGTCATCGAGAGAACGAGGATAAAAAACGCGATCTTCATGAGAGATATGTTGACGCGGAATCACCGAATAGGCAAGCAGGCGGCGAGACAAGCCTCGCCGCTTTGCAGGCAGAGCCTTTTACTTTCTAGGATCCGGCAATTCGGCTGCCGGCTTTGATTCATGTTCAGCAGGTTTATCTTCCTTGGGCTTGTCATCGCCGATGGAGATGCCGAAGATTTTTGGATTGTTCATGAATTCGACGAGTTTGTCCGGATCAAATGTGGCACGGATGACGGCGGCGTCTTGTTTGTCGATCGATACTAAGTTGATCTTAACGTCCTTGCCCGATTCGCGCATATACATGTAGACCTGTTGGCCCTCGCGGGAGCGGACGCGTAAGATCGGCGTCCATTCGGGTCCGAAGCTCGCGCGCATGGCTGCCTGCATTTCGCTGTCGAGTGTTTCGCGCGAAAACTCAAGCCCGTTAAAGAGCGTGAGCTTGAAGCCTTTCACTCCGGCGGGCCGGACGACGTTGACGACTAGTCTTGCGAGCGACATGAAAGGAACGCCTACTTTTTTCGCTTTGTATTTCTCTTTCAAATGCCGGATGACGAGGTCGTATTCAGTGGGTTTCGCAGTTGCGGCCGACGCAAACGAAAGAACGATAACGGAGAGAGCCAGAGCGGTAAATATACTGTTTTTTCTAAACATGGCTGCCTCCTGTTTTTAATTTTTCGGTTTGTCCTTGCTGCCGGTAATATCGATATCCATTCGCGGGATGTCGAGCCTTCCGCCGAGCTCCGCCAGCATGTCGATATCGATCGGGCCTATCACATTGACCACGGCGATGCTTTTCGCTTCTGACACGACAACCGCGACGCCGCTCATCACGTCACCGGTGAACATCGTGTAAACGTCGACCTTCTGGTTGTTTTTCTTGCTTCGAACATTCGCGAGTTTTGTCCAGCCTGGTGCCTGAAGCTGCGAGCGGATCTCATCCATATCGCCGAGGTTATATTCGTTCTCGTTCTCGAACGTATAGGCCCGGACGTATATCGCCTGGAGGCCCGTGATGGCTTGGCCTACCTTGACCGTGTCAGGGTCCTTGCTCTTTGCCAGCACGCGTTTCGCGAGGTCGAGTACCTTGCCGTCGACGTTTACTTCGACAACGTCGCGAGCCTTTGTATCAAGCCCGTTCAGCTTTTCAAAATGAAGCCGAGCGTCTTGTGCACTGACAGCCAACGGTATAGCGAAGAGCAATAGCAATCCTAATTTTAACGAACAGCGGGTTAATGATCTCATGACGGTTTTTCTCCTAATGGTTTTATTTCTGTCTATCATCGGCCGCATTTCGCTCTTCGCGTCCATTGATCTTGTCTCTGACAATTTTTAATTCGTTGCTGGTTATCGCCAGCGCCAGCATCAACTGACCGTACGCATATTTTTCTTGCTGCGTAAGTTTTTCAGGTCCGGGTTTGCTCTCTGATCTCCGCGCAACAGTGTGTATGCGTTTTGTCGGAATTCGTATTGGCTGCACGGTTTTTACAAAGTGTTTCTCGATGCCCGGTGTTTCGACCACAGGAGGGTTCGATTCGATCGGCGTGATCGGCAAGTTCTGAATGTCGCCTTGCTTGGCCACAACGCTACGCTCGTTCGGACTGCCTATCGTTGCGAATCGCATCCAAACGATAGAAGCGATAACCACAAGCGAAACCGCGAACACAAGCCCGAGTGTGAAAAAGCCGAAAGAGCGTTTTTCCGGTAATACGAGCAGCGTTGCCGGTAGAGCCGGCGGTTCGTTCGTCTGGTATCGAAATGTGGCGAGGGCATCCTCGAGCTGTTCGACGCCGGCGTCGCTGC
This sequence comes from Acidobacteriota bacterium, assembly GCA_040006215.1. GTDB lineage: Bacteria > Acidobacteriota > Blastocatellia > Pyrinomonadales > Pyrinomonadaceae > OLB17. The sequence continues at coordinate 7,383 of JBDTXM010000109.1, forward strand.
CTGTTTTGTTCCAGAGATAATCTTTCTTCATCACTAAACCTCTATGCCCAGCTTTTGCCTGAGCAGACGCATTCCGCGGTGCAAATTTACACGGACCGATTCCGGTGTCAGGCCCGTTCGCTCGGCGATCTCGGGGCCGGTCATTCCCTCGACCAGTCTTAGAACGAGCGTTTCCTTATAAGCCTCGGGACACGAGCGGATCGCCGATAATATCTCACCAGCACGCGACCGCGAATCGCCTGTCGTGTCCGTTGCCTCGACCAATTCTTCTGTCGGTCTCGTTTGCCGGAAAAATTCGGTTGCACGGTTGCGGGCGATCATCGCCAGCCAACCGCCGACCGCGTTGTCGTTACGCAGACTGGCGAGATTTTTATAGGCTGCGATAAAAACATCCTGCACAATGTCGTCGACCTCATCGCGCGGCAGCCGGGCGATGAGGATGCCATGCACCATCGGCGCGAACAATTTATAGAGCTCGCCGAATGCCTCCTCGTCGCCGGTCCGAATGCGTTCCACCAATCGGGCCGCAGGGGTGACCAGCCGCGACGCCGCTGCGGATGTTCCGCCGCTTCCCGCGAATAAAAATAGGTCGCTGGTCATTTCGTTATCAGGCATTCTTTATAAGAACGACGATGAGCGGAAAAACTCGGCCGCTGAAAATGAGCGAAATTGACAGTGCCGTCCGCTCATCGCCCTCTTTTGCTACGTGGCTTTTTTGCTGCTTAAGCCGATATTAAAGACGAGCCTTACAGCCAAAGTGTTAACAACGAGATCGCGCTTTCGAGATAATTTACGAAAAATACCGGGAAAGGTTGTAAGTTCTTGCCATCATTTTCGGTTTTTGCCCAAAGGTTTTGATACAATCTCGTCAGTTCAAAAAGCCAATTCTCGGTTATAAGTCGCTTTGCCTCTCTGCAAAGCGAACCCAAGGGAGAATCATTAATAATGAAGCGTCTCGTTGTCTCTGCTTTTCTGTTGGTCTTGTGTATTACCGGTTCTGCCCAGGTCCCGCCTAAGACTCCGACACCGCAGCCCGTCGACAAGGATTACACCGACTCGATACTAAAGAACACCACGGACAAGATGTTTCTGACCGAGATCGTCGATCACCTGCCTCTCTCGGCAAAGGTGCCGAGTCCCGCAAAGATCCTCGGATACCCGATCGGTACGCCCGGCAAACTTACGTATACAGCCGATCAATATCGCTATTATCGCGAACTGGAAAAAGCGAGTCCCCGGGTAAAGGTTTTCAGTGCGCCGGAAAAAAGTGAGCAGGGCCGCGAGCAAATGCTGGTCGTGATCTCGGACGAGACCAACCTCGCCAAGCTTGCCCGCTACAAAGAGATAACCGCAAAGCTGGCGGATCCGCGGACGACCAACGACGATGTCGCAAAGCAGCTCATCGCCGAGGGCAAGGCGATCTACTGGGCTTCGGGTTCGATCCACTCGACCGAGACGGGAAGTCCCGAGATGCTGATGGAAATGGCTTATCGCCTCGCTGTCGAAGACACGCCCCTGATCCAGGCGATCCGCAAGAACGTGATCGTGATGATCACACCGACGCTCGAGGTTGACGGCCGCGACGCTATGGTCGATCTCTACAAATACCGCAAAGCGAACGAAGGCAAACGGGCGCCCGGATTGATCTACTGGGGAAAATACGTAGCGCACGACAACAACCGCGATTCGCTCGGGATGGCTCTCGCACTCTCACGAAATCAGATGGCGGCATTTCTCGAATATCACCCGACGGTCCTTCACGATCTGCACGAATCTGTCCCGTTCCTCTACACCTCTACCGGCACGGGGCCGTACAACGCTTGGCTCGATCCGATCGTGGTCGACGAGTGGCAATCGCTCGCTTATTACGAGATCGAAGAAATGACGAAACGCGGCGTTCCCGGCGTCTGGACGCACGGATTTTACGACGGCTGGGCGCCAAACTATATGTTTTATGTCGCGAACGGTCACAATTCGATTGGGCGTTTTTACGAGACCTTCGGCAATGGCGGTGCCGACACGCAGGACCGAGTCGTAACCACGGAATCGGCACGCGATTGGTTCCGGCCAAATCCGCCGCTGCCGCGCGTAAAATGGTCCATTCGCAACAACATCAACATGCAGGAGAGTGCGATCTTGCTGGCGATGAACTACGTCGGTCTCAACAAAGAACGCTTCCTCGGCAATTTTTATCTCAAGAGCAAACGGTCTGTCGCAAAAGGTCGTACGGAAGGCCCCGCTGCCTACGTGCTTCCGTCAAGTGACACACGCCCCGTCGAGGCGGCCGAACTTATCAATTTATTGAAACTTCAGGGCTGCGAGGTCCAGCGGCTGACCAAAGACATCGAGGTCAAAGAAGGTAAGTTTTCCGCGGGCAGCTATGTGGTCCGGATGGACCAGCCGTATTCGCGCATGGCCGATATGCTCCTCGATACGCAGTATTACAATGTCAATGACCCGCGTCCGTACGATGACACGGGCTGGACGCTTGGTCCGCTCCATAACGTTAAAACGGTGCGCGTCAAGGATGAAAAGATACTCGACGCCGCTATGGCGATGACCGATGGCCCGATAAAGATCGCGGGTAAGATCGAAGGATCCGGAACCGCCGGTTTCGTCGTCAATCACACCGCAGAAAGCGCAATCGCACAACTGAGATTTCGACTGAAGGACGTCAAATTTTTATCCGCCGAAGCGCCGTTCAAGATCGGCGACAAAAATTACAGTGCGGGTTCGTACATCATTAACGCCGAGGGCAACCCCGCCGACCTTGCGGCCAGATTGACAAAAGAAACCGCCGACCTTGGGCTGACTGCGAACGCGATTGACAAACTTCCTGATGTCGCCAACCATGCCATCGGCACGCCTCGGATCGCCATCGTTCATACATGGCTGAACACCCAGGACGAGGGCTGGTACCGGGTCGAATTTGACCGGCTCGGGATCCCGTATGACTACATCTCGGATCAGTCCATCGGACGGACGTCAAATCTGCGTGATAAATACGACGTGATCCTGTTCGGGCCTGTCCGCACAAGCGCTCAGAACATTGTTCGTGGCCAAGCAACATTCAGCGAAAAGGAAGCAGCGATCCCGTGGAAAAAGTCCGACCTGACGCCGAACTTCGGTATGTCGCCGGACCAGACTGACGACATCCGCGGCGGACTCGGTATCCAGGGTGTCGCGAATCTTCAGGCGTTCATCGCATCCGGCGGGCTATTTATTACGGTAGCTGATAACGCTTCGCTCCCGATCGATTTCGGGATAACGGCCGGCGTTTCGATCCAGGATGCTCGTCTGCTGCAGGCACGCGGAGCCGTTTACAATGCCGTGTTCGCCGACCGCCGAAGCCCGATCGCCTACGGCTATGACGAAGGCCTCGCCGTATATTTCAGCCAATCGCCGCTGCTTCAGGTTGCGGCATTCGGCGGCCCGGGCGGAGGTGGAGGTGGCGGTGGATTTGGCCAACCTCCGACGACGGGGCGTCCGAGCGGACGCGGTACGACCGATGACCCGGATGTTGTCCAAGGCCGGCTACCGACTCCAATGTCGCCCGCGCCGACGCCCGATCCGGCCAACGTTCCGCCGCCCGAAACGCGGCCGCGCATTGTGCTCCGGTTCGCCGCCGAAAAGGACCTGCTCGTTAGCGGCATGCTCGCTGGAGGTTCCGAACTAGCGGGAAAACCGGCCGTAGTCGATGTTCCCGTCGGCCGCGGCCATGTGGTCATGTTTGCGAACAATCCAATGTGGCGTCATGAAACCCACGGCAGTTTCTCAATGCTCTTTAACGCGATCTTGAATTACGACAACCTGGGCGTTCGGACGAAGCACGTCAAAAACCGCGCCGGAAAATCCGAAACCGGAAGATGAGGACCAGTAGATATGAGTTCCTACATTATTCGAGCGACCCTGATCATGGCTGTTTGTCCGCTGCTTATGTTCGCTGCCGCAGCCCCAAAAGAGACGGACTTGGCACGCTGGCAAAGCGCGGCTCAGAACGTGACCATAGCGCGTGACAATTGGGGCATCGCGCATGTTACGGGAAAGACCGACGCTGACGCCGTTTTCGGGATGATCTACGCGCAGGCCGAGGATGATTTCAATCGCGTCGAGACAAACTACCTGAACTCGATGGGACGTCTTGCCGAGGCCGAAGGCGAATCGGCCATCTTGCGCGATCTGCGGATGAAGATCTTTATCGATCCGGCCGATATGAAGGCGAAATATACAGCGAGCCCTGCGTGGCTTCAAGTTCTCATGACGGCCTGGGCTGACGGCCTGAATTTCTATCTCGCCAAACATCCAGACATTCATCCGCGAGTGATCACAAAATTCGAGCCATGGATGGCCCTCACATTTAGCGAAGGCAGCATCGGCGGCGATATCGAGTCAGTCGGCCTTGAGGGTCTCAAGGATTTCTATGGTCGAGGCTCGGTGCCCAAAAAACTCCCCGCCTCGATAGGACGGGTGGCACCGGCTTCGGGTGACGGGTTGGTAGAAACCGGTGTCGGCAAAGACGATCCTTTCGGGGAGCCGTCCGGCTCGAACGGCATCGCCATCGCGCCGTTGAACACCGTCGATCGTCATGCGCTTCTGCTGATCAATCCGCACACCTCTTTCTTTTTTAGATCCGAGCTCCAAATGACGAGCGGCGAAGGTTTGAATGCATACGGAGCGGCAACCTGGGGGCAGT
>JBDTXM010000110.1:0-12071 GCA_040006215.1 Acidobacteriota bacterium
GATCCTGATATTCTGGATCCACGACAGTTTATTGATAAATATTCTGATGCTCGTCCATCCGATCGAAGCGGTCAAACAATGGCAGATGGGAGGTTAGCTATCTCTCGCCCCTCGCCGCTTCAACCTGCGTTTCTATCGCGACAGCAAGTTTGCGTGAGCCGGGCTGGTCGAATGTTTCCATGCCGCGAAGTGTTTCGTCGAGGATCCGAAGCTGATATTCGCGCCAACCGGGCTTTCCGGCGACAGAGCCGAAGTCTCCTGTGTAGTAGGCCGTCCGCGGCGGGCGAACCATGTCGGTCAGTTTGCGATCAACCGATATCATTATCGTCGGAATTCCACTTTGTTCGATCCCCCGGGCGATAATTCCCAACGTCTGATGACAAAGCCGCGACGCCGGGACCAAAAGCACAGCCTGAACATTTTGATGCGAAAGGCGCTCGGCCAATTTCGGGGCGAGTTCGTCGGCCACACGTTTAGCGTTGGGAATATAGCTGCTCAGGCTCCACCAAACCTGATTGAGACTGCCGATAACCGAATTCGCCTCGTACTCGCGCAGCCGATCGATAGGGATCTGGGTGTTACGGTCCTCAATCACAGCTTTTGTATCAAAGCCTTTCGCGGCGTATTTGAGATCGTCAGCTTCCACCTCGATCGGGATCTCGCGAAAATTCAGGTCGCCGTCTTTTGACGAATTATCGAATGGATCGGTCCCATCTATATATGCAGCGGCCGACGAGATGAGGGCCAGATTAAGCATCGGAAGAGCGCGCCGAACCGGCGTGAACGGAGAGTGGACGTTCTCTACAAAAGGGTAATCTGCCAGCTTTTCGTTGCCGTTCCACTTGCCAAAGCGGGCTGAGAATTCGCTGGATCTTTCTATCAATTCCATATCGGTCAGGATTTCTTGAAATCTTTAGTGAAGTCAAACGGGTCCGCTGTCGCCTTTTTATCCGCCGAGGCAAACTTCCTATTGGCGATTATAAAAAAAGCAATAAGAGCAGCGGCCATTGCCGCGACCAGCAGCCATTCGGAATATTGATGAAGTTGGTTGAATTGCATGCGGAGCGGGTCGTCAGCCGCAACTTCATCGATCGGCTTTCCCATCTGCGTCCGAACGAGCAATATCCACCAACCGATAACAAATTGTCCAACGGCACACGCGGCTGCAGTGATCAGCAGGAGAAATCGTTCGAGCCAGAGTAGAACGCGGCTCGTGTTTCTTGCGGCCAACACCGACATCAAGATCAAAATAACGCCGATCCCAAGACCCGCATAATTCAAAATAGCGAGCGTTCTGCCGACTACGGCACCAGCAAGTTCGTGCTGCGGAAGCACGGCAAAAGCGACCTGCGCAACTCCAATAAAAAAGCAGGCTGCACCAAGCCAGATGCCGAGCAAAAGCAGTCGGATGTCGGATACGAACTTCATAGACAAGCCTTAGGAAAACTATCTTATTATGCTTTTTTTGACCGAAAAGGGCAAAACAGGGTCAGGTTTGCAAATCGTTTCCGCAAAAGGGAAAATGGCATCGCATTGAAGGAGTTGCAGATGATCTCCGGTAGCGAAAAGCGAATCTCCGTTTTGGTTCCGTCGTACAACCACGCGAAATTCGTGGATCGGTGTTTAAGGTCAATATTAAGCCAGACACATCCGCCCTCTGAGCTTCTGGTGATCGATGATGGCTCGACCGATGGCTCACCAGCCGTCATCGAAAATATATTAAAAAGTTGCCCGTTTCCGTGTGAACTGATCGTCAATTCCAACCAGGGTTTATGTGCAACCTTGAATGAGGGGCTCGGGAGAACTACGGGTGAATATTTCGCTTATCTCGGCTCGGATGATCTGTGGCTGCCCGAATTTCTCGGTTCGCGGATCGATCTGCTTGAATCACGGCCCGAGGCCGTCCTAGCCTATGGCAACGGATACCTTATTGACGATACCGACGACATCTTCGAGAGTTCGGCCGATTGGCGCAATTTTGAATTTCCGGACGGTGACGCTCGGCCAATGCTCTATCTTGGAACGGCCCCGATCAGTTCGACAGTTTTTTACCGTCGGGATGCGCTTGAAGAAATAGGATGGAACGAAGGCTCCCGTTTAGAAGATTACGAGCTTTATCTTCGATTGGCCGAGGTTGGCGCGTTTGCGTTCGATCCGAGTGTGCTTGGCGCTTGGCGGCGGCATGACACTAACACGAGCGGCGATCTCGATTTCATGCTGGACCAAGTAATTGCTGCCCAGAAGCGTGTTGCACCAAAGCTCGATTGGAGCGCCGGTAAACTCTGGGAAATTCAGACGCGGACAAGGTTCTTTTTTTCGGAAGAATACGGGCGTGCGGGCGAAAAGGCCAAATCCCGTTCGCTGCTATTTGGAAATATCGCGGGAGCTCCGTCGTTTCGAATATTTCTTCGGGCGATCGTGAGGAATTTAATACCCGAGGCTGTTCTCAAAAGACGGAAAAGATACGTCCGTGCGAGAAAGATCGCCCAATACGGCTCCGTTCAAACCAGCTGATGCAGATTGCCATTGATGCACATTCCGTTGGCACACAGCTTGCGGGGAATGTCACTTATATCACCAGCCTGATCGAAGCTCTCGCCGAGATCGATCAGAATAATCAATACACGCTATACGTAACAAAGCCGGAGGCTGTCGAAAAATACGCGGGCCGCTGGAGTAATTTTTCTGTGCGGAGGACATTGCCGCACACGCCGCTCATCCGGATTCCTATAACGCTTGCGATCGAGCTGCGTCGTCGGCCCGTCGATATCCTCTTTGTTCAGTACACGGCTCCGTTGTTTGTCCCATGTAAGGTGGTGACGACAATTCACGACATCTCCTACGAACATCTTCCTGAAACATACAAGCGCCGCAGCCGCTTTCAGATGAAACTCACGATTAGGCACACCGCTCGGAGCGCCGACCACGTGATAGCATCATCGGAATATTCTCGGCAGGACCTTATTGACACCTATCATTTGCCGACGGAAAAAGTGACGGCGATCCCGCTTGCCGCGCCAAATTTTTACGCGCCGGTGACTGATACAGATGAATTGGACCGGATCCGGAAGAAATATGATCTCGCGGAAGATTTCATTCTCGGCGTGGGATCGATACAGCCGCGAAAAAATCTCGGGCGTCTCATCGAAGCTTACGCGATGCTCGCCAAAAAACGTAACATGCCGCCCCTCGTTCTAGTTGGGAGAAAAGCGTGGCTCTCCGGAGAAACCCTGGGAACTAAGGAGCTCGCCGAATTAGGGGACAAAGTTCGTTTTACGGGTTTTGTGCCTGACGAAGACCTGCCGCCGCTTTATTCGGCGGCGAAGATATTCGTTTATCCGTCATTTTTTGAAGGTTTCGGCCTGCCGCCGCTTGAAGCGATGCAATGCGGAACTCCTGTGATCACCGGCGACAGAACGAGTTTGCCTGAGGTTGTAGGGGATGCAGGCATTTTGGTTGATCCTTTTGATGTTCAGGCGATCGCCGATAATATCGAGAAGCTTCTGTTAGATGACGAGCTTTGCGCCGATTTGTCGCGACGCGGGCTCGAGCGTGCAAAGCAATTCTCGTGGAACTCGACGGCTCGACAGACGCTCGATGTATTTGAAAGAATAGTTGCGTAGGAGAACGGATGACGAAAAAGGCTTTGATAACCGGCATCACCGGGCAAGACGGCAGCTATCTTGCCGAGCATCTGCTTGCTCTTGGGTATGAGGTCCATGGCATCGTCCGCCGGGTCGCCATGGAAGACCCGCAGAGGCGTTTCACGCGGATCGGCCATTTGCTGGACAAGATCGTTCTTCATCCTGCAAGCCTCGAAAGCTATCCGAGCATCTTCCAGGTGTTCAGCAAAAATGAATTTACGGAATGCTATCATCTTGCTGCGCAAAGCTTTGTTGCCGAGAGCTTTGCGGATGGATTTTCAACACTCAATACGAATATCAACGGAACGCATTTTGTCCTGGCCGCCCTGCGCGAATTGAACCCAAATTGCCGCTTTTACTTTGCCGGTTCGAGCGAAATGTTCGGCAAGGTCCGCGAAACTCCCCAAACAGAGGACACGGCCTTTCATCCGCGCAGTCCTTATGGAATAAGCAAGGTAGCAGGGTTTGATCTGACGCGAAATTACCGCGAGGCTTACGGCATGTTTTGCTGCAGCGGGATCCTGTTCAATCATGAAGGACCACGCCGCGGATATGAGTTTGTGACGCGAAAGATCACCAGTGGAGTCGCTCGGATCAAGCTCGGCTTGGCGTCAGAGGTGCGCATTGGAAATCTGGAGGCGCGCCGGGATTGGGGACACGCGCAGGACTATGTCTTGGCAATGCATATGATGCTTCAGCATTCCGAACCGGACGATTATGTTATCGCGACGGGCGTCACCCATTCGGTCCGCGATTTCTGCGACTCAGCGTTTTCCCACGTCGGCTTAGACTATCGAAAATTCGTTGTCGAGGATCCGAAGTTTTATCGTCCCGCTGAAGTCGATCTGCTGATCGGCGATCCAACCAAGGCAAGAAACATACTCGGGTGGCAACCCAAATACGATTTTGAAACTCTGGTTCGCGAGATGGTGGATCGCGACCTCGAAGCCGTAAAAAAGACGGAGACTGCCGCCCCTTGATCCCTCCAAATGCGCTTAGCAATTCTCGGCACCAGGGGCATTCCGGCGAACTACGGTGGTTTTGAGACCTTCGCGGAAGAATTATCGAAACGACTAGTTGAACGGGGCCATGACGTAACTGTCTATTGCCGGTCTCATCATGTCGATCGAAAACTGAAGGAATACAACGGCGTGCATCTAAAAACGCTGCCGACCCTAAAACACAAATACCTCGACACGATCGTTCATACGTTTCTCTCCACGGTTAACGCCGCACCGAAACGTTTTGACGCTATACTGATCTGCAATGCCGCAAACTCACCTTTCATTCCGATACTTACCTGGACTGGAACCCCGGTAGCCGTAAACGTCGATGGCCTCGAACGCAAACGCAAAAAATGGAATTGGCTCGGGCGGGCGTACTATCGCATCGGCGAGCGCTCCAGCGTATGGTTTGCGACCGAGGTCGTGACCGACGCCAAGGTGATCAGGGACTACTACCTGACCGAATACAAGATCGAGTCCACGATGATCGCTTACGGAGCCGAGGTAGAACGCAAAGCGGACGCTGAAGCAGTGAATCGCTACGGGGTCGAACCGGATAGCTATATTCTTTATGTCTCGCGGCTAGAACCTGAAAACAATGCAGCGATGGTGATCGAAGCATTCAAAAACGTTGTTACAGATCTAAAGCTTGTGATAGTCGGCGATGCTCCATACGCCAGCGAGTACAAAGCACATCTAAAATCGCTTGCGGCTGAGGATCCGCGGATCATTTTAACCGGATTTGTTTTTGGTAAGGATTACAAAGCATTTCAGCAGAACGCTTATGCTTACATCCACGCGACGGAGGTCGGCGGAACTCATCCGGCGTTGATCGAAGCGATGGGTTTTGGTAACTGTGTGCTGGCTTACGCGACCCCCGAAAACTGCGAAGTGGTAGGATCGGCCGCGATCCTTTTTTCCGATACCTCCGACCTTACCGCGAAACTACATGAAGTTGTCGATGATGGGTCAATCGTCGAGAAATATCGCTCTGACGCGCAGGAACACGTTAAACGCCAATACTCGTGGGAAAGCATCACTGACAAGTACGAAGAGCTTTTTCGAAAAATGGCCGGCTCTGACTAGATCGCGAGAACCGACCATAGATCTGATTTTGCTGTAAACTACACTCATCTTTGGGATGAAAGCAGAATCCGCCATTCAGAAAACCATTGGCGACGCCCGGCCATTTGCGGAATCGCGCCGCGTTCCGGCTTGGATCTTGCCGCTTACGCGTGCGTCGATAGTCGGAGTTGACGCGGCAGTGACTGCCTTCGCGTTCTTTCTGGCTTTCAAGCTTCGCTACGAACGCGATATTTTTTCGTCGGGCGCGTTGGCGTGGTCAAAAGATTTCCTTCCCTACGCGGGCGTCTTTTTCTTTACCGTCGGTATCCGGATCATTCTTCTCGCCTATCAGCGAGTTTACAGTTTTTATGGGGCGTTCTCTTACCTTCAGGAATCCATCAAGATCTTTAAGGCCGTCCTGGTCAGTTCCCTTTTGATAATCGCCTGGGCCTTCCTGTTCCGCGGAGGATTCCAGTATCGTGAATACTCATACTCGCGGACGATATTTATTCTCGACTTTGCGGTAGCGTTGGCATCGCTCGGCATTTTTCATCTAGCCGTCCGTTATCTTCAGGTCCAGTTTCGAAATCGCGATATCAATCTGATCCCGACGCTCGTGATCGGCAGCAATACTGAATCCCGGCAAACCATCGCAGAACTTCGTGAGCGTCCTGATCTTGGCTACCGAGTTGTCGGCGTTTTGGCCGAACCTTCAAACACGGCGAACGAATCGACGTTTGCCGAGATACCGAGATTGGGCGGGCTCGAAGATCTGGCCTCGATCGTGAAAGAGCTGGGAATCCAGGAAGTGATCATCACTGACCGAACCCTCTCAAGCGAGACCTTTTTCGATGCGATGATGCGGATCGGGCGCAAGCAGCGCGTCGAGTTCCGTTTTGCTCCCAGCCTTTTCAATATGCTGCCGCAAAAAACGAGTATCGAGCAGATCGGAGTGCTCCCTATGGTTCGGCTATTTCGCGAGCCACTTAGCGAAGGGGAACGTTTTCTGAAACGGCTCTCCGACCTCCTTATTTCGATCATTGCCGTGGTGCTTTTATCGCCGCTTTTGATCATTATTTCGATCGCAGTGAAACTCGGTTCACGCGGCCAGGTCCTCTTTAGGCAGGAGCGCGTAGGGATGGACGGCCGGATCTTTCTTTGCTACAAGTTCCGAACGATGTTCGCTGACGCCGATGAGACTATCCATCGAGATTCCTACAAAAAAAATATCGAGGGTAGCGATGACGCGAATACCGGCGACGAGCACAAACCCGTGTTCGGAAAGGTCAGGAATGATTCGCGGATCACGAAGACCGGAAGATGGCTTAGACGTACGAGCCTTGATGAATTGCCACAGCTTTTCAATGTGATCCGGGGTGATATGAGCATCGTCGGCCCACGCCCGCCGATCCCGTATGAAGTAGAGGAATACACACGCCGCCACCGTAAACGTCTCGATATGAAGCCCGGAATTACCGGCCTTTGGCAGACTTCGGGACGCAATCGGTTGAGTTTTGAAGAAATGGTCGAGATCGATCAATACTATATCGAGAACTGGTCTCTCTGGCTTGATCTTAAGATCATTTTGATGACCCTTCCCGCGATGGTCCGGGGCGACGGCGCCAGATGAATGTAGCCGACGCGATCGCACAAACGGCTCTCTTGCTCGCCGACCACGGGATCCCCGATCCGCGTCGCGAAGCCGCATCGCTAGTATCTTTGTCGACCGGCAAAGATAAGACATTTCTGATCGCTCATCCCGAACATTCTCTCGACGCAACCGAGCTATTCCGGCTCGATGAATTTGCACGCCGTCGAGCCGGCCGTGAACCGCTCCAGTACATTCGTGGAGATCAGGAGTTTTTCGGGCTCGACTTTATAGTCTCGCCCGAGGTTTTGATCCCACGCCCCGAAACCGAAACGCTTGTCGAAAAGGCGATCGAGATCTTGGCTCCGATCGATTCTCCTACCTTCTTTGAGCTCGGCGTCGGCTCGGGATGTATTTCTGTCGCCATTTTGGCGAATAACCCGAACGCGCGGGCTGTCGCCGTCGATATTTCGACTTGCGCGCTTGCTCTCGCAGATCTAAACGCCCGTCGGTTGAACGTCGGCGATCGGCTAACTCTTGTGGAATCGGATCTATATGCCGGGATTGGGGCCTGTTCCTTCAATTTGATCGTCTCAAATCCGCCTTATATATCATCGGCCGAAATGAACACACTTCAGCCCGAGGTTCGCGAATTCGAACCTCGTTCTGCTCTCACGGACGGCGGAGACGGGTTGTCTATTATTCGGCGGATCACTAGCGATGCAAACAGGTTTCTCAAACCCGACGGGAAGATCCTTATAGAAATAGGATCTGGGCAATCGGCGGCAATTTCCGCAATGTTCAATGCCGAAGTATGGCAAAACACCGTATTTTTGCCGGATCTGCAAGGCATCCCGAGGGTAGTGTTTTCCCGCCTGCGAGAGGGATAACTTTTTGCAACAATGCTTGCTTTGGATTCGTAATTGGGGTTAATATAAAGCCGTTCAACATTCGGCATTTTGGCAACTCGTTACCGCTTCTAACCAGCCTTTTGGCAAGGCTTTTAACGTTACCAGCGACTTCGTAAGTTTTGACCTTTTTTTGGAGGTGATTTTTGTGAAGGATATGCTGTACGCCGTGCTGGCCATTGTTTCCTTAGGTATTGCTGCCTTTTCGTTCTATGAATACGTCGGGAACGCGAACTCGCTTCTTATTGTCTCGACGATAGTCTTTCTCTTGTTGGGAGTGGTTCTCGGAGGTTTGTTCCTTTCGGGGCGCGTTAACAAGGGAGACGATATTCACATTACTGAATAGATCCGCAGAAATGGGGACCTCTTGTAGACGTCGGTTACCACCGATGGATAGGTCGGTATAAGTTTGAGTTCGGACGGTTTTATAGGCTATTACGCTGACCGTCCGTTTTTTGCGCTCGTAACAGGGTCTTTCGGTTTTGAGATTACTGCAAATTTGCGATATCATAATGTTGACAAAAAGGTAAGGATTAAGGAATGCGAGAATTCTATCCTTTTTAGAAGTTTTATCGACTGATGCCAAAGATCGCGGATATACAAGAAACACCTAACCCGAACGCCGTTAAGTTCATACTTAAGGAACCGGTGTCGCACGGAACGTCACACTCGTTCAAAAACGCTGCCGACGCGGGCAGTGACCCGCTTGCCAAGTCTCTTTTTGAAATGGACAGCGTGGTTTCCGTGTTTTATATGGACAAAATGATCACGGTCGAGAAAAGCGACGAAGCAGAATGGGACGACATATTACCCACGCTCGCTGTTCCTATCCGTGCGGCCGAGGCTGTGAAGGTATCGAATGGCAACGGAAAAGCTGCCGCTGCTGCCGTCGGCGGTGCGATCGCCGCTGCTGCTTCGGACGACCCCAAATTGGCACAGATAAACGAACTTCTCGACGAACGGATAAGGCCCTACCTGGCGGGCGACGGCGGCTGGCTCGAGGTTCTTGAGCTCGAGGGAACGACACTTCGGATTCGGTATGAAGGTGCTTGTGGCAGCTGTCCGAGTTCGCTTACAGGCACTTTGATGGCGATCGAGAATATGATTCGCGAAGAGATCGATCCAGATATTGAGGTCGTCGCTACCTAACATACCTGGCTTTTTATCTCGTAAAAACCCTCCCGCGCAAGAATTTCTTGACATAGAAGCACGAAATTGTTCATAATTTTTCTTGCGGTGTCCTTCGCGGACACACGTGCCGTCAGCCGCCAGGCTGTACCTTAATAGATCTGCCAACCTTGCGCCCCGCAAAATAAGCCTATTTTTCATACCCATGGAGGAAAAACGTAGTGAATAGTGAAGAACTCGAAATTAGTCTACGAACTGAATTCGAGAGTTATCTCAACAACGTTCGTGCCGAGATGAAGCAGGAACTTTCTGATTTCCAGAAGATGGTGGAATCGGAGGTCGACAAGCACAAGTTGCAGCTTGACGGAGCTTTCAAGAATTTCTCGGAACGCCTCGATACAGGGACCGTCGTTGACGAAGCTCTGAAGGAATCGGTTGTGGAGCATCTCCGGCTTGCCCGTGACGATGGTGCCCAGGTCGCTGCGTCAGCAGCTGCCGAAGCCGAAATGATGCAGTCGCCGGGCGGAGCGGTCAGCTTTGATCAGATGCGTGATGCAATTGCCGAGATCAGCGGCAAGACGTCACAGTCGGCGATCCTAAAATCTCTTACCGACCATTGCTCGCGGTTTACCGCGCGTGGTGCCTTTTTTATCATCAAAAACGACAACTTCGTCGGCTGGGAAGTTTTTGGAAAAGACGCATCGGGCGAAGCACATACTACGCGGGACATCCATTTTTCGACCTCGTCGGATACGATCTTGCGTGAGTCTGTCCAGGACCTCAGGACCGTCGAAGCTGTTTCGGGGACGCACAAGCACGATTCCAAATTCCTTAAATCCCTGAAATTCGGTGATCCTGAAAGAATGTTTGCCGTGCCGCTGGTCGCTCGCGGCCGTGGCGTTGCAGTTTTGTACGCCGACGGTGGACCGAACGGTGAATTCGTGCAGGTCGATGCCATAGAAGCCCTAGTTCGAGTTGCCGGACTTACGGTTGAGCTTCTTGCTTCGACCGCAGGTGCTGGCCGTCCGCAGGAAGTCAAAGCTGCCGAGAGTTATGAAGACGTGGGACCTGCTCATTTCGACCCGACGCCGACCGAGGTTTACGAAGAGCCGACGGTAGAACACGAGGTTACGGAGCTTCATGACGTCGACACCATCGAACAGCCGGCCTTCGAGGAGGCCGAAGTTTATGAGGAGCCCGTTGTTGAGGCCAGCTTCGAAGAAGTAAACCCGGTCGCCGAAGATCTAACCGACACGGTGCCAGTGGTTGTTGAAGACACACTTGACGATGAATCCTACCTCATGACCGAATCGGTCGAAGAGGTGCCTGAGTTTGAAGAAGTCGTCGAGTATGAGGCCGTTGCTGAAGTCGCTGAAGTCGCCGAACCCGCACCTGAAACGACCGATTTCGCTTTTATCTCTGCCGAACCCGAAGTGGTCGAGGTAGAAGAAGAGGTCGTTCCGGTCGACGAACACGTCGAGGTTCTAACGAACGGCAATGGCAATGGATATCACCACGTTGAAGAGCCTGTCGCCGAGGTAACAACTGCGCCGACCAACGGCCGTAAACGCGGAAGGACAGTCGATCTGCCGATCGAGGTTTCCGCTGACGAACGCGACAAGCACACCAAGGCACGTAGCTTTGCACGGCTTCTCGTGTCCGAGATCAAGCTCTATAACCCCGATAAGGTAAGTGATGGACGTCAGTCGAATGACCTATACGACCGTCTTCGCGAAGCTATTGACCGTTCGAGGGAAATGTACCAGCAGCGGATCGATGCTCCGGTATCGACGCGTTTCGATTATTTTCACTACGAACTGGTAAACGGGCTTGCAGAGGGTGACGAGGCAAGGCTAGGCTCGAGTTATCCGGGAGCTCATTCGTAAACGCCTGAACGTAGCATGATCGAAAAGCCGCATTGATCTTTCAGTGCGGCTTTTTTTAATTTTCACGCTCTGACGGCAGGACTGGCCTGGCGGCAGCAGGGCTATCGGGCGAGGTATGCAGATGCACTATCTTCCAATCCTTCCCGATCAGCTTAAAAACCAAAGTCATCCTTCCCGACGCGTTTTCAACCTTGCCGTCAAACTCCTGGGTCTGTTTCCATTTACAGGTCGCGTACGCAGCCGTCTTGCCGAGCATTTCCACGCGAAGACCGGTTATATCAAGCGATACATTCTTGGTCTTAGCGTAAAGCGATTCGCGGTTGGCCTTCATCGTATCCCAGCCGATCGTAGCCGAGCCGTTATTGTTGAAAAAGAGTATTCGCTCGCTCTTTTCATATACGCTCATTACCTTTGCCGCATCTGACTGCTTGATGCCTTCGACCAGTCGATCAAATGTTGCTTTAACATCTTTGGTCGGGTCGGCCGGCGCAGCCGCGGCCTTTTGTCCGAAACCTGAGCATCCGGTGATGGCGATTAGTAAAGAGATGTAAATAATTTGTTTCAGCATAAACATACCTCGCATTCTTTTTACCAATTTTACTAAATAATACACAGATTGCGATTTGGTTGCCTGCAAAATATACCAAATCGTTCGCGCGATCCCAGCTTTTGCACCAATTCGGAAAGTCCAGCCATAACTGGGTTTAGCGGAAGACGGCAAAATACTGCATAGCGACTCGACGGAGTCTTCGGAATACTTTTTGCATAATGATCAGGCCAAGAGTTGATGTAATTTTTCAACCGCTCTTCCTAAGAAAACAAGAAAAAAGAAGAAAGGTCAGGAGGAA
>JBDTXM010000111.1:0-12036 GCA_040006215.1 Acidobacteriota bacterium
CGGACGAAACCGGTTCGGGAGCCATTCGCGTGATGGAACGCGCGATCAAAGACGCCGGAATCACGCCGGATCAGATCGGATATGTGAATGCCCACGGAACGTCGACCCCCTATAACGATAAATTCGAAACTCTTGCGATCAAGAAAGTTTTTGGCGATCACGCGAAAAATGGTTTAGCGGTCAGTTCGACCAAATCCATGACCGGACATGCCCTCGGTGCGGCCGGCGGTATAGAAGCCGTGTTTTCGGTCAAATCGATCGTTGAAAAGAAACTTCCGCCAACGATCAATTACGAATTCCCCGACCCCGATTGTGATCTCGACTACATTCCGAACGCCGCGCGCGATGCTAAAGTGAACTATGTGCTTTCAAATAGTTTCGGATTTGGCGGAACGAATGCCTGTTTGATATTTAAGCGATACGAGGAGTAGAACTCGGTGGAATCCCCTTTTGGAGAGGAGAGCGACTTCTTTCTCGGGTATTACAACGATTATCCTGGGTTCTTTCCGAATGTTGCCTTCAGCGGGAATTGATCGAGAATCTGCAGGATCGCCTGTTCGATATTTCGTTTCGTAATCGCTAAAGATATTATAATTCGTTATAAGCCTCGTTTACGGGGCTTTTCTTAAAGAGCTTATGAAAATCATTGTTTTGATGAAGCAGGTGGCGAATAAGGATGCGGTACTGCGGATCTCGGCGGACGAGAAATGGATCAACGATTCGGACGTGGCCATGCAGACCAACGAATCGGATGGTTACGCCCTTGAGGAAGCTCTTCGCATCAAAGAAGCCAACGGCGAAGGTGAGGTGATCGTCTGCACGCTCGGGCCGCAGGGAGCTAAGACGGTCATCAAAGACGCTCTGGCACGTGGAGCCGACCGGGCGATTCATGTGGTTGCCGACAATGCCAACAAACTTTCGCCGTATCAGATAGCAAAGGCCCTTGCGGATGCGATTCGCGAAGAGAATGCAGACCTTGTTTTTACCGGATTGCAGTCTGACGATGCCAGCCATGGACAGACCGGTGTGATTCTGGCAGAGCTCCTGGGCATTCCGCATGGCACGCTTATTATCGAGGTCGACCGCAGCAGCTCGGGCGATTCCCTGAGGGTCAAACGGGAACTCGAAAGCGGCTGGTATCAGTGGTTTACGTATAAGCTCCCGGCTCTCTTCACCATCCAGTCCGGAATTTCTCAGATCCGTTACGCTTCGCTCAAGGGTATTATGGCGGCGAAGAAAAAAGAGATTCGCGATGTGACCGGCGCGGTTGAAAGTTTTGCATCGGCCTCGGCCATCCAGAAAGTTTATATGCCGCTCAAGACCAAGCAGACACAGATGCTCGGCGGCGGCGACGCCAAGAAAGGTGCGGTCGAGTTGGTAGAGAAATTGCGAACGGAAGTTCGCGTGCTGTAGTTTTTCTTGGCGGCTTGGCGGGAGAAAGAATTTCCCGCAAAGTCGCGAAGACGCAAAGGTAGAGGGAATTATGATCCTTGTATTTATCGAACACAGAAATTGTGTTTTGAACAAGACCTCGCTTGAGGCGATCGCGGCAGCGCAGGCCATCGGAAAGGATCTGGGCCTGAAGGTTTCGGCTGTGATCCCGTGCGATAAAGATTGTGGACTCGCTGCTGACATTGCTCAGTATGATCTCGAAAAAGTGTTCGTCGCCAAAAACGAGAGACTCGGCGCCTACACGCCGGATGGTTACTCCGACGCCTGGGAAACCGTCATCAAGGCGACGGGTCCGCAATATGTTGTTATGTCGCATACCTATCAGGTCCGCGATTTCGCGCCGAAGGTCGCTGCACGGTTCGGTCGTGAGGTTGTGGGTGACTGTATCCGCTATAAGGCCGAAAGCGGCAACCTTGTGCTTACGCGACGCATTTTCCTGGGCAAGCTGGATGCCGATGTGACCATTGGGGGCGAGGCTCCGTATTTCGTGACGTTTCAGTCCGGCGCGTTTCGGGGAGACAACGTCGCGAGGGGAACTGCGACAAGTGAGACGATGGACGTCAATGTCGGCGATATTCGCATGACGCCCGAAGATCCGTTTCAAGAGACAAAGGCTTCGGTCGATCTCACGAAGTCGGAGATCATCGTGGCTATCGGCCGCGGGATCAAATCGCAGGAGAATATCGCGATCGCCCAGCAGCTCGCCGACGCACTCGGGGCCGACCTAGCTGCATCGCGGCCGATCTGCGACGCGGAGTGGCTGCCGATCGACCGACAGATCGGGTCGAGCGGCCAAACGGTCGCACCGAAGGTTTACATCGCTCTAGGTATCTCGGGTGCGATCCAGCATATCGTCGGGATGAAGAATGCGGGAACGATAGTCGCGATCAACAAGGATGCCGAGGCACCGATCTTCGATATCGCCGATTATGGGATTGTGGGCGACCTCTTCGAAGCCGTTCCGGTCCTGATCGAGGAAATAAAAAAGGCCAAAGCGTGAAACGGATCTTTGGTCCGTCAAACGCAGCACAGATCGCTTTAATGCGGTTTGTGCTTTTTTTTTGGCCGGATGGGGTAATGCGGATTTTTTGTCGGCGGATGGACGATTCGGTTAGAATGTTCGAATAGACTTCGTTTACGGATGACTGGACCGCATGCAACGAATGGCGGGGGCGGACCTCAAATCACTGTGCTTTGGATCACGGCGGGTTTGGGGTGTGATGGTGAGTCGGTGGCGTTGACGGCCGCGACACAGCCTAGCGTCGAAGACATCGTGATGGGCGGCCTGCCCGGTATTCCAAAGATCCACTTCCTGAATCCATTTTATTCCTACGAAAACGCGGACGAATACATGGCCTATCTCGATCAGGCGGCGAGCGGTACACTAGGCGAATTTATTCTTGTTGTCGAGGGATCGATACCCGACGAGACGAATAAAAGCGAAGGATATTGGGCGACGCTCGGGACGGACGGCGAGAGCGGCGAGCCGATATTGACAGTGGACTGGATAGATCGGATCGTGCCGCACGCGTGGGCGGTGATGGCGGTCGGGACCTGCGCCACATACGGCGGCATTCACGCGATGGAAGGTAATCCGACGGGTGCGATGGGTTTGCCCGACCATCTCGGGTGGAACTGGCGTTCGCGGGGAGATATTCCGACCGTGTGTGTGCCGGGATGTCCGACACAGCCGGACAATCTGACCGAGGTCTTGCTTTATCTTTTGTATCAGTGGGCGGGGCGTTCGCCGATGATCGATCTGGACGAGCAGCTGCGGCCTCGATGGCTGTTCTCGCAAACCCTGCACGAAGGCTGCGACCGTGGCGGTTATTATGAGCAAGGGCAATTTGCGGATGCGTACGGGTCACGCGAGTGCATTGTAAAACTTGGGTGCTGGGGGCCGGTGGTCCAATGCAACGTCGGGAAACGCGGCTGGATAAACGGCATGGGCGGCTGTGCGAATGTCGGCGGGATCTGCATCGGCTGTACGATGCCGGGCTTTCCGGATAAATTCATGCCGTTTATGAATCAGCCGCCCGGATCACTGCTTTCGTCGCAGGCCGTAATGACGTACGGCAAAGCGATCCACGCGCTTCGCCGCTACACGCAGGCGTCGCTGAACAAGGAGCCGGCGTGGCGGCAAAAGGAAAGATCGAAAACAGGCAAAGGAACAAGGAGGAAGAAAAGGGTTTGAGTCGGAGGAAAGTTTCACGCAAAGAACGCCTGGACGCAAAGTAAGAAGGAACCGGTCTAAAACTGATGGATCACAAGTCGAACCATTATCGCGCTCTTAACGAGATCCTGCCGCCGGACCTTTTGATGGCGGAGAATACGCTGGCACAGCTCGCCAACGTTTTCTTTTTGAACGGTAACAATGGTGAGAACGGGACGGCGGCGGCAAGTGATACACCGGGCCTGACGGATGTTTATCAGATCCTGGTCGAACAGATCCCGGCGATCGTGTTCATAGCGTTTTTCGATAACAGTTTTGGCGAAGCATATGTGAGTCCGCAGATCGAAGAATCTCTCGGCTTTACGCAGGAAGAATGGCTTAACGATCCGATCCGCTGGTACCAGCATATTCACTCCGAGGACAAGGAACGCTGGAGCAGTGAAGTGGCGCAAATGCTGCTGACCGGCGAGCCTCTGCACTCGATTTATCGCGTGATCGCGCGCGATGGGCGCGACGTCAGATTTCAATGCGACGTCAAGATCGTTCGTCATGCGGACGGGCACCCGTGGTTCATTCACGGAACGGCGTTCGACGTAACGCGGCAGCATGCGGACGAGGAGGCTGTTCGCGAATATGCCGAGCGAATGAAGATTCTCTCGCAAAGTTTACTGGACGTGCAGGAATCGGAGCGGCGGCGTATCGCTCTGGAGCTTCACGATCAGATCGGGCAGATCCTGACGGGCCTCAAACTAAAGCTGGAAATGCTGGCGCGGACCGATGCGATCAAGTCGAACGACGGATTTGAGGAGGCGCAGAATTTGGTCAACGAGCTGATATCTCGCACCAGGGAATTGTCGCTCGATCTTCGTCCAGCGACGCTCGACCATCTTGGGCTTTTCGCGGCGCTTCGGCGGCACCTACGGCATTACAGTTCAAGCACGGGCGTCCGCGTGGATTTTTCGCAGGAAGGACTGGAAAGTCGGCGATTCAAACCGGAGCTTGAGACCGCGGCCTTTCGGATCGTGCAGGAGGGATTGACCAACATCGCCCGGCATTCCGGTGCGGAAGAAGCGATGGTGCGAATATCGTGCGGCGTGAAAAGTTTAACCATCGAGATCGAAGATAACGGAAACGGTTTCGATCCCGAGAACATTTTCAGATCGGGCCAGTCGAGCGGGCTGACGGGAATGCGCGAGCGAGCGATCTTGATCGGCGGAGAATTCATGGTCGAATCGGAGCCGGGAAGAACTAGGTTGACAGCGGAGTGGGAACTGCCTACGCTTTCAGAATAGGAGCGCAATGCCCGAAAGTAGAGAGATCACAATCGTTTTGGCCGACGACCATCTGATCGTCAGGCAAGGCCTGCACGCGCTGCTCGAAGCCGAGACGGACCTCCGGGTGATAGGCGAAACGGGCGATGGGTTGAAGGCCGTCGATCTGGTCAAGAAGACAAACCCGCATGTCGCGGTCCTCGATCTGATGATGCCGGGACTGAACGGGATCGAGGTCGCCCGCCAGCTTTCGAAACAAAATCCGCAGACCAAGGTCGTGATCCTTTCGATGTACGACGACGAAGGCTTTGTTCTCGAAGCCCTTTCGCATGGGGTTTCGGGTTACGTGCTCAAGGACACCGGTTCGGCGGACCTGATCATGGCCGTCCGTGAGGTCTTTCGCGGACATCGTTACCTCAGTCCGGCGTTGTCCGACCGGGCGATCGAGATCTACGAGCAAATGAACCGCGCTCAGACGACGGACAAATACGAGACGCTCACAACCCGCGAACGCGAAGTTTTTCACCTATCGGCCGAGGGCTTTACCAACCACGAGATCGCCGACCGGCTAGGTATCAGCGTCAGGACGGCCGAGACCCATCGTTCGAAATTAATGCACAAGCTAGGGGTCCATTCCCAGGCCGACCTTACCCGCTACGCGATCCGACGCGGCATCATCGCGGTCGAATAACATCTTCCTAAATTTTTTTTTACTGGACTTAGAGTTTCAAAATACGTAGACAAACCGCGCAAAATACGTAGGTTTGCGTATAGACACTCGCTTGCAGGAAAAAGATACTTTGAGTATATCAGGGTGTCTTTAGAACTATCGGTTTAGCCCCAACAATTACCCAGGAGGTATTTCGTAATGGCAGCAGATGTTCCCTACGGGCGTTCGACGCAAAAGGCCCCGGCGATCAAAGAGATCCATATTCTCTGGCTGATCGCCGGGCTAGGCTGTGACGGCGACACTATCTCAATTACCGCAGCTACACAACCGAGCATCGAGGATGTCGTGATGGGAGCAATCCCTGGACTTCCGAAGGTTCACCTGCATAATCCCGATCTTGCCTATGAGGTCGGCGACGATTTTCTTAAATACTATTATCAGGCCGAACAGGGCGACCTCGATCCGTATGTACTGGTCGTCGAGGGTTCAATACCTAACGAGAAGATCAAGGCCGAAGGTTATTGGGCGGCCGTAGGAGCCGACCCAATGACAGGGCAGCCGATCACCACAAACGAGTGGATCGATCGCCTGGCTCCCAAGGCGGCGGCGGTGGTCGCGATCGGCACGTGTGCAGCCTACGGCGGGATACACGCGATGGAAGGAAACCCAACCGGAGCGATGGGCCTGGCGGATTATCTCGGCTGGGATTTTAAATCAGGATTGGGTTTACCAATTGTTAATGTGCCTGGATGTCCGGTCCAACCCGACAATTTTATGGAGACGGTCTTGTATCTCCTGTATCAGGTGGCGGGCCTCGCGCCGGTCATTCCGCTTGACGACCAACTTCGGCCTAAATGGTTGTTCGAGCGAACGGTGCACGAAGGCTGCGACCGCGCAGGTTATTACGAACAAGGTGATTTTGCGACGGAATACGGCTCGCCGAA
The DNA here is from genome assembly GCA_040006215.1 of Acidobacteriota bacterium. Lineage (GTDB taxonomy): Bacteria > Acidobacteriota > Blastocatellia > Pyrinomonadales > Pyrinomonadaceae > OLB17. Next base: position 6,511 of record JBDTXM010000111.1, read on the forward strand.
ATGCATCGTGAAACTCGGGTGCTGGGGGCCGGTCGTCAATTGCAACGTTCCGAAGCGAGGTTGGATGATGGGTATCGGCGGGTGTCCGAATGTGGGCGGCATCTGCATCGGATGTACGATGCCCGGTTTCCCGGATAAGTTCATGCCGTTCATGGACGAACCGCCGGGTGCAAGATTTTCGTCGGGACTCATCGCTGCAACTTATGGCATCGCGATACGCAAATTGCGTAGCATAACCAACACGACCGTCAATAAAGAACCCAAATGGCGCCATCCTGGTGCCCGGTTAACCACGGGTTACGAACCGAAGACATATTAGCCAGCAAAGGAGAGACGAAAATGAACCCGACAGTTACAACCGAGGCACCGACAAAAGCACGAACTTTGGTCGACATGAACTGGGACCCGATCACGCGAATTGTCGGTAGTCTCGGCATCTACACGAAGATCGATTTTGCGAACAGGGAAGTCGCGGAATGCTGGAGCACGTCGTCCATCTTTCGCGGCTACAGCATTTTTATGAAGGGCAAGGACCCGCGCGATGCCCATTTTATTACCAGCCGAATATGCGGCATTTGCGGCGATAATCACGCGACCTGCGCGTGTTACGCACAGAACATGGCGTTCGGCATACGGCCGCCGGCGATCGCGGAATGGATCGTAAATCTTGGCGAGGCCGCCGAGTACATGTTCGATCACAACATTTTTCAGGACAACCTGCTGATGGTCGATTTTTGCGAGCAGATGGTCAAGGAGACAAATCCTGGCGTCTGGGCAAAGGCTCAGCAGACGGATGCTCCGCATGGCGAGATGCACGGCTACAAAAAGATCTCCGACATCATGACGGCGCTCAATCCTTTTACCGGTGAGTTTTACCGCGAGACCCTGCACGTCAGCCGTTATACGCGGGAAATGTTCTGCCTGATGGAAGGCCGTCACGTTCACCCCTCGACACTTTATCCCGGCGGCGTCGGGACCGTTCCCACGATCCAATTGTTCACCGATTACATTGTCAGGCTGATGCGTTACTGCGAATTCCTGAAAAAAGTAGTTCCGCTGCACGACGATATCTTCGATTTCTTCTATGAGGCCTTGCCGGGCTATGAAAAGGTCGGCCAGCGCCGCATTTTGCTGGGATGTTGGGGCTCGTTCAACGATCCGGACCATTGCGATTACAAATTCAAAAACATGGATGCTTGGGGAAACAAAATGTTTGTTACGCCGGGCGTCGTCGTCGATGGCAAGCTTGTCACGACCGATCTGGTAAACATAAACAAGAACCTGCGCATTTTGCTGGGGAGTTCGTACTACGACAGTTGGGAAAACGAGGAGATGTTCGTCAAAGAAGATCCGCTGGGGAATCCGATGGACCGCAATCATCCGTGGAACCAGACCACAATTCCCCGCCCACAGAAGAGGAATTTCGACGATAAGTATACGTGGGTGATGTCGCCGCGTTGGTATCACGAAGGCGAGCAGGGCGGCGGTTCGAAGTATCTCGCTCTGGATACGGGCGGCGGTGCGTTCGCACGGCTGTTCGCGACAGCTCTCGCCGGCAAGGTTGATATCGGCTACGTCAAGGCGACCGGGAACAGCGTCAAGATGTACATTCCGCAGACGGCGATGAAACCGGAGGTGGAATTCGAGTGGCACGTGCCGCAATGGTCGAATGCGATCGAGCGGGACCGTGCGCGTACATATTTCCAGGCATACGCCGCGGCGTGTGCCCTGCATTTTGCGGAGAAGGCACTTGCCGAACTGCATGCCGGACGCACAAAGACCTGGACGGAGTTCAAGGTGCCGGACGACGCCATCGGCTGCGGATTTCATGAGGCGGTTCGCGGCGTTCTGTCTCATCACGTGGTAATTCGCGACGGCAAGATCGCCAACTATCATCCGTATCCGCCGACGCCGTGGAATGCCAATCCGCGCGACATTTATGGAACGCCCGGACCTTACGAAGATGCTGTACAGAACACGCCGATCTTTGAGGAGAACGGGCCGGAAAACTTTAAGGGGATCGACATCATGCGGGCCGTGCGAAGCTTCGATCCCTGTTTGCCATGCGGCGTTCACATGTATCTGGGCAATGGGAAGGTTCTCGAGACGCACCACTCACCTATGTTTGGGGTGCAGCATTAGGTACGTGCCGGGCCCGGCCGCATGATTGGCGCGATCGGTTTGGATCTCCGGGGGAACGGGGAGAAGGCGGTTGGCATTGCCGGTCCCGGCACATTTTTTACAAATGGCGGAAGCAAATAAATTTCAGGAAAAAATGGAGCGGGTCGAACACCTGGTCAGTTTGATTGAAAACTGCCCCGATTCGCTGATGCGCGAAAGCGCGCTCGAACTCGTCCAGACGCTAATGGATTTTCACGGCGCCGGGATCGAACGCATGATGGATATAACAGCGAAAGCGGGAGCGGCCGGCTACGCGATATTCGACGACTACGCGCGTGATGAGCTAACGGCCAATCTTCTGCTGCTCTACGGGCTGCATCCGCTGGACATCTCCGACAGGATATTGAACGCGATCGAAAAGGTGCGGCCATCGCTGAGCCTTCACGAGGGCGATGTGGAATTGCTCGGCGTCGACGACGGCGTCGTGCGGCTCAGGCTGAAGGGCAGCTGCGACGGATGTCCCTCGTCGGCATTGACGCTCAAGAACACGATCGAGGAAGCGATCTATGCGGCGGCACCGGACGTGGTATCGATCGAGGTGGGTGGCGTTGTCGAGACGGCGACAGGGAACACGGGCGGACTTGTTCAAATAGAAAAGGCCCGCGAAAAAACCTACACGAATTGCGAGTTCGTTGCAGCGGCAGGCTGAGATAACTATTTTATGGAGGAAACGTTGAATGCATTGAGGCGTTTTGTCAGGCCCGGCGTTCTGGTCGAACGCTGTGACCTGTGCGCCGCGGAAGTAATTCCGGGCCACCCGCACTTGATCGAACCGGCGACACGTCAAATTCAATGCGCATGCGACCCATGTGCATTTCTTTTCAGTAATCAGGAGGGCACGCGTTTCAAGCGGATACCGAGGGACGCGACCTATCTGAGTACCTTCCAGCTGACGGACCTTCAATGGGGAGCTTTGATGCTCCCGATCCAGCTTGCATTCTTTTTTCACAGCACGCCTGACGGGCGGCTCGTGGCGCTGTACCCGAGCCCCGCCGGTGCGACCGAATCTTTGCTGCCACTTGATGCCTGGGGCGAGATCGTCAGCGACAATCCGGTGCTGGCCAAACTCGAGCCCGATGTGGAGGCTTTGCTGGTAAACCGAGTTGGTGAGAGGCGCGAGTATTTTATTGCTCCGATCGACAAATGCTACGAGCTGGTCGGGCTGATCCGTGCGAAATGGAGCGGACTGTCCGGGGGAACCGAAGCGTGGAAGGCGATTGACGGATTTTTCGCCGAACTTGCGAAGAATGCCCGTGTGCCGGCCAAGGAGGCTGCCAGTGCCTGATCTCAATTTTGCGATCGAGGGTGCCGAGGCCGTCACATACTCGGCTTCGCCGCTTATCAATTTAAAGCTGAGGGTCACCAACTCCGATCCGCTTTAGGCGATCCAGAACGTTTTGCTTCGATGCCAGATACAAATCGAAACCGTTCGAAGGCAATATAACGGGGACGAAAAAGAGAAGCTTTTCGAGCTTTATGGCGAGCCAGAGCGTTGGGGGCAAACGCTAAAGACAATGCTGTGGACGCATTCCAATCTGACCGTTCAGCCGTTCACCGCGGACGCGCTCGTCGATGTGCCGCTGCCCTGTACATTCGATTTCAATGTGGCCGCAACGAAATATCTCGACGGGCTTGAGGATGGAGATATTCCGATCTGCGTACTTTTCAGCGGCACGGTCTTCTATCACGACGCGGCGGATTCAGTACAGATCGATCAGATCTCATGGGACCGCGAAGCAAATTACCGAGTGCCGGTAAGCGTCTGGAAACAGATGATGGAGCATTATTATCCGAACAGTGTCTGGCTAAATCTACGCAAGGATGTTTTTGAGAAGCTGCGTGATTACAAGATCCGGCGAGGTATCACGAGCTGGGAACAGGCATTTGAGAGGCTGATCGCCGATGACTTGGGACCGGTCGCCAATCTCGAAAAACCGAACGCCGTGGGAGCGAATTGAATGTCGGGCACTGAACGCACGATGGTCGAAAAGATAGCCGACGCGGTTCTTTACGAGGGCTACATGCTCTATCCGTATCGTGCATCGTCGGTCAAGAACAAGCAGCGTTTCAACTGGGGAGCGCTCGCACCGAAGGCTTACAGCGACGCACAAAATGGCACCGAGGCTTTCGAGATGCGGACGCAATGTTTGATCCAAGGCGATACTGAGATGGAAGTCTCGGTAAAGGTGCGTTTTCTTCATCTGATGAACCGCGAGATAGGACGGATCGCCGGACCGTCAAACGAGATACCGGATGATCTGGAATTCGTATCCTCGCTGGATATCGACGGAGAACTTTATCAGGCGTGGCAGGAGGTGGTCGAACAAAACATCGAGATAACGGCCATAAGGCCTGGCGATACAACATTAATAACGCCGTTCTCGTTTGCCGCAGGCCGCGATGTCGAGCCGATCAAGAACAAAGACGGAAAGATCGCCGGTGCAATTGTGCGGACGCGACGCGAGATCATGGGCGAGATCGAGACCCGGATCGAAAGCGACGCGTCGGCGCCGGCAAAACTTACCTTGATCGTCAGGAATACGACGCCGCTGGGAACCGCGGCCGATGCGACGAGAGACGAGGCATTGCTTAGTTCGTGCGTTTCGACCCACTCGATATTTAATGTCAGCAACGGCGCATTTGTCTCTCTGCTCGAGCCGCCGGATGAATTTGCCGCCGCGGCCGCATCCTGCGAAAACAAGGGAGCGTTCCCGATCCTGGTCGGCACGGCGGGTGAGCGTGACTGCATGTTGTCGTCACCGATCATCCTTTACGACTATCCTGAGATAGCGCCGGAGAGCCCCGGCGATCTGTTTGACAGTACCGAGATCGACGAGATATTGACGCTGCGCATAATGACGATGACCGATCAGGAAAAACGCGAGATGCGGGCGATCGATGAGCGGGCCCGAAAGATACTTGAACGGACAGAATTTATGACCGACGACCAATTTCTGAATATGCACGGGACGCTTCGGGGAATGGAGCGAAGCAAGAGGGCGGGCAATGGATGAACTGACCTGGCAGGTGCTGGAAGAGCATGAATCGATCAAGGAATTTAACGTGAACGGTGTGCCGGTCCGCACGGGTGACCGCGTTCGCCTGGCCCCGAGAGCTGGCGGCGATATTTTTGACCTCGCCCTGGCCGGCCAGGTCGCCATCATCGAATCGATCGAACAGGATTACGAAAACAACGTCCATTTCGCCGTCGTGCTCGAAGACGATCCGGGCCGGGATCTCGGAATGCTGCGGCAGCCGGGACACAGGTTCTTTTTTACGCCGTCCGAGGTCGTACCGCTGCTGCCCGGAGAGTTTTTGGAAGATCACGGATGATGCGCGAGCGGA
>JBDTXM010000112.1:0-11793 GCA_040006215.1 Acidobacteriota bacterium
TGCTCGCACCGTCGGTGAGCTCCGCAACACCTTGAGAAGGTGGTTCACGTTCTATGACGCCTACGATCCGATGTTCACCTGGTGGTGTTCCTCGCCGTATAAAACCGCGGACGATAGTCTCGCCAAATATCAAACTTTTATCACCGAAAAATTGGTCGGCATCAAGCCCGACGACAAAGTGACCATAGTCGGCGATCCGATCGGCCGTGATGCTTTGATCGACGAACTAAGGTACGAGATGATACCGTACACGCCGGAAGAACTCGTTGAGATCGCGAATAAAGAGTTTGCCTGGTGCGAAGGCGAAATGAAAAAGGCTTCGCGTGAGATGGGCTATGGCGATGACTGGAAGAAAGCTCTCGAAGCGGTCAAGCAAAAATATGTCGAACCAGGCAAGCAGCCGGCCTTGATTCGCGATCTCGCATATCAGGCGATCGATTTTGTTGAGAAGAACGATCTCGTTACGGTGCCGAAACTTGCCCGAGACGGATGGCGAATGGAGATGATGTCGCCGGAGCGTCAGCTCGTCGCTCCTTTCTTTTTAGGCGGTGAGACGATTCTTGTTGCCTATCCGACGGACGGAATGACGCACGAGCAAAAGATGATGTCGATGCGAGGCAACAATCCGCATTTTGCGCACGCGACGGTTTTTCACGAATTGATCCCAGGCCATCATCTACAGCTCTATATGGGGGCGAGATATCATCCCTATCGCGGCGATTTTCGCACGCCGTTTTCGGTAGAGGGTTGGGCATTGTACTGGGAGTTTCTAATGTGGGACAAAGGGTTTCAGAAAACTCCTGAAGATCGCATAGGAGCATTATTTTGGAGAATGCACCGATGTGCCCGGATCATTTTCTCGCTGAATTTCCATCTCGAGAAAATGACGCCGCAGGAAGCCGTCGATTTTCTCGTCGATCGCGTTGGCCACGAACGCGACAACGCCGCTGCGGAAGTTCGCCGATCGTTCTCGGGCGACTACGGCCCGCTGTATCAGATCGCGTATATGATGGGCGGCCTGCAATTCTATGATCTGCACAGGGAGCTTGTCGATTCGAAAAAGATGGCCGACAAGCAGTTTCATGACACTATCTTGAAGGAAGGCCCAATTCCCGTCGAGATGGTGCGGGCGATCTTAACAAACCAAAAACTAACGCGCGATTTCAGGACGACGTGGCGATACTATCCCGGTCTAAACAAATGATAAAAAAGCTAATATCGATGTTGGCGATCGCAGTCTGTTCAATAGCTCCTGTCGCAGGGCAGACCACCGACAGACGGGCCTTGATGCTTGCGGAGACGATCTCATCAGCCTTCGGCAATGGGTTGACGAGCCTCGATAGGCAGAATCTGCTTAGAGGGCACTTGAAATTGACGAAGCAGTACGACATCACCGATGGCGACCAGCCGGAGTTCGAATCCAAGACGTTCACGAGCTTCGCGGCAATGGAGCGTTGGCTAAAAAAAGAGGAGAACGAGCCTGGATTTCCAGTTCGGATGAGCGGTGAAAAGGTCACGTGCCGCCGTGGCATCTGCAGGCTCGATCTAGTCGATAACCAAATGGCCCATAACCACGTATTCCTTACTCGGATCTACTATGGATATTCCGGCGGTCGTATCTACGTCAAGCGTCTTAGGATCCTTTACGGTTAACGGGAAATAATATGAGAACACTTTTTCGATCGACGGTATTCGTTGCTGTTTTCTATTCGCTTGCGGTGATTGCCGCTCCTGCTCAGAAGAACCAGGTCGATGAACGCAATGTCCGGGCCGAGATGAGTTTTCTCGCGAGCGACGCCATGCAGGGACGCGGCAGCGGAACCATTTTTGAACGGGTCGCCGCCGAATACATAGGTTCGCAATTCATGCAGTTTGGCCTCGAACCAGCAGGTGAAAAAGATTCTGATGGAAAACAAACTTACGTTCAGTCCGTGAACTACACGCCCCGACGGGGAGGCTCACCGAAACAAACATGGAATGCGATGGGCAAGATCACGGGTTCCGATAAGACACTCTCGGTCGAAGTGATTTTATTGACGTCTCATTTAGATCACCTTGGCGTCCGTGACAATGCTCCGGGCGATGACAAGATATTCAACGGTGCGGATGACGACGCGTCGGGGTCGATCGCCGTTCTTGAGTTAGCTCGACTGCTAGGCGGTGGCAAGAAGCCGAAACGAACGGTCTATTTCGTGTGTTTTGGAAGCGAAGAAGCGGGCGGATACGGAGCGAGTTATTTTGTAAATAATCTCCCTTTTCCCAAAGATAAGCTGGTGGCGAATCTTGAATTCGAAATGATCGGGCGGCCCGACGCCAAGGTGAAACCGGAGGAACTGTGGCTCACAGGCTATGAGCGAACCAACCTCGGGCCCGAACTCGCCAAACGCGGGGCCAAACTCGTTGCCGACCCGCACCCTGACGAAAAGTTTTTTCAGCGTTCTGACAATATTACACTTGCGCGTGCCGGAATTGTCGCCCAGACCGTTTCGAGTTTCGGCCTGCATACGGAATACCATCAGGCAAGCGACGAGATAAAAACCATCGATTTCGTCCACATGACGCGTTCGATAAATTCGATGGTCGTGCCCGTCAGATGGCTCATAAATACCGAATGGAAACCCTCGTGGAACGAAGGCCAGCGGCCGTGATCCTTAACTCGGATGAGCGATCGCGTGGTCTGCAAGCCGGTAGCCCAGCAGCGATATCGGGACAAAGAGCAGAACCTCGGCGATCACGAACCAAACCGGCTGCGGCCATGAAAGGGAACCCAGCAGTGCGAATGCGGTCAGCAGAACGCCGACAATGACAGCTAGGGACATGCCCGGGCTCCAGCGGCGCCCCATTTTCGTGACGATAAATCCGGCGGCAAACGCGGCAACGACGTAAGCGACGAGGCCAGTTATATACGCCGAAGCCGGCAGCGACCTGGCGTAAGCATTTATGTCCTGGAGCGATGCATACTCAAGATTTTTAGGAGTGCTGAAACCAAACAGTGTGCTGATCATCCAACCCACAGCGATGATCGCCACTCCGGCGATCATCGCAACGATAACGGCCATTACTTTTCGTCCCATAATTCCTCCCGTAGAATAGTTTTTTGTCGAATCCAATAACCCCTTTGTAAACCCAAAGGGGGTTCGCGGTCAAGCTGTGTTGTGTTATGCCTACACTAAAAGGAGAGTTGCTATGGAAAATACATTTCGATTGTTCAGGGTCTTCGTACCCGTTTCGGACCTTGCGGTTGGCATCAAGTTTTATGGGGAACTATTTGATGATCCCGGCCGCGAGATACGCGGAGGGCGACACTATATTGACTGCGGAGAGGTGATCCTCGCGATCGTCGAAAACTCCGGCCCGCCTATCGCCGACCATCTCTACTTCTCGGTAGACGACCTCGATCAGGTTTTCGACCGCGCAGGAAAGCTTGGCTGTCTCGAAACGGGGGAGGTGCACGGTGAACCATCGGGGGCAATAGTCATTCGTCCATGGCGCGAGCGTTCGTTCTATGTCCGCGACCCATTCGGCAACGGCCTTTGCTTTGTGGATTCAAAGACTCTTTTTACGGGGCTAGCGTGAACGGATTCGATACGGCGGCCCAGAAAATCCGTTGACGCAGTGCCCTAAATCGTTGAAAACACGTCCACGCACGAATTGGCACGTCCTTTGCGATACTCGGAGCGTCTAAATAGTTAAGAACGAACAAGGAGTATCTTATTATGTCGAAACAGGTCATAAGTATTGACGGGCAGGACCGGGTAGTTCGCGAGGACACCGCTAAATCGTTTCGCGGCACGCATTGGGCATTGTTTACGCTGCTGATGATCATCGTTATCGCTTTGGCTCTATTGCTCGCGGGAATTATCAAAATTAATCTGAGCGGTGATTCCGATAAGCCGCTTAACGCTCCCTTTTCGCAGCAGGGGCCATAAAGAGAATTTCGGCCGCGCTTGCTAAGCCGACGCAAAAGCCACTACCTTTAAAGTGTGTTGGTTTTAGGAATAGAAAGCTCGTGTGACGAAACCGCTGCGGCTATTGTGAGCAATGGTCGCAGCATTCTTTCGTCCGTGATTTCTTCACAGATCGCGATGCATCAGCCGTTCGGCGGCGTCGTTCCTGAACTCGCCTCGCGTGAACATCTCGCTAAAATAGAACCGATCATCCGACAGTCATTTTCGGATGCGGGCGTAACAGCGGGCGATATCGACGCGATCGCGGTGACCCAGGGGCCCGGTTTGATAGGGTCACTGCTGGTCGGCGTTTGCTACGCTAAAGCTCTCGCCTTCGCACTAGAGATTCCATTCATCGGCGTCAATCACATCGAGGGCCACGTTTACTCGGTGGTTTTCGAGAACCCCGAGATTGAATACCCGGCTCTGGCTCTCATTGTCTCGGGCGGACACACCAATCTTTTTTGGATACCGGAGGAAGGTCAATACAAAGTCGTCTCTCGCACGCGCGACGACGCTGCCGGCGAGGCTTTTGACAAAGTCGCAAAAATGCTCGGGCTCGGTTATCCCGGTGGACCTGCGATCGAAAAACTTGCTCTCAAAGGAGACCCGGAGAAGGTTAAATTTACGCTCCCTAAAATATCGGACGGCCGTCCGGATTTTAGTTTCAGCGGATTGAAAACGGCGGTCGCGCGCTATGTAAGGGAAAACGCTCTGCTGCCAGTGATCGATGGCGAAACGCCGATCCAGCCTATCGTCGACCTAGCCGCAAGCTTCCAAAGAACGGTCGTGAAAATGCTTGTGGGCACGATGGAAAAAGCGTCGCGACAGCTTTCGCCAAAAATGCTGATCGTCGCCGGCGGCGTGGCCTGCAACCGCTCTCTCGTCGATTCGGCTCAGGCGATGGGTGCAAAACTCGGGCTGCCCGTCTACTTCCCTTCGAAACATTTGTCGACCGACAACGCCGCGATGATCGCAGCGGCTGGATATGTTCATCTCCGAAGAGGTGATTCGAGCAAACTGGATATGACTGCCGATGTAACCTTGCGGCTTCAGAATCTCGATAACGAGGACGCGGAACTGAAGAAAAGACACGTTCGCTATCGAATTTAAATGTCTTGATTTGTTCGGCTTACAGTCGCTACAATTATGGAAACCTGTTTGTGGGTTCGAATGGCTGAAATGTGCAGAACTTCCCCTGTTATTTCGCTCACCGCCGTTCAACGTCCCTTTTCACAATTAAAGCGTCTAAACGTTGGTAGGAATTTTTGCGGTCCCGCGCTGCGGCTTTCGTAAAGCATCTGTCCCTTTAGGGGAATTTGCGGGTTTACATTCCGTATTGTTCAAAATTGATGAGGAGAAGAATAATGAAAAGAACAGTTGTTGCGTTCGGTACGATTTTAGCTGCCTGCTTTTTTGTATCTGGTTTGTGGGGACAATCCCCGTACACGATGCGGCTCAAGCCTTTTCTGACCGGCCTTGACCGTCCCGTGCTGATCCGAAATGCGGGCGACGGCACCAAGCGGCTGTTCATCGTTCAGCAAACCGGCATCATTAAAGTTTTGCAGCCAGGATCGAATACTCCGACAACATTCATTGACCTCAGTTCAAAGATAGTCGTTCCAACTGTCGTCGGTGATGAACGCGGACTGCTCGGTTTGGCCTTCGACCCCCAATTCACGACCAACGGCAGGTTTTACGTTTTCTACAACCGGGCCGGCGACAGCGCGAACACATTGCTCGAATATCGAACGACGACGGGAACCGGTGGTTCGAATTCGGGAGACATAACGACCGAACGACTACTCTTCTCAATACCCGACCCATTTTCCAATCACAACGGCGGAAATCTTAACTTTGGGCCCGACGGCTTCCTTTATATTGGTACTGGCGACGGCGGCTCAGCGAACGACCCTGGATCTCGCGCACAAAACCGTTCGGTGCTTCTCGGCAAAATGCTGCGGATCGATCCAAATCCCTCGGGTGGAAATGCGTATACGATACCGGCGACAAATCCTTTTACCGGTGTGGGAACTGCTCGATGCGACACCGGAAGTACGACGGGCGGCACAACCTGCCAGGAGTTGTGGACATACGGAATGCGGAATCCGTGGCGATGGTCGTTTGACCGCGGCGGGACGCATCAGCTTTACGTCGCCGATGTAGGCCAGGACCAGATCGAAGAATTGGACGTCATCACCGGCGGAGGTAATTACGGATGGCGTGTTTACGAGGGTCTCCAGTGTACCAATCTCGATCCCGCATTGTGCGCCGGCGGAGCAACACCGATAACCAAGATAGATCCTTTTTTCACATACATTCACACTGCGGGACGATGCTCTGTAACGGGCGGATATGTGTATCGTGGAACACAGGGGAGCTTGCCTACTGGAGCATATACATTCGCCGACTACTGCACCGGTGAGATCTGGATGTGGAATAACGGCTCGCAGGTTTTGCTTAAGGACACTCCAAAGCAGGTGATCTCGTTCGGCGAAGATGAAAATGGTGAGATCTACGCGTGCTACGCCAACGCATCAGGGGCGAACACGGGCCAGATCGACAGGGTCTCGCGCGCAAAAGCGTCTGCCGATTTCGAGGGTGACGCTAAGACCGACGCTGCGGTTTATCGTCCATCGACCGGCGTCTGGTACTCATTGAATAGCTCGAACAGCGGCGTGCACATCACGCAGTGGGGATCCGCGACCGATAGCCCGGTTCCAGAAGACTACGATGGCGACAATATCACTGACGTCGCGATCTACCGGCCCTCAACCGGTGTCTGGTATGCTCTCCGGAGCAGCGACAACACTGTTAGTATTGCGGCGTGGGGCCAACCCGGCGATATTCCGGCCGCTGCTGATTACGATGGTGATACTAAGGCCGATGTGACTGTTTTCAGGCCGTCCACTGGGGTCTGGTATAGCATTCGGTCGTCGGATGGAGGCGTTTCCCAGACCGTATTAGGCCTGCCCGGAGACACCACCGTGGCGGGCGACTATGACGGGGACGGAAAGGTTGATGCGGCGGTTTATCGCCCCACCAACGGGATCTTCAATTGGATCAACAGCACGAATGGTGCGATCAACACAACTCAATGGGGCCAAGTGGACGATGTTCCGACGGTCGGAGATTTCGATGGTGACGGCAAGATCGACCAGGCAGTTTACCGGCCTTCGACCGGCGTTTGGTATGTACTAAAAAGCTCCAATTCCGGTGTTCAGATCGTACAATGGGGCAACCCCGGCGACGTTCCTGAGGTCGGCGATTATGACGGTGACGGAAAAGCTGATTTCACGGTCTATCGTCCGTCCACCGGCGTTTGGTACACGTTCAGGAGTTCCGATAATCAGGTAAGCATTGTTGGTTGGGGGCAAACGGGCGACGTTCCGTTGTCCTCGTTCGACACCCCGTAATTCGGATTCTCTACAGCTCAAACGGCGCGGGCCAGTGTCAGAACATCGACACGGCCTGCGCCGTTGGCTTTGAGTATCCCAGCGCAGCTTGAAGCGGTGGAACCTGATGTCAGCACATCGTCGACGAGAAGAATATTCTCTCCGGCGAGGCCAGATTCTGAGTTCACCTCGAAAGCATTCTTAACTGTCATTTCTCTGGCCTTGCGGTCCATCGCCGCCCGGTGCATCGGCGTATGTTCCTTGCGGCGAAGAATGTTTTTCCTTAGAGGAATTCCGAACTTTTTCGCGATCAGTGCGGCAAGGACCTCCGCCTGATTAAATCCTCGTTCGTGAGATCGTTTTCGGGAGAGCGGTATGGGAACGATAAAAGTGACATCGTCGAGACCGGAATGGGAGAAAGCTGAGTAGAAGACACCAATTCCTCGGCTACATAAATGCTGGTGCGATTTTAAGCTAAGCACGGTTGCGGCAAGGCCGTGCTCGTAAACGCCTCCCGCAAAGGCGCGGTCGTATTCGTGATCAACGCACTCTCGGCACGACACAGTACCTGAGCCGCCGGACGTTCCCTGAACCGCTCCGCATTTTTCGCAAAGCACTTCGCTTCCGTCAAAAATTCGACCTCTCACCCAGCACTTGCAGCATGCGACACCGTCGCTCAACCGTTCCACGCTGTCGCCGCACAGACGGCACTCCTGCGGGTATACAAGAGTTAAGATGGTTTCCAGTGATGTCCTCAGCATGCAATAAATAAGATAAGCCTGAAGGCACAAAAAAGAAAAAAGCGGCCCGAATTTTCATCGAGCTCGCTTGATACTTTCTCCGACTAGATCTAATCTTCTTCGAGCAGACCTTGCTCCTGGAGTGACTGGCATTTCAGACAATACCTGGCCCAGGGGATAGCTTCGAGACGTTTCGGATTGATATCTTCTTCGCAGTTTTGGCAGGGGCCGTACTCGTTGTCATCGATTCTGAGCAACGCTTCATCGATCAGGCTGAGCTGTCTGCTCTCGTTCTCGGACACTGCGAGCATCACATTTTTAGAATAATTTCTTACGGCCAGATCGACCGGATCGGGCGTTTCAGAATCATCGACCGAGAGATCGTTTCCCTTTAATTTTTCGATCAGAAGATCGCGTTCGGCAAGAAGTTTCTTCTTGATATCCTTAAGAATGGTTTTGTTCATTTTTGGTACGGAAAACCTTTTATAATTGTCTGTGCTCGGTAAAGCTGCTCCAACAGAATGACACGAGCCATATCGTGCGTAAAAGTCAGAAACGATAAAGATAGCACAATATGTGCTGTTTCGACAACCTTTTTCGCCACGCCTGACGCCCCGCCTATCACGAACGTAACCTCTTTAACGGCGTCATTTTGCCATTTTTCGATCTGGCCAGCCAATTCCTGTGATCCGATCGAGCGTCCCTTTACGTCCAAAAGACATACGAGAGAGCTTTGATTCACGGCACTTATGATTCGGTTGCCCTCGCTCTCTACTGTCTCGCTCGCCGCCGATTCCTTCAGCTCGGTTATCTCGCATTTCACAAAACGAGAAAGACGCTTCAGGTAATCGTCCTGAAGCGCCTTCCAATTTTTATCTTTGGTTTTCCCGATCCAAACAAATCGAAATTTCATTATTGGAACGCTGCGGGTATCTCGACTCGCCGGGCATCGCGCCACAAGCGCTCGAGGTCGTAAAATTCGCGAGCCTCCTTGTTAAAGACGTGAACGATAAAATCGCCGTAGTCGAGGAGCACCCATTCGGCGGTCGAGTAGCCCTCGATCCGCACAGGCCGCGAATCGAGCTGTTTCTTCAGCTGCTCGTTTATCTCGTCGCAGATCGCTTGCACCTGCCGCTGGTTGGAGCCGCTGGCGATAATAAAAAATTCGGCAAAGCTCGCGATCTCACGCAGGTCGAGAACGCGCAGGTTTTCCGCCTTTTTATCGCTAGCGAGCTGCAGTGCAAGCTGCACCTCGGGGTCGAGATCGGTGAACGGGGTTGTCGCGTTTGGGGGAGCTGGTTTTGAGGCTTCGTGACTGAGTGCCTTCTCCTGTGTTTCTTCCATCAGCTATAAATCTGATATTTTTCGATGTAATTTGCAACTTCGTGCGGCACATCTTCGCGCCACTCTTCATCGTTCTCTCTCGTCTTTCGCCTGATCTCAGTAGCCGAGATGTCGAGATTAACGGCGTCTGTGAAGTAGATCTTCGTCGTTTCATCCGAGATCCGCGGAGACGATTCTCCGCGAATATCGACGATCCTTTCACGGATCTCATCCGTCACATGATCGGTTTCGATCTCGAACCCCGGTCGCGTGACGACAATATGATCGGTCATCGTCAGCACCTGCTTCCACTCGCGCCACGTGGTTATGTCCCGCCACGAATCCGCTCCCATTACAAAAAACAACTGCTCGTGAGGCAGCAGGTCTTTCAAACGTTCCAGAGTCTGTAAGGTGTATGGCTTCTCCGGCACTTCGATCTCCATTTTCGAAACACTGATATTCGACTCGTTGTTTGTCGCAAGACAAAGCATCGCGTAACGATCAAGAGATGAGGTCGGAGCCAGGCGTTTCTTATGCGGTGCGTGAAAAGCGGGAATGAAAACGAATTCATCGAGCCTAAATAGCCTGGTAAGAGATTCCGCGATTGTCAGATGGCCGCGATGGATCGGGTCGAACGATCCCCCGTAGAATGCCAGCCGCGTCATTTCTCGACGCTCTCCGGCAGTTCGACGGCAGGGTTCGAGGCGGCTTCGGCCTGCATTCTGATCAACTCGTTTGCCACCGCAAATACCAGTTCCTTTACACCCGTCTTCGTGACCGACGAGATCGCAAAGAACGGCTTCTCGTCCGCCGCCGCTCGTTCCTTTAACCGCTCAAGCCGTGCCGGTTCATCGAGCGCATCGATCTTCGTCGCAACCACGATCTGCGGGCGCGTACCCAATCGGGCATCATAATTTGTAAGCTCGCGATTGATGATCTCGTAATCCTCGACCGGGTCACGGCCCGAAAGGGAACTGACGTCGACCAGATGCAGAATCAGTTTAGTGCGCTCGACATGGCGTAAGAATCGATCGCCAAGCCCCGCCCCCTCAGACGCACCTTCTATCAGGCCGGGAATATCGGCGACGACAAACGTCTTAAAATCGCCCATATCCACCACGCCGAGGTTCGGTTCAAGCGTTGTGAACGGATAATCGGCGATCTTCGGCCGAGCGGTAGATATCACACTGATCAGCGTCGATTTGCCGGCGTTCGGAAAACCGACCAGGCCGACATCCGCGATCAGTTTCAGTTCGAGCTGTAACTCTCGGTCGACGCCGGGCCGTCCCGTGTAATGAAATTTCGGAGCCCGCCGCGTCGGTGTTGCAAAGTGTGCGTTGCCCCAACCGCCTTTGCCGCCCTTTGCTGCGAGGTATCGCTGGCCGGGTTCCGTAAAATCAAACGCGAGATCGCCCGATGCAACATCGAAAACCTGCGTTCCGACGGGCACTTTGACGACCGCGTCCTCGCCGTCCTTGCCGTAGCGGTTCGAGCCTTCACCGTGGCGACCGCGCTCCGCCTTGTGTTCGGGGTTGAACCGCAGGTGCAGCAGCGTGTTCAGCCCTTCGTCCGATTCCATCCAGACGCTGCCGCCAACACCCCCGTCGCCGCCTGAGGGCCCGCCTCGGGGCACAAATTTCTCGCGTCGAAACGCCGTGACGCCGTTTCCGCCGTCACCGGCCTTTACCTTAATTTTTACGCGGTCTATAAACACGTTAGATTTTAGATTTTAGATTTTGGACGTTGGATTAGCAACGCCGAGTATCCGTTACATGGGTTAGAGCACGGCGAATAAGGGCATTTAAACAAAACAAAAGCGTCTTTCTCGATCGCTCAAGCAGACGCCTTTGTATTCTTTTACTCCCGCCGAAGCGGTTGTTAAAGGTTTGGCGGCTCTCGCATGTACACGTTTGAACCGCCGATTTTGTATCCCGAAGACGCTCTGCGGGGAGCTTATTTTCTCCGGTCAGCACCCAAAAAGCTTTCACTCATCGTTTGCACACTAGGTGCGTGGTGCCATTAGGTCTTTTTTTGGTGGCTTTTCCTCCACCGCCGGTTACGTTCCCGGCAACGAGGCTCGTCACAACTCCGAAGAGTCCGCGAGCGGCGTAGCACTCATTTGGCTGATCATTTCCAAAGAGCGTTGCTCGTTTTTATCCGAACAACTCGAAGTGTCCCGAAGAACTCTTCTAGCAAGCCTTTCGGCTTCGGCTCCGGACGTACTAGATGACGGCTTTCCGCTCCTTCCATCCTCGAACGATGCGTCACCACATCCGTTCCACCTTCCGGTGCCGGTCAAAATGCCCGTAAGCAATCTCGACGGTGAAGCTATATTACACCCGTGATTTTCCATGTCAAGTAGAAAATACTTTAACTATTGCCTTATTC
>JBDTXM010000113.1:0-11761 GCA_040006215.1 Acidobacteriota bacterium
CGCTTGTGGAAACCTCGACCTCGGGCTCGATAGTGTCTTCGTGCCAGTAGCGTTTTGAGGCCGAGACGTCGCCGGGAAGGGTGTAGCCGGCGAGGGTGGAGATGGCGATGTTGTGAGCTCGGCCAATGCCGCCCTCGAGCATGCCGCCGCACCAGACTGGGATGTTGTTTTCGCGACAGATCTTTTCGACCAATTTTGACTGGGTGTGTCCGCCGACGCGGCCGTTTTTTAGATTGATGATCTTGCCGGAGCCTAGTTCGATCGCTTTGCGTGCGTCGTCGGGTGATTTGATAGGTTCGTCCAGACAGATCGGAGTTTTGATCTCACGCTGAAGTTTTGCGTGATCGACAATGTCGTCGTAGCCGAGGGGTTGTTCGAGCATCATGAGACGGAATTCGTCAAAACTTTTGAGACGGTCGATATCTGCGATAGTGTAAGCCGAATTGGCATCGCCCATCAGTAAAATATCGCCGAACTGTTTTCGCACAGCCGTGAGAACGGCGTAATCCCATCGCGGAGATATTTTGATCTTAATTCGCTGATAACCTGCATCGACCTCAACTTGGATCTTCTCGATCAGTTGCTCGATACTGTCCTGGATCCCGATCGAAACACCGCAGGCGATCTCTTGATTGACGCCGCCGAGATGCCGCCATAGCGGAACGCCGAGTTTCTTTGCTTCGAGGTCCCAGCACGCAGTTTCGATACCGGATTTTGCCATCCGGTTTCCACGGGCTGAGATCATCAAATTCCATACATCGGCGGCAGAACTGACATCATTTCCGATCACCATCGGAGCCAGTATCTTTTCTATCGTCACCCACGCCGAGCCCGTCCACTCTTCGGAATAACCAGGCCGTTCGTTGCAGGTCACCTCACCCCAACCTTCAGCACCGTCTGTGTCTTCGACACGGACCAAAATGATCCGGCGTTCATACGTCCTGCCAAAGCTTGTCTCAAAAAAATGAACCAGCGGGAGCTCGATCTCGGTTAGTTCGATCGATCTGATCTGCATAAGTGGATCTTACTGGATTACCTCGAACTGGACGAACTGGCTAGCGGTTTGTTTCCTTGCCGGGGCAGAATTGTCCGTCACGATTATCTGGAGAATATAATCCCCGGCGGCCATTTGAGGACCGAGGTTTATTGCCCCCGCACCAGCGATATGTTCAAGATCGATTTGCATGTCAACCGGATGTGGCTCGCCA
Source organism: Acidobacteriota bacterium (assembly GCA_040006215.1). Taxonomy (GTDB): domain Bacteria; phylum Acidobacteriota; class Blastocatellia; order Pyrinomonadales; family Pyrinomonadaceae; genus OLB17. The sequence goes on from JBDTXM010000113.1 coordinate 1,209, forward strand.
TCAAGAATGATCTTTCCGTCGCGGATAATTCTAAGCTTTGCGGTCAAGTCGGCCTTGCCCGAGCCAGCCGCACGCGCGTTATAAATCTCGTATCCGCAGCGAAGCACCGAACCGGCCTTGATCTGTCGCAGGGCCGTGTTGTTTAGCGCGTTGCTCGGTAGAGGGTCGTTACTCGCGGAGGAAGCTTTCTTCCATTCGTCCTGCGTCAGGCTGTCGAGAACGATACTCGAGAGCGTTAGCTGACCTTTCTTTAGGTTCGGAACCTCGATGAACTGGCTCGCCGATCCAACAGCTCCGGATTGCTCATCGCGGATGGCAATACGGTATTGATAGGCACCCGGTTTCTTGACCGGAAACGCAAAATGATAGACGAAACCTTTTTCCATCAAATTTTTATACACGTCCGGCGGCGCCGCGAGCGTGTATGATTTTCCTATCTGATCGATGACCTGCCCGTTGTCGCCAAAGCTTGCGGCAAGGACATCAAATACCGCCTTTTTCGTTCCGTCCGGTTGATCGATGAATTTCAATTCGCTCGCGGGAACGTGGATCAGCGAGCGAACGAACGAACCATCTTTTTCGCTGTTGCCAAATAAGGCGTTCAAGCGCAGAGAGAGGCCGCTGACACCGAACGGCGACGTGAGGGCTGTTCGCAATTGTTCGATCGGCGTCTGTACTTTTGGCACGGCAGCGGCGACCGAATCGGGTGTGTTAAAAAAACCGCTTCGGTAGCGAACGTGGACGTCTTTGCGATTCACCTTGATCTCGAGTTTATTGAACCGCCGTTTAGTCGGGTCGAATGTGTCCGAATCGGGTTCGTAGGCGATGAGGTAATAGCTCTGATCATTCAGCACGCGGCGCACGCCGGCCGCAATATCGTTATTATTCAGCACCGCGAAACCGCCCGTTTGTGCCGAAAGGTAGGTCAGTCCCGACTGCGTTTCGAAAAGTTCATCACGGCGTTCGGACATCTTCTGTTCCAACGCTGCGGGGGTAGGATCAATAACGTTGTCTTCGGCCGTGATGCCCGCGGTCTGCAGGCCCCGCGCGTCGATCGTATAGAAGACGACAGACGAACGGTTGGCGAGGTCCGTAAGCAACTTTAAAGAATCGAGCACTCGACCGCCGCTTGAAAAGCCGTCCTCGTCGCGCTCTAAGAGTCGAAATCCTTCGGACAGGAGAATGACCGATTTGCGGCCCGGTAACTCGCTCATTCCCGTTACAATAAACTTGAGAGCACCCAATGTTCCTGTGGCGAAGACACTGCTTTCAAAATCGCTTTGAGTATTGATGCGATTTTTCTCTTCCGCCAGATCTTCGTCAGAAACCCGGTCGCCCGCCTGTTTTCTTAGCTCTTGCAGCGTCGGCTCGATCGGTGCAAAAGCGCCTACCTTGCCATTCCCGATCGGGTTCCATTTGACCTTGTCAATGGCGGCGTAAAGCTGACGTTTGTCGGAGGTAAACTGCTGAAGAGCACCTATGCCCGCACCTGTTCGAATGATGGCGACGAGATCTCCCTCTTGCATCTGCTCATCGACAAACTTCTTGAGTGCACGGCGAACCTGGTACGTGCTTTCAAAGGACAGCGATAGGTCATCGACCACCAATGCGACAGTACGCCGGATCTGATCGGTTCGAAGTTTCGCGGTGGGAAGCGGTATCGCATCCTTAACCGCTTTCGCCTCTTTCGACTGGTCTGTCTTGATAGCCTGCTGTGCGGCTGCGATGAACGAAAAATGTGAGATCTTTTGTTTTTGACCGTTCTCGTATATTTCAACATCCTCTGGTTTAAGGTCTGGGATCACCTTTCCTTTGGCGTCCGTTACTGTAACGTCAACCTGGATCAACGCGGTGGAGATCTTTACAACATCGTCGTCAGTGGGCTTGGGGGTCGGCGACGGTGTGGCTTGCTGGGCTAAACATCCGGCAACGAAAGCTAGGGTAACAGTGACGCAGGAGAAAATTGATCTCATTAAATTAAACGCCTCGCTAAAGAGAGACTCGAGAATTTGTCGTCCGATTTTCCTTGCTATGATATAACTAACTTTGCCCTATTGGAAATGTTTTCGGGCTTATAATTTCAACGGTTTCGACATCAGAATTTCGATATAGCTTCACCAATGATCCATCAATTTCTTAATACTGGAGCCGCCCTCCTTATCGTCACGGTTCTTTTCGCCACCGGATGCTCGGGGCAGACCGAAGACCAGGCTTTGCTGTCGCTGCGGCAGATGACGAAGGATGGCAAGCTCCCGCCTGAAGACCAGGTCAACGCTATTGAGACGCGCTTTGCAGGCAAAAAGACGGGAGCATTGGCAAAATTACTGCACGCACGGATCAAATTCGAGAACAAAGACTTTGTGGGGGCGGCGGCCCTGCTGAATTCGGACGAGTTCGCAAAACGGACTACGCTGGGAGATTATGCGCTGTGGATGCGAGGGCGGGCATTGTTATTCTCGAACCAGTTCGACGCATCTGGTTCGTTATTCAAGGATTTGATCGAGAAGTATCCGACCTCGATTCGTGTCAAGGACGCAAGAGTCGGCTGGGCTACGGCTGACCTTACCAATAATCCACCTCGAACCGCTGAGATACTCGACGACCTGTTGAAACGGAGAGATCCGGATGCCTATATCGTTATGGCGCGAGAGGCGGAAGGTCGCGGTGATAAGGAAAATGCAATTAGGTATTATAGGGCAGCATATTTTAGTTCTTCTGGAAAACCGAACGATCCTAATACCAATCTCGTCTCAGATCCCGCATCCGAGGCCGAAAGCAAGCTGTCGAAGTTCTATGCCGACGACCTGAAGCCGCGGACTGCGGATGAGGCCGCGATGCGGGGCGAGAAGCTTTATGCTGCAAAACGTTACTCCGATGCGGCGGGGGCTTATGCGGATCTGGCGGCGAATTTCCCGGCAGCGGTGACACCGCAGATAACGCTGCACCGGATCACGGCGGCGGCGAATGCAGGGAAGACGACGGATGCGCAGGCGGCTTTCAACACTCTTCCCTCGTCCGCGACCGAGCGAGAAGAGGGCTACCGGCAGCTTGTTCTGGGCTATGCCAAAGCGAAGCAATGGCCGCAGGTGCGCGCGACGGTTGACGAGATGCGGCAGAAATTTCCCAACGGAAATCTGGTGGCAAAAACACTGATCGATGCTGGACTGGCTGCACGTGAAGCAAAGAACAAGACCGACGAAGGATATTTCCTGAATACGGCCGTCAACTCTTATCCGAACTCTGTCGACGTAGCCCAAGCCCAATTCGAACTCGCGTGGTTCGAACATTCTAACAACAACTTCACCAAGAGTTCGCAGATGTTTATCGACCATCTGGCACGGTACGCCGATAAGGACACGACCAATCGCGGCAAGGCAGGTTATTGGGCGGCACGCGATTCTGAACGGGCCGGCAATGCGGCGAATGCATGTGCTATGTACAACGGCGTGATGTACCGCTATGGCGCGAACTGGTATGGGTATCTCGCTCTCAATCGCCTTACGTCCTTGAAATCTCAGGGAAGATGTCCCGCAAACGCTGTGGTGTCGTCGGATGTTTCGCAGTCCATTGCTCACCTTAAGACCGTTACGGTCGCGGCTGAAACGTCGACTGCGAGAGAGGCCGAGCGTGTCGAGAAATCAGATCAGCTGAGCATAGTTGGGCTTTTCGACTGGGCGATCGATGAGCTGAACGAAGCCAAAAAGACCGCGAACAACAGCCCGAAGATCAATCTCGCACTCGCGCGGCATTATCGCTGGAAGGGCGATAACACTGCGGCTCTCGTGGCCATGCAAAAGAGCTATCCCGATTATGCCCAGATGTTTCCCGAGGAGATGGGCCGTGAGGAATGGGATTTCTTTTACCCACTGACCAATTGGGACCAGATCAAATCGTGGGCCGCACATCGGAACCTCGACGGTTATCAGATCTCGGGTTTTATTCGCCAGGAGACAGTATTTAATCCCCGTGCGAGATCGGGTGCAAATGCCTACGGGCTGATGCAGTTATTGCTCCCGACGGCCCGAATTGTGGCTAAAAAATACGGCGCATCGATGATGCCGAATTCAGCGGAAGACCTTTATCAACCCGCATTGAATATTGAGCTTGGTACTGCCTTTATTCGGGACCTCTTCGACAGATACGGCCAGATAGAATATGTGGCGGTCGCTTACAACGCAGGCCCGAATCGAGTACCTCAATGGCGAGCAACCCTCCCGCCCGAGATGGACGATTTTGTCGAAGCCATACCCTTTAAGGAAACCAAGCAATACGTCCAGGGAATCATCCGCAACTCCTCCCAGTACCGCCGCCTCTACGACGAGAACGGCAACTTTCGTTCAAACGTGGGAGCCAAACCCCTTCGCGCCCAGATCGACTCTAAACCACCCGACCAGTTCACTGCCGAGAATCCCGACGTAGTTCTCGAAACCAGATCCGGCGGATAGCCTATCGAGCTGATCGACCAACCAGTCTTTGCCATACTTACAATTGATTTAGTGTTCAAACCGATAAAAATTGAGACCCCTTTTGAGACGTTTGTGTAGTGAACCTTGTCTGACCGTCCCCAAGCAGGGTAAATGCTTACAAAAAGGTATTTGGACCGTTCCACTTTTATAAAAAACGGAACGAGTTTTGGAACGATCTCTCTATTTTCGGTTTTCACTGCTCGGACACCTGCTTCTTCAGTTGGACGATGAAGGACTGCACGGCGGCCGCGTCGCTGCTGTCGGGGTAGAACCGCAGAAATTCCTGGTAGAGTGCTATCGCCTCGGCGTATTTTTTTTGTTGTTCGAGGACGAGACCAAGTAGTTGGTACAGGACGCTTGTATCAGGTGCTCCCGATAGCTGCTTGAGCCCCATTCGAAGGTCTTTAGCAGCTTCCAAATAAGCCGTCGCCTGTTTAGAGGTATCTCCCTGGCCGCCGTAGCCGTCTCCACGCTCCTTATATAGCAGCCCGAGGCCGGTGTAAGCCTCTGGCTGAAACCCACGACCCTCAGTGATCGCGCGCTTGAATGACGCAATCGCCTTGGCATCATCACCAAGGTCTTTGTAAATACGACCCTCGACGGCAGACGCTTCGGCGGTTCGAGGTGCGGTCTTTCGTAAGTCCCGTATCGCCGCCAGAGCCGCATCTGTGTCGCCATTTTCCGAGAGAGCCCGCGAAAGCCCGATATACGCCCGCGTGTAGCCGAGCCGGGCCGAGATAGCCTGCCGGTAGGCATCGATCGCCTTATCACGGTCTGACGATGCGAGCCGCTCTGCTTCCTGATATGCAAGCTCCGCTTTGTCATCCGTTCGCGTGAGAGGGAGCTTTATTTCGCCTCGCTGGGTCGCTGTCAGGGTTTTTGTCGTCTCTTTGAATCCGTCGGCACTCACTCGCAGCGTATGGACGCCGGGAGCTACGGTCTTGATCGAAAAGCCGCCGGTCGCGTCCGTTTTGCCGTAACGGACGTCGTCGATCCATACGATCGCTCCGGGCTCGCTCGCGACCGTGACCGAGCGCGTTTGGCCCAATGCAAAAATCAATGGGGAAAGAAGTAAAGCAGTTGCTCCTAGGATCTTACGGGGAAACTGGGCGCGGTTGCCGCACGGGAGCGTTTTCATTATTGACTGCCTCATCGATCTGAATATTCTCATTTGCCCACCTTGACCTCGCTAGATCAGCGATCTTTGTTTTGATGGTATTTTTGACCGTATCGGCTGTACTCTCCATGAAGGTGACGACCAGGTATTTCGTATTGTTGGGCGGCGGAGCGGAAGGTTCCTGCCACAAAATATCCTTAATCTCGTGGAAAGATCCTTTAACGTCGCCGAGAAATATGAGGTGGGGATCGGTTTTAGCCCTGATGTCGTCGACCTCCTTCCTAAGCTGCTCGATCTCGGCCTTCCGCTCGTCCTCGACACTCTGGATAAGTTTTAGCTGCTGCGAGATGTCAGTATCAACACTCGATGCAAGCTTTCGAAATTCGTCAGGGGAAACGTTGAGTGGCACGAGCTTTAACTGCAGACTGCCAAGACCGTAATCCGCTAGTTTCGTTTGCAGCTTTTCTTTTTCGGCGACACTGATCCCATTCCCGACCGTGTAGACCTTCAGCTCCGGTCGGGACGAGGCCGCCACGTTCCACTGAACGGGCTGACGGTCGTCATTACGGATCTCTTTATTAACGAAAGATTTGACGCCGGCATCGAATTTCAGCTTGGAAAGCACATTATAAAAAATCAGGGTCGACGGAATGATAATTACCACTGCAAACCCGATGATAAGACGTCGGACCCTGACATTTTGTCCTTCGTCAAGCTCTTCGTGTCTGGGAAATTTGAGCCAGATGACCACTAGGTAGGTCGCGAGGCTGATAAAAAAGGCATTGATGAAATACAAATAGAAGGCCCCGAGAAAAACGCTGGTCGAAAACTTGGCGAGACCAAAACCAGCGGTACAGACTGGCGGCATCAGCGCCGTTGCGATTGCTACGCCCGGTATTGCGCTGGTCTTATCCTTTCGCGAGCCGGCGACGATACCCGCAACACCGCCGAACAGAGCGACGCCCACATCGAGGATCGTAGGCGTGGTCCGCGCGCTCAGCTCGGGCGTCAACTGTCCAAGCGGTGAGACAAGAAAATACAGAAAGCTGACAGCGAGGGAGATAAATGTCGCAAGGGCAAGATTTTTGAGCGACTCGCGCAATAGTGCACGATCAAGTATCCCGACGCCAAGGCCAACGCCAAGAATAGGTGACATTAAAGGCGAGATGAGCATCGCCCCGATTATGACCGCCGTTGAATTTAGATCAAGGCCGATTGATGCGAGCACCGCCGAGCAAACAAGCATCCAGATATTAGCCCCCCGGATGTCGACGCCTTTGCAAATCGAATCGATCGTTCCTGCCGCGTCGGTCCCGCTGGAAATGGAAACGACCATGCGAATAATACGCCTCGCTTTTTTTGCAAAATTGGCGAAATATCGGCCGATCATAAGACATCAGGAACTCGAAGTCTCCTCCCTAGGTGAAGGCTCACTTACCGACGAAGGGATCTGTCCCAAGCGACGCAAAAGAGGAGTGATCGTCAAACCCTGAACAAAAACCGAAAACGCTATTACTCCAAAGGTCACAGTAAGTATCTCGTGACGATAAGGAAGCGTATCGGGTATTCCAAGAGCAAGCGCCAGGGCCAATGCTCCGCGCAGACCGCCCCAGAACATAATGTGTTGATGCGGCCGCTCGATCTTTAGTGAAGACCAAGAGAATAGATACGAGCACGGATATATAGCTATGGCTCGGCTGACGACCACAGCGAGAATGCCGATCAGGATCAATAGGCCTGAACGGGCAAAATCCTGATACGCCACGTTGATCCCGAGCAGAATAAAAATGATCGAATTAACGACAAATGCAGCGAAATCCCAAAAATGGCTAATCGATTCCTCACCGCGGACCGTGATCAGTTCGAAAGCGGTCATATTACCGACGAGCAGCCCGGCGGCCGTAGCGGCGAGTATTCCGGAAAGATGAAAATGCTCGGCGAGCCAGAATGAGCCGAACGCTGCCACGGTCGTCATAGCGAGTTCGACTAAATCATCCTCGGTCCGGGCGATAACCAGTAAGGCGAGGCCGCCGAACAGAAGACCGCTTAGGATGCCGCCGCCCACCGACATTAACATTGTAAGCGCGGACGAGCCGACACTTAGCGATTCGCCCATTGCGAATGCTAGAGCGACGGCAAACGCGACCGCCGCGGTACTGTCATTAAAAAGGCTTTCGGCCTCGACGAGCAGCCGCAAGCGTCCCTCAACCCTGGCTTCCTTAAAAGTAGCGATCACCGAAACTGGGTCGGTCGCCGCGATCAAAACGCCGAAAAGAATAGCTGCAGGCCAAACCCAGCCGGCTGTGAAATGCATTATGCCTGCAGTGACCGCCGCTGAAAGAACGACACCCACCGTGGCATAGACAACGATGACAGGAAGGTCCTTACGCAGCTCTTTCCAGCGAATATATAACGCGGCCTCAAAGATCAGAGGCGGCAGCAAAACATTGAAAAGAAGTTCCTTGCTAAAACTTACTTCGAAATTGATATGCAGGAACGAAACGGCTATCCCGGCGACGACGAGTCCAAGAGTGTAGGGGATCTTAAGCCGCCTGGCCACGACCGCCACGAGGGCACCGATCAGGATGAGTAACTCAACTTGTTCGATCTTGATCGATTCCGACGGAGGCATGTCGTAATGATACAATCCAAGGCGATTTCGCCCAAATTCGCTTGATTTTTTCGGAGTGGAAACTATAATCGAATGTTCGTGGCTGGGTAGCTCAGCTGGTTAGAGCGCGGGATTCATAACCCCGAGGTCGGGAGTTCAAGTCTCCCCCCCGCCACCACATTAGTTTTTGAGTGTAGCCGTCGTTTAGACTTCGGCCCGCTCTGCTAACTCCGCCCAACGCGTTAGATCGGCTTCAAGCTGGGCATTCACCGCCTCTTGCTCGACAAACAGTTCGTGAACCTTGCCTGCGTCGCTTGCCGCGTCCGACAATTCGTTTTCTATCGCAGGCAGACGAGCTTCGGCCTTGGCTATTCGTTTTTCAACCGCTTCGAATTCCCGCATCTCTTTAAAGCTTAGTTTTTTCGCCGGCCGCTTTTCCACTGTCGGTGAAGGTCCTTTTGGTTTGGTCGTTTCCTGCTTGATCGATACATCTTCACGCTCTCGCTGTTCGAGATATGCGGTATAGTCGCCGGGGTATTCGCGGACGTTGCCGCCGGGTTCGAAGCGGAAAACGTTATCGATGGTCCGGTCGAGGAAATAGCGGTCGTGGCTGACGACGATGAGAGCACCGGCAAAATCATCGAGGTATTCTTCGAGTGCGATCAGCGTCGGGATGTCGAGGTCGTTGGTCGGCTCATCGAGGAGGAGAACGTTCGGGCTACCCATTAGAATTCGCAGCAGATACAGACGCCGCCGTTCGCCGCCGGAGAGATTGCCGATGTAGGAATACTGAGCGGCCGGCGTGAAGAGAAATTTTTCGAGCATCTTACCGGCCGTTATCTGCGTGCCGTCGATGGTCGTTACATATTCAGCCACATCACGGATGTAGTCGATCACCCGCTGCTCGTCGTTAAGCGCTCGGCTTTCCTGGTCGTAATAACCGATATGCACTGTTTGCCCGATCTCGATCTCGCCGGCCGTCGGGGTAACGCGGCCGACGATAATATCAAGCAAAGTCGTTTTGCCGGAGCCATTGGCCCCTACAATGCCGATGCGGTCGTCGCGTTTTAGCAAATAGGTGAAATCCTCGATGAGATCTATCTCGCCGTAGGATTTGGACACATTGCTGATCTCGATGACCTTCGACCCAAGACGTTTCGAGCCTATCGCGATATCGACCTCACCTTTCGCCTGCTCGTTCGGAACAGCCATCAGCGCGTGTGCTGCCTCGATTCGATGTTTTGATTTGCGCGTCCGGGCCTTGGCACCGCGGCGAAGCCAGGCCAGTTCTTTTCGGATAAGCTGGTCACGTTTGTGGCCTTCGACCTCGCGAAGTGTTTCCTGTTCAGCTTTTTTCTCAAGATAATACGCATAATTACCACTGAAATTCTGCACCGCTCCGCGATCAACCTCAAAAATGCGGTCGGTGACCCGGTCGAGAAAATAGCGGTCGTGTGTAACAAGCAGAAGTACGCCGGTGTAACGAGCAAGATACTTTTCGAGCCATTCGATCGTATCGGCGTCAAGGTGGTTGGTCGGCTCGTCCAGGATAAGAATGTCGGGTTTGAAGATCAGCTCGTGAGCGAGTGCCACCCGTTTACGCTGGCCGCCTGACAGCGTACCCATCTTCGCTGAGGTGTCAGTGATATCGAGACGCGTCAGCACCGCGTGTGCGTTGGTCTCGATCTCCCAACCGCCGTTTATTTCCAGATCGTGCTGCAGCTCTGAAACCCTTGTTAACAAATTAGGATCGTTGCTCCCGGCGGCCAGATCGTGACACGCATTTTCGTAATCCAGTATCGTGCGCATAACGCCGCTACTCGACGCAAAGATCGTCTCGAGCACGCTGAGGCTATCATCGTAAGCTGGATCTTGTGAAAGATACGCAAGCGATCGGCCTTTAGCCCGGACTACGCGGCCGGTGTCCGGCTGTTCCAGTCCGGCGATCACGCGCAAAAGCGTGGTCTTTCCCGAACCGTTGGCTCCGATTATGCCGATCTTGTCGCGGTCTTCGAGCCCGAGCGTGACATTCTCAAATAGGGGTTTGATACCGAAATTTTTCGAGACATTCTCGAGCGAGACGATGTTCATAATTCCGGTTAGCTGGTCAGCCGTCGATAGATATTCGGCATGCGCTCGGGCAAGCTTAGGACATCGTCGATGATAGTATAACCGACGTTACCGTAGAGGTCTTTTAGCTCGCCTTCGGATTCGCGATCGACTGTGATGCAGAAAGGCGTGACACCGTTGGTCTTGGCTTCGGTCAGCGCTTCGCGGACGTCTTCGCGGGCGTAGCGGGCATCACCGTAGTCGTGATCGTATGGGCGGCCGTCGGTGAGGATGATCAGCAGTTTCGTCC
>JBDTXM010000114.1:0-11735 GCA_040006215.1 Acidobacteriota bacterium
ATACGCCCGCGAGTTCAACCTTGACCAGCCACCCGTCCGGCGTCTGGTAAACATCAGCTGCCGGATACCAGAGCTGTCCCGAACGCATGTTCTTCGAGGAACCCAAAAATTGGAAGTGGCGATTTAAAGATTTTGCCATTGTTTCAGTAGTCAACCGTCGGTCTTTTCCCTGTCAGCCGACCGCTGCTTATTTCTTGCTCCAAAAAGAGCTTCCCGATGATATCTCTTCCAATGTTTCAGCGATCTCGCGTTCGTCTTCCATTTCCAATGCCACGTCGGCCATCGCAATGATGCCGGCGAGTTCGCCCGTCTCAGTCACAACAGGGATTCTGCGGACCTGTTTGTCGCCCATCAGGCGGATCGCTTCGAAGACAAAATCGTCGGATTTGACGGTAAAAAGCTCGGTTGTCATTGCGTCCGCCACGCTCGAATCGGCGTTTTTGCCGTCCCCGATCGACCGAACTACGATGTCCCGGTCGGTAACGATTCCAATCAGCTTTCCGTCTTCGACGACCGGAACGGCACCGATGTCGCCGTCGCGCATGATCGCAGCCACCTCGCTAAGCGTGGTCTCGCGGGTGGCCGTTTTGACGTTTTTCGTCATTATCTCGCTGCACCGCTGCCGGGCACGCGCCGACGTTTGTTCCTCGGCCATTTTCGTGAATACTCCTTTCGATTATTTTGTTTGACTAGACGGAATAAAGCAAGCCTTAGGATTTGCGATTTGTACGCAACACAGGCAACACTAACTTTAGCGAACAAATGGCGAAGTGCCGAGAAAATAAGAGAAAGCCACACCGTACCGACCGCCTCGCGACTGTGGCGAGGGTCGACGACCTGCCGAGGGGCCGAGGGGCTAGAGTAAAATTGCACGACGGATCGCAGGTCGCCCTTTTCAACGTAAAAGGAGAGTTTTACGCGATCGAGAATTTCTGCCCGCATAGGGGACTTCCATTAGCGAATTCACCGGTTCACGGGCACAAGGTCGAATGCGAACATCATGGCTGGCGCTTTGACCTGCGGGACGGCCGCTGCCTCAAAAAACGGAAATGCTCGGTTGAGAGCTACGAAGTCGTAGTCGAAGATGGCTGGATAAAGATCAAAGTTTGACGTCGCCAGTTCACCCTTTGTTTTCAGTAAGATCGATCATCCGCTTCAGAGCAATTCCCGCGAAATGTTTGGTTTCGTCATCGACGACGATCTCGTTGACGACATTGTCATCGAGAAGGTTTTCAACTGCCCATGCAAGATTTTGGGGTGCGATGCGGTACATCGTAGCGCACATGCAGAGGTCGGGAGCGAGCAGGCGGATCTCTTTATCGGGAAAACGTGCCTGCAACCGATTGACAAGATTAACCTCAGTTCCGATGGCCCATTTTGAGCCGGCCGGAGAGTTTTCGACGGTTTTGATAATGAAGGACGTTGAGCCGTCGAGATCGCTTTTTTCAACCACCTCACGCGGGCATTCGGGATGAACGAGTATCTGCATCCCAGGTGTCTCGTCACGGATCTTATCGGCGTGCCATGCCTTAAAGCGGCCATGTACGGAACAATGTCCTCGCCACAGGATCAATTTCGCCTCGTGAAGCTGCTCCTCCGTATTTCCGCCGAGTTCTTCATGCGGATTCCAGAGCACCATTTTGTCGAGTGGGATGCCGAACTTTGCACCCGTATTTCTTCCCAGATGCTGGTCGGGAAAGAAGAACATCTTGTCGAACTCTTTAAGGAAAATATCGAATAACGGAACGGCGTTTGACGACGTACAGACAACGCCATCATTTCGCCCGCAGAAGGATTTGATCGCGGCCGTCGAATTCATGTAAGTGATCGGAGCGACCCTTGATTCCAGCACGCCGATGTCGCGTAGCTGTTCCCACGCATCTTCGACCTGTTCGATCGACGCCATGTCCGCCATCGAGCATCCGGCGCCGAGGTCCGGCAATATCACCCGCTGAGCGGGCTTGCCCAAAATATCGGCGGACTCCGCCATGAAATGCACGCCGCAAAAGACGATATATTCGGCGTCGGTCTGCGAAGCCATCACCGATAATTGATACGAATCACCCGTGAGGTCGGCATGCTTTATGACATCATCACGCTGGTAATGATGACCGAGAATAACGACGCGTTTCCCCATCTCTTTGCGGGCTTCTTCAATACGCGCATCGATCTCTTCGTTCGACATTACGAGGAAATCTTCGATCAATTGGGGTTTTTCCAGTACTGCTGACATGATCTGCCTCCAAAGAAAAATGATGTCACTCGGCCACGGTTTTAGCAAGGGTGCACTGATCGTCTCCAATTTGATCCAAATGGAACGAAAATTAGCGATATCCGTCTCAATTTCCTCTCTATGGTGGTGTCCCAAGATTCGAACATGATCGGATATGCGAATAAACCCCAGGATTTCGTGCTATCGGCTTAATCTATTGTTTTCAAAGAGCTTATGTGTTTTGACTGTGGATCGGAGAACTTGATCTTTGTCCCATGTTCCACAGTCTCACACGTACGATCAACTGTTTTAACATTGTGAGACGAACCACAGACAAACACATTTTGATACGGTAAATGAGTCGGTCGTTGTACGTCAAAAACTAATTTTACAGCTGGAGGGATAGGCTGCGGCGGGTGCGGTCCAACAAGGTCTATACGACTCCGAAGAGCTTTTCGATCAAGAGAATGATCCCGTATGATAGTGCAGCGATGACACCGGCTGCGGGTATCGTTAGAACCCATGCCCAGACTATTCTCGTCGCTACGCCCCATTTGACCGCGGACAGGCGTTTAGCGGAACCGACGCCGACGATGGCTCCAGTGATAGTGTGGGTCGTCGAAACGGGAATTCCCGCAAAGGTATTCGCAAAAAGCGTCAGAGCGCCGGCTGTCTCGGCACAAAAACCGCCCACCGGCTGAAGCTTGACGATCTTGGTGCCCATCGTTTTGATAATGCGCCAGCCTCCAGAAAGCGTACCGAGGCCGATCGCCGTATGTGCCAAAAGAACGACCCAGAGAGGAATGTCGGGCAGTTTTCCCCCCGGAGCGGCGTGGAGAAATCCACCAGTAACGAGCACAATGGTTATAATCCCCATCGTTTTCTGAGCGTCATTACCGCCGTGCCCTAACGAAAAGGCTCCGGCCGAGAATAGCTGGCCCACCCGAAATATACGGTCAACCTTGCTGACCGACACGCGATGAAATATCCAGTAGACCGCTACCATCAAGCTAAATCCAAGTACCATTCCGATCAGGGGTGAAAGAACGATGAACGAAAGCGTTTTGATCCATCCGGCAGCAATTAGAACGGTTTGTGCCCCGTGAAAACCAAAATGATGGATGTATGACGTTAGGGCCGAACCCGCATAGGCGCCGATCAGAGCGTGAGAGCTGGACGTAGGCAATCCGAAATACCAGGTAATCAGATTCCAGATAACGGCGCCGATCACTCCGCCAAGCAGGACATAAAGCTGGTCGCCCGGCGGTATGACATTGATGTCCACCATGTCGCCGCCGATCGTTTTAGCTACCGCGGTTCCGAAAACCAGAAACGCGATGAAGTTAAAAAAGGCAGCCCAGGCTACAGCCACGCCCGGCGAAAGAACCCTCGTCGCGACTACCGTAGCGATCGAGTTGGCCGCATCGTGGAAGCCATTCACGTAATCAAACGCAAGGGCGACCGCGATGATCAAAATTACCAGAGCCAATGAAACCGAATGTCCTTCCATAAGAAAATGGGCAGCAAGCGGTTAGCAGTAAGCAGATTGGCAGACTATCTCCGTGCCTGCTGACCGCTGCGGGCTGCCTTCCGTTTTCAGTTGTGTTTTAGAACTATGGTCTCGATGATGTTCGCGACGCTCTCGCATCTGTCCGTCGCGTACTCAAGGATCTCGTAGAGCTCTTTCCACTTGATAATGGTGATCGCGTCGTCAGTCTTTTTGAACAGTTCGCCTATAGCCCGGAAATAAACGTCGTCAGCTTCATTCTCGAGCCGATGGATCTCAACAAAGTGCTCGCTGATGCCGGTCGGTTTATGGAGAATGGCCATCGCCGCGGCGATCTGATCGCCTAGTTGCGCGATTATCCCGGCCAGACGGCGGATCGAATCGTTGAATTCGCGGATGTCGTACATGACGATCGTTCTCGCTCCGGCGTCAATGTAATCGCAGATGTCGTCGAGAGCAACCGAAAGCATGTAAATATCTTCGCGGTCGAACGGCGTGATGAACGATTTGTTCAGTTTGGTGGTGATCTGGTGCATGATCACGTCACATGCGTGCTCTACACCTTTGATACGCGATTGGTCGGTCACAAAATCGCGTTCGCCGCCGCTAAGCATTTCGACGAGCAGACGCGAGGCCTCCTGTATCTTCGCGGCCATTTGTTCAAACATCTGAAAATATTCGTCTTCGCGCGGTAATAAGCTAAAGGCCATGGTTAATCTCCGGGCTGATCGTCGATCCTAATTTTTTGAACTGTGTTTGATAAAGACTGCTTCGCGCAAGTATACATTCAACTCGCAGATGTCCTTAACATAATCACCGATGCGTTCGAGATGTTTTGCAACGAACATCAACTGTGCCGACCCGTTTGCGGTCGCTGGATTTCCGGTCATCGAACGGATCAGGTCGTCGAATACTCGTTTATAGACGTCGTCGATCCGCTTATCACGGCGGATTATTTCTCGCGATTTTTCAGCGTCCTCGGCTGTGAATGCATCGAGAGCTTCGCGAAGCATGTCTGCCGCGATCTCGGCCATCAGCGAAAAATCGGCGTAGCTGTTTATCTCGGGCTCGTTATTCAGTATCAGGGCTGCTTCGGCGATGCTTGTCGCATGATCGGCAATTCGTTCAAGGATCGGCGTGATCTTCGCGACCGAAACGACCAATCTCAGGTCATGGGCTTCGGGCTGCTGCGAGGCCAGGATCTCGATGCTTAACTGGTCGATTTCCAGCTCCATCTGGTCGATGACCTTATCGTTGGCCCGCACCTCGCGCGCCAGCTCACTGTTACGTGAGAGCAGAGCTTCCATGGCGTTATGGACCGCAGTTTCGGTCTTTCCGCCAAGTAGCAGGATCTTGTCCCGCAAAAGATTCAAATGTGCCTCGATATCCCTCTCTTCCATATCCCAAGCCGACTCGTTTCCTACCCTCACGGGCAAAACATCTTTGGACACGGAATTTAGGCGCATGACCATATCCATAGATTCTAGTTCATCGGTTCGGTCCAAGTAGTTAAATTATACTTAACTTAATGCCCACAACGAGCTTGCCGACGCCGCTTGTAACATTCTTGTAACATTGCGTTAATCCCGAAACGTACAGAGGACAACCTGGCCGTCGATCATGTTTCACGTCGAACCGGACGAATAGGTCGGGCGACGCTTTTACTTTGTGGCAACTGCCCCCTTTAAGCTCACATCGAAAGGTCTGCCTCTCCTCTGACCATTTTGGTATCATTTAAGTAAGTTCTTAGGCTTATCTTCGTACACCGGGAGCACCAGATTATGAAAACCCATTTCGGCAAAGCGTTTACTGCCGTTCTACTTGCGAGCACGATCGCTCTTTTGCCTATATTGTCGATCGGGCAGACCCGCATCTCGATGCCCAAGAACAAATACAAGGCTCAGGACGACGTAAAATTAGGCAATGATGCGGCCCGGCAGGTCGAGCAGCAGTTCCCATTGGTGAATGATGCCGCCGCCCAAAGATACCTCGAGTCGGTCGGTCAGCGGCTCGTTGCGGCGATTCCTCCTGAATACCAGCAGCCTGCGTTCCATTACCGGTTCAAGATCGTCAATGCCAGCGACATTAACGCTTTTGCGCTGCCCGGCGGCCCGATGTTCGTTAACCGCGGGATGATCGAGGCGGCAAAGAACGAAGGTGAAATGGCCGGTGTGATGGCCCATGAGATGAGCCACGTTGCCCTCCGGCACGCTACGGCTCAGCAGACCAAGGTCAACAGCCCGTTAAATCAAATTCTCGGTATTGGGGCGATCCTCGGCGGTGCCGTCCTCGGTGGCGAAGCCGGTGCCCAGGCCGGCCAGGTCTTTGCTGCTGGTTACTTTCTGAAGTTCAGCCGCGAATATGAAAAACAGGCCGATATTCTCGGTGCGAGAATTATGGCAAACGCCGGTTACGATCCGCGTGACCTCGCCAATATGTTCCGGACAATCGAGCAGCAAGGCGGCGGGCGCGGTGCTCCTGAATGGCTCAGCAGCCATCCGAATCCTGGTAATCGTTTTCAATATATCAACCAAGAAGCAACTTTATTACAGGTTTCGCCAAATCCGATCAAGATCACTCAGGGCTTTTCGCGGACGCAGGAAAAGCTTCGGAGTATGCCCAAGGCACGTTCGATGTCACAGATTCAGCAGAGCATTCAGCAGGGCCAATCGCCTGGCAACACGAGTCAGACGACAGGCGGACGATATTCGAGTTCCGTCCAGCTTCCTTCAACCAGAACTCGTTCCTTCTCGAACAATTTGATCCAGATGGAAGTTCCCGGCAATTGGCGCGATTTCCCGATGGTTACGTCCGTCCAGTTCGCGCCAGAGGGCGGCTACGGCGACCAGGGTATAACCCACGGCGTGCTTGTCGGTGTCGATACCTCAACTGTGTCTAATACGCAGCAAGCTTCGCAGAATTACGTCTCAACCGTGCTTCAAGGAAATAGTTATTTACGGCAACAGGGTGGCTATACCCGATTCAATCTAAGCGGCTGTCAGGGATACACGACAACCCTTTCGGGAATTTCGCCCGTGACCAATCGCCTCGAAGCCGTCACCGTTTACACGGCTATGCTCAGTAACGGACAGCTGCTTTTTGTAACCACAGTCACTCCGCAAAGCGAGGCCTATCGCTATAGCAACGCGTTTCGGAATTTGCTCGCTTCGATCCATGTAAATGACTAAGTCGCCGGGTCATCGTGATGTGGCCTTACGGTCATTAGCAGTGCCGCTGACACGATCGACACGGCGGCGCTGGCGAGGAATGCGGTCGGTGCGCCGAATCTGTCCCAGGCTAGGCCGAAGAGCAGCGATGCAGGAAAAACCGTGATGCCGATTGCCAGATTATAGAGGCCATACGCCGTGCCGCGTTTTTCTTCCCCGACCATATCGGCGACCATCGCTTTTTCGGTTCCCTCGGTCAGCCCGAAATAGGTCCCGTAAATCACGAACAGGCCCCACGCCTGCCAGGCGGTCGAAACAAACGCGAATCCCGCATAAACGATTGCGTAAACGACCCATCCCGCAAATATAAGTTTTCGCCGCCCGACCCGGTCGGAGAGGTTGCCGAAAACGATCGAGCTGCACACTTTACTGAAATGAAGGGCCATCCAAAGCAGCGGCAGTACGGGTGGAGCTATACCCGACTGCTGTGCCCTTAACAGCAAAAATGCATCGGTCGAATTAGACAGTGTGAAGAGAGCGATCACACACAGCAACCGCTTAAAGTTTCCGTCAAATCCGGCCAGGGATAATTTTACAGGAATATTGGCTTCCGTCCGGACGACCTTTTTTTCTTCCTTAACGAAGAAGACGATCACGAAAAGGCCGATCACCACCGGTATCGACGCGAACAGAAATACTTGCTGATATTCGTGGGCGGTAGGACTGTTGGTATCGGCCGCTATCCACGACAGCAGCACGAACGCACACACCGGACCTATTACGGCTCCGAGGTTATCGGCGGCACGGTTAAATCCGAAAACCATGCCGCGTTCTTCTTTAGGAACGCTTGCCGCAAGGAGGGCATCGCGAGGAGCTCCCCGAATGCCTTTGCCGATGCGGTCTGTCAGTCGCACAAAGAGCACTTGGGGCCAGCTTCCTGCAAATGCAAGGAACGGCCGCATGATAGCCGCCAGCGCGTAACCGAGGAATACTAGCAGTTTTCGCGTTTGAAATTTATCGCTTAGGTAGCCGGAAAAGAGCTTCAGTATACTCGCGACCGATTCGGCAAAGCCTTCGATAAGGCCGATCGCAAAGGGCGAGGCGCCGAGCGTCAAGGCCAGAAAGGTCGGCAGCAGCGGATAAATTATCTCGCTCGAGGTGTCATTTAAGAGGCTGACAAAACTAAGCGCGAGGACATTGCCCGGCAGCGTGAGGTATCGGCGCCAGAGCGGCGTCTTTGTGGGTTCTGTCATCAAGAAAGTACGGTAGACGGTCGCGTCTGTCGGTCAAGGAGCTAATTGATCAGTTCGAACCTACCAAGCGGTCTGTTCGACTTTTATCGCGTTTGGCTGGTTCTCGGCCTTGGCGGTTTCGCACCGCCGGTGCCCAGAAAGAAGAACGCGGCCGTTCCGGCGACGGCGATCGCGAGCACAAGCAGGACGACCAGAACCCGGATCGCCATGCCCACCGTTTTCTTCAGCAGCTTGAAAGCGATAAAGGCGACGGCGACCAGAGCAACGAAAAAAGCAACCGCGGCGAAAACTCCGACCACACCGCCCGGAGGCCCTATGTCCATTAAAACTCGGGTAAAACTCATGATTCCTTGCTATCCTTCAACGCCTTTTCTATCTCGTCCCAATCCCGCTCGCTCAGGTCCGACACCTCGGTCGGTAGTGCATAATTCTCATCCGCCCACGCTCCGAAGTCGATAAGTTTACATCGCTCCGAGCAAAAAGGCCGAAATTCGTTCTCGTTGTATTCCGCTTCGTTTCCGCAACGCGGACATTTCACAAGTGGCATATCGTCTTTTGCATCACAGACTAGCACAGCCGGGTTCGCATCAAAAAACACTTCCGCGATCGTCGATGCTTGCTATAATCATACAGAGCTTGGATACAATTTACGCATCAAACGAACTTGTCCCGACGGTTTTCGTATCCAATAAAGCAGGACGAACGAAATGAGCGATTACAAAGAACGATTCGAAAAATGGCAGCGTGACGCACGCGAAAAGCTCGATGATATCGACAAGCAGCTTCATCTAAAAGAGAAGCTCGAGGACAGCGCCCGCATCGTGGTCGAGACCGCCCAAAAGGGCGCCGAAAAGATCAAGAGCGAGGCCGAAAGGACCGATGTCGGTAAGCAGGCGGTCAAGGCTGCCGAGGGCGCTGTAAAGGTTGCGGGCGACACCGCCAAAACCGCTTGGAACGCCAGCGAGCCTATTCGCGAGGTTGCTGGAGAAGCCGGTCAAAAAGCCGGCGAAGCCGTAAAGGAAGCGGGCAGGAAGGCGGGCGAGATATTCGAGGACGTCGCGGATAGCGTCGGTTCGACGGCAAACAACGTTTCAAAAGCATTCAGTTTCGGCGCCGGGTGGTCGCGAACGCTGGACTCGGCGTTCAGTTCCTTTCAGAAGGCTGCAGGCTGGGTTCAGGAAAATCCGCTTCAAGCTGCGGCGACCGGTGTCTCGATGGCCGTAGGCGCAGGCCTCGGCGTTGTGTTCACGGGGATCAGTTCCCACTGGCTTTTTAATTCTGCTCTTCCGACATGGTCCGTAAAGATGCTGGCCGAGCAGTTCAACGGGTATCTCGGCCGCCGCGAAGATCTCATCGAAAAGGGACGTCTTGACGAGGCGGATGCCGAACGAATCAAATTTGAAAGGGACATCGCCAAATACGTCGGAGCTCCGATGCTGGGCGCTTTTTCGTTCGCGTCGGGCGCGGTGATGATGACCAATATCTTCAATCCGAAAACGATCACCGGCGCCCCGATCGACTGGATCATCGGGGCCAATCCCATCCTCGAAGGCGTCTGGTTCTTTGGCAACGGTATGGTCTGCTTCAAGACCAGCTACGACTTTTTCATGATCGCCCTCGACGGCCAAGCCGATGTCGAAAAAATGGTGAAAGAGATCAAAGGTCTGCTGCCGGCGTAGGTCGGTAGTGAATGGTTAGAGCCCGATCTCGGGCTTTTCTTTTTAAGGCCCGCTAGTTGATCTGTATCGGAAAGGGTACGAAGCAAAGAATAAAAATTACCAACGTGGCGAAGGCTACTAGTCTTCTCTTCGGATCGAGCGGCGTTTGGTCGTAAGGTTCGGGATGCGGGATGCGCATCATGACGCCAAGTAGGATCGCTATCAAAAAGCCGCTTGGGCTACCGTATAGGAACCAGCCAAGTATAGATAAAGTCCCCATGACAACGAATGCAATGCGGCCGGTCCAGTAATGGATGCGTTTGCCCAGCACCGCGTAGATCGCGTGGCCGCCGTCTAGTTGGCCAGACGGAATCAAATTTAATGCCGTGACTAGCAATCCGACCCACGCCGCGTAATAGAAAGCATTGTGAACGGCGAGATGAAGATTCTTGCCAAATGCCATTCCCAACACCTGAAGCAAGATCGGATTTGAGAAAGTTATCGGCTGCCAAACTGCAATTTGTTCGGGGGCCCCCATTTGCATTGTCGCGATCCCGATAAAAGCAACAGGGATTAGCGCAATAAATCCCGCGATGGGGCCAGCCACGCCGATATCGAAGACGGCTTTTTGCGACGGAAGCGGCGAGAGGATCTTAATGAAGGCGCCGAAGGTCCCGGCGGGACCGATCATAGGCGGTGTCGGGATGAAAAAGGGAAGCGTCGCATCGACCTTGTAGATTCGGCATGCGACGTAATGGCCCATCTCGTGTGAGATCAAAATAAACAGCAGCGACAAGGAAAAACTGACGCCGTAAACGAGTGCCCCGTCCTGATTGGTCGCGAGCTGATGCAGAATGTCACCGACTAGCGCGACGTATTTAACCGGAAGCGAGGCGATAAATTGCAGGACCTCCGAAAACGATTGCGGATCCTCGGTTGGGAAAATATCGGTCTTGCCGAACGGATAAATAGTTCCTGCAATAGTGGCTGTGATCGCGGTCGCGATCAGTAAGGCGATGTGGAGCAGATACGATCGCCACGTCGGGCGCATTCCGCCGCCGAGTTCAAATTCGTCCAGGTGTTCCAGCGGTTCGTTCATTTGAGGACGCCTAAAATGAGAAATCGTAAATCATAAGCGGGAAAAACGTTCAGCTTACGATTTACGACGAGATCTTAACTTCTGTTCGTGTGCCTTAATCGGGCACTGCCTTTGCCGAAAGATCCTTGCCCGGCTTGAACCGGATTGTTTTCCCCGCGGGTATTGGTACCTCCGTGCCCGTTCGCGGATTTCTGCCTACGCCGCGTTTTCTTGGTTTTACCACAAACACGCCGAAACCTCTCAGTTCGATGCGTTTGCCGAGTGCGAGAGCGTCCTTCATTGCGTTGAATAAAGAATCTACGACCTGCTCTGCCTTTTGTTTTGGTACACCCGTTTTATCAGCAACAAGATTGACGATGTCCAGTTTGATCATCACTTCCTCCTATCTGTCCGAAACGTGGGAGATAAAAACGGTTAACGCGACTTTAACTGAATAGTATTCCTGTAAGTTCGCATCTGTCAAGGTTTTGCAAGAATATTTAAATTCGGGTCCCTGAGGCAATTGGTATGCCCTACCTGCCTCGCTAGGGCTGATTGGCGGTCGCTGCATCTGTTCTTTAATACGAGCATGGTGATACAATCCAGAAACGATTTAATTAAAAAATAGGCTGGATAACATTCAATTATGCGATGGGGAGATGCGGGGCAGAGCGATAACGTCGAGGACCGGCGGGGTATGCGAAGCGGATTGGCGGTCGGCGGCGGCGGGATAGGTATTCTGATTTTGGCGCTCGCCGTGTGGCTTTGCGGGGGCGATCCACGGGCGTTGCTCCAGAGCGTTCAACAGGATTCGCAGCCGGCGGTTCAGCAGCCGGGCCCGCAAAATAAAACCGCCGACG
>JBDTXM010000115.1:0-11659 GCA_040006215.1 Acidobacteriota bacterium
TCGATAAAATTTTGACGGACGGCAAAATGGCCCGCGACGAGTTCCAGAAGGAACAATCAAAGGACATGATCGCCGAATTTGTGAACCAGGTAATGTCTGGTCAGTTGACGATGAGCAAGAACATGGACCTGGCGATCAATTCTCGTATCGCTGAGATCGACAGGCTCTTGTCAGCACAGCTCAACGAGGTCATGCACCACGAGGACTTTCAGAAGATGGAGGGATCGTGGCGCGGTCTTCATCACCTGGTCAAGAACACGATCACGGGCCCACAATTGAAGATCCGCGTAATGAGCGTAACCAAGAAAGATCTCCTTAAAGATTTCGAGCGTGCACTGGAATTCGATCAGTCCACTCTCTTTAAGAAGATCTACGAGGATGAGTACGGCACGTTTGGCGGAGCTCCGTTCGGCGCGTTACTGGGAGACTTTGAATTTGGCAATCATCCGCAGGATCTGTCGCTGCTTGAAAGCCTCTCGGGTGTTGCCGCCGCGGCACACGCTCCATTCATCAGCGCCGCCTCTCCGGGTCTCTTCGGTTGGGAAACCTTCTCGGAAATGACTGATGTTCGCGACATTTCGAAGATCTTCGACCGAACGGAATATGCAAAATGGCGCAGCTTCCGCGAATCGGAGGATTCACGCTACGTTGGTCTGACCATGCCGCATGTGCTCATGCGTGAGCCATATGGAGCGTCCACGAAACCGACCGAAACGTTTAGTTTCGAAGAAGATGTTGACGGAAAGGACCACAAGAAGTATTTGTGGAGCAACGCTGCATACGCGATGGGCGTTCGGTTAACAGAGGCGTTTTCGATGCACGGCTGGTGTGTGGCCATACGAGGGGTCGAAGGCGGCGGACTTGTTGACGGCCTGCCGACACACACTTTCCAGACTGACGAAGGCGAGGTAGCGATGAAGTGCCCCACGGAGGTCGCTATCACGGATCGGCGTGAGAAAGAGTTCTCGGACAATGGCTTCATCCCGCTCGTCCACTGTAAAGGCACCGATTACGCTGCGTTTTTCGCCACGCAATCGGCCAACAAAGCCAAGAAATATGATACCGACGAGGCAAACGCGAATGCTCGTCTTTCTTCGCAGCTTCAATATATCTTCGCCGTTTCGCGATTCGCTCATTATCTCAAGTCGATGATGCGTGACAAGGTAGGCAGCTTCATGTCGCACACGGACTGCCAGGTTTTCCTTAATCGCTGGATATCGAAATATGTCACGACCGACAGCCAGGCAGGTCAGTCGATCAAGGCAAAGTATCCTCTGCGCGAAGCCCGTGTCGATGTTTCCGAGATCCCGGGGAAACCCGGCTGTTATCGGGCCGTAGCATTCTTACGCCCGCATTTTCAATTGGACGAACTATCAGTCTCAATGCGGCTAGTCGCTAACCTTCCGCCTCCGGCTAAGGGTTAAAGATTTACGGGCTGATTACGCAAATAACTTTTATTGTCGCGTCTTTAGTTCATGGGTCGAAAAGGCGACTCACCACACTGGGGAAAGTTACCAGCTTGGGGAATTAAATTTTGATTAATAATTCACGGCGGTTAAGGCCGTGAAAAATAAAAAGGAGAAAAACAATGGCATTTAGCGGACACTTACTGGTTAATGGAATCAAAGGCGAGAGCACGGACGACGGATATACGGATCATATTGATGTATTGCACTACAGCATGGGAGTTTCGAACCCGCCAAGCATGTTGGGCGGCGGTTTCTCAGCAGGAAAGGCGACACCTTCCGACTTCAGCTTTTCGCTGGCTCAGGGCAGCTCGTCGTGTAATCTCGAGTGGTTCTGTACCTCCGGCAAACACGTTGACAGTGTTACATTGAAGCTTGCCAAGAGCATCGGCGATGACGCTTTGAAGGATTATATGACCGTTACCTTCACTGACTGCTTCATCTCTTCGCACCAGGAAGGTGCCGGCGGCGATGTCCCGATCAACTCGGTCAGCATTGCGTATTCACAGAAGAAGGTCGATTACAGCGGCCAGGCGACTGCCGGTGGTGCTCTTACGAACGCTGCCAGCTTCGGTTGGGACTTCAAAAAGAACGCCAAGATGGCGTAGTTATTCGGCTTGTAACGCGGCGTCGATATTGCCATCGACACCGCATTCTCTTGGGTTGTGTCCGGACGGTCGCCGCAAATGCGGCGGCCTGTTCTGACAGACCTGACAAACAGCGAAGGTACCGGCCAAGATAAGCACCGAGTTTCGGTGCTTTGCCGTAATTATCCGAATACCATGGCGTTAAGCAGATTTGACAATGAGATACGGGTCACACCATCGATACTCGATCGTTTGATCGATTTTGACCCAAGATCGTCTCAGGAATCGCCGAAGTCGCGTTCGACCTCTCTTGCAGAGTTGAAACAGGCCGTTCGGCGGGACCTTGAATGGTTATTGAATTCGCGCAAATCTGTGATCGACATCCCTGAGACGCTTGTAGAAACGACCCGGTCCGTAGCGACGTATGGCCTGCCCGACATTATCGGGCTGGATATTGATAATCCCAACGAACAAAGCGGCCTGATCAAAGCGATAGAGGACGCTCTTTCGGTCTTTGACCCTCGTTTCACGAACCCGAAAATTACGCTCGAACCAGTTGGCACCATCGAGCGCGTTCTGAAGTTTAGGATCGAGGCGACCTTGGATATCGAACCGACACCCGAGCCGGTGGTTTTTGATACGGTGCTAAAAATGGGAAGCACCGATTTCACCGTGACCGGTGAGTAATGGCCTGCGGCTGGATGCGAAAAGGTGGCCGTAGAGAATGGAGCAAAATTTCGATGAAACCCGAAGTTAAGAATTCGACAACATATCATTCAGAATTTATTGCCTCTAAAAATCCGGGTGAGAACCACCTGCTGCGGCTGCGGCTTGGTCTCTGTGTTCAAAAGATTCCGGGCACACCCAGTACTTTTCAGGATTTTGACCACAATGTTTTTTCTATCCGGGAATGGACCACTGTTGAGTGGTTTTCCTTTTGGCATACGATCCTTCAACAATGTGCTGTCTGGAACGATCAGTTTTGGCTGATCCCGCCCAGAACCTATTCGGAGCTCGACATTGCGGCCGGCGACATTAAGTTTCGCCCAAACGTTAAGTGCGAACTTTTCGTTCAGCTCTGGAGTAATCCGGGCGAAGCGCAAAAATTGATCAAGGTTGCGAAGCTGGCCAATACCGTCTCGGGCGACAGCACGACGTTTCGCTCGGATGCGGTCACCTACGACTCGCTCGACGGCATTGCCCATACGTTTCAGATCCCGGATGCTGCTGGAGTCAATCATAGTATCGTCCATTACACCATTCCACACGAGATCGGACACGCATTAGGCCAGCCCCATATCGGAGTCTTGAAAAAGACCGCCGCCTGCACATCGGCGATCGCGGGAAACCCGGCCGATGAAATGTCAAAAGGCGGAAGTAACTCGAACCGGTGCTATGGATACGGCGAACCACCGAGCATTTCTGAAAATATCATGGGTTACGGTTCCAGGTTCGACGAGGTCAACGCTCAACCATGGCTTGATCGGGTAATTGAGCACTGTACCGGCACCAGTAAAGCAGATTGGCAGGTCAAGATGTCTGAAATGCCGCCGTTCATCGCCCCGCGATAAAACGGCGAGCATTTATTTTCCGCTCAGGACTAGTGACATCCAAGAATATAAGACATGTTGCCCTTCCGCCGTTAAAGCGGGATAAATTGATGATGATCGCAGAGGACTCGAAGTAGTCCTCAATTTTTCTTTTTACCAAGCGATGCGCGACGAACTTCTCGGCTATTACGAACGGGAACTCATCTTCCTTCGAAGAATGGGGGCGGACTTTGCGAAAAAGTATCCCAAGATCGCCGGGCGCCTCCTTCTCGACGAAGAAAAGATCGAGGATCCGCACGTCGAACGGATGATCGAGGCATTTGCCTTCCTTACCGGGCGCGTGGGGCTCAAGCTGGACGATGAACTCCCCGAGATCACCGATTCATTTCTCAACATCCTCTACCCGCATTATCTTGCGCCGATCCCGTCGATGGCCATTTCGCAGCTGACCTACGGTTCGCCGCAGGATAAGGTCACGGCCGCCCAGGTTGTGGAGCGCGGCATGAAGCTGAATACGCCGCCGATCGACGGATCGCCGTGTCAGTTTCGCACTGCCTTTGACGTTCATCTCATGCCACTCGAGATGCAGGCCGCCTCGCTTGAGTCTCTGGCACCCAAGGATTCGCGCGGAAAATACGGAGAGTGTTTCATAAAGTTGAGTCTTCGCGTTTTCGGCGATGCGAATCTCCACGAGGTAAAGATCGGAAAAACGGGCGAGCCCGTAAAATTCCTACGCTTTTATCTCGACGGCGACCCGCAACTCGTCTTCCCTTTGTACGAAATAATAATGAATCATGCTTCAAGCGTGGAATTTCGGGCAAAGGAAACGCCGATCGCCGGGAAGACGATGAAAACCTTTACTAATATTCAATTGAAACTGCCTGAACCCGTGGTGCTTCCCGCCAGCGAAGCCATCAGACAGGTTGGTTTTGACGAGAATGAATCGATCTTGCCGTATACGAAGAAATCCTTTGCTGGTTATCGATTGTTGTCTGAATATTTTGCATTTCCCTACAAATTTCTTTTTTTCGATGTATACGGTGTCGATGCCGCTATCGCGAAAAAATTTGGAAGCCATTTTGATATTCTGATTCATCTGAAGGATGTTACTCCGCCTGTCGCGCCGATCATCGCCGACACTTTTCGGATGGGATGTACGCCCATCGTCAATCTTTTTACAAGATTGGCTGACCCCGTTTATCTTTCGGAGCAAAAATACGAATATCAGATCCTTCCTGACGTTCATCGCCAGATGTCGACCGAGATCTATTCGGTCGATGAGGTATTCACGACCGATCCGGTTTCGAATATCAGTCGGGAATTCTCCCCCTTCTATTCGCTGAAACACGCGTACGGCGAACAGATGGAAAAATCTTTCTGGTACGGCACGAGACGACAGTCGCAGCGGGCCGACGATGACGGAACGGACGTTTTTCTTTCGCTCGTCGACTCGAATTTCAGCCCTCGGACGCCTGCCGTCGAGGTGCTCAACGTAAGGACCACGTGCACAAACCGTGACCTGCCCGCCAAGCTTCCGTTCGGCGGACGGGACAACGATCTTGAGGTAGAGGGAACTGTGTTGATCTCGCGGGCGCGTATTCTGACCAAACCGACCGAGACGATCCGGCCGCCGCAGCGTCGTTCCGCTCAATGGCGGCTGATCTCGCATCTGAATTTGAATTACATCTCGCTGATATCTGGCGACGACGGAACGCCCGCCGCGCTGCAGGAGATCCTCTATCTTTATAATTTCAACGATTCGTCGATCACCCGCAAGCAGATCCTGGGTATAACTGAGATAGAATCACGAAATGTCGTCCGTCAGTTAGGCGGCCGCGTCGGAACGGGTTTTGTTCGCGGAATGGAAACAACCCTGACCTTTGACGAAGAACAGTTTGTCGGCAGCGGCATGTTTTTATTCGGTTGCGTGCTTGAGCGCTTTCTCGGCCTATATGCGTCCGTCAATTCGTTCAATCAGATGGTCATGCGAAGCATACAGCGCGAAGGGGTTGTAAAGAGATTTCCGCCCCGAGCGGGTGAGCAGGAATTGATCTGACGATCGGCATTTGTTCCAACGTCCGACCGCGATCATTCGAGAAACGATTTACGCAGGCTTTTTATTGTGGCGCGAAAACCATTAAATCAGCAGCTTTTCGACGAGCCCTACGGGTTTGAATTCTTTCAGGCGGTGCGCCTGCTCGAGAAGGCATTTCCTGAGCGAAGGCCGGTTGGAAGGGAGGCTCTGCCGAACCAGGAAGTCGTGCGGTTTCGCTCGCGCATCTCACTTGATTTCCCGCCCAGCGAGGTTTATGAGATCAAGGAGACAGTCGATCCCCAGACCGAAGAGACACGTACCGAGATGATCGTGACCTTCATGGGAATGGTCGGTGTCAGCGGTATCCTGCCGACCCATTACACCGAATTGGTCCTTGACCGGATACGCCAGCGCGATACAGCCATGTGGGCATTTCTCGATATCTTTACCCATCGGGCTGTGTCGATGTTCTACCGGGCTTGGGGCAAATATCGGTTTCCTATCGGATACGAGCACGGGAACGACGATTTTACCTCGTATTTATTTGATATCGGCGGTCTCGGGACCGCCGGGATACGCGGGAAAATGGGGGTGGAGGACGAATCGCTGTTGCCCTATGCGGGCCTCATAGCTCAGAAGCCGCACTCGACCAATGCGATCCAGAATGTTCTGAGCGATTATTTCCGGGTGCCGGTTGCGATCCTCCAATTCTTTGGCCAATGGCTTGAACTCGACTCGGCTGATTTTACAAAGCTCGGCGTCGATAACTCGCTGCTTGGTTCTAGCGCTATAATAGGGACACGCATTTGGGATCAGCAATCGAAATTTCGGATCAGGCTCGGGCCGCTCAAGTTTGAGAACTTTCAGGCATTTTTGCCGAATGGCTCGGCCCGAAAGGCCCTTCAGTCGATCGCAAAGCTGATGGTAGGCAACGAGTTCGATTTCGACATGCAGCTTTGCCTGATGGCTAAACAGGTTCCCGGACTGGTTTTGACGACGCGTGCCATGCGCAAGCCCATGCTGGGCTGGACGACGTGGCTGAAAACTCAGCCTTTCGAGAATGATGACGACCAGCTGGTCCTCGGCGTCGATGCGTGATCCTTAAAAACAAAGATCGAATTGATTTTAAGACGAATAAAAATAATGGATATTGTCCGATAAGGGAGAAAAGTTATGAACGTAAATCTAAAATCTTTGGTTGGCAGATTAAATGACGTCTGTCGAAATGCCCTTGAGAGCGCTGCGGGACTCTGCCTATCCCGCACAAATTACGATGTCGAAATCGAGCACGTGCTCGCAAAGCTGCTAGAAGAGAACGACACCGACCTCACTAAGATCTGTAATCACTATGAGGTCAATCTCGATCGGCTGACCAAAGATGTAAGCGTCGCGCTTGACCGTCTGAAAAGCGGCAATTCGCGGACTCCCGGACTGAGTGACCGCATTCCGCGGTGGTTCCAGGACGCATGGCTTCTCGCTTCGGTCGATTTCGGGGCCGCTCGGGTACGTTCGGGCCATCTCGTTCTTGCCCTGCTGACCAATGAAAGTTTTGCACGCATAGCACGTGAGATCTCCAAGGAATTCAACCACATCTCGGTCGAATCGCTCCAAAGCAAGCTGCCCGATATTACGGCTGATTCCAACGAGGCACGCGATGCAGTTGCGCTTGGCGAGACCGCCGGTGTTTCCGGCGGGGCTCCGGTAGCTTCCGGCGTTCCTGGAAAAACAAAGGCCCTCGATCAATACACCGAGGACCTTACCGGCAAAGCCCGTGCCGGTAAGATCGATCCGATCCTTGGCCGCGACTTCGAGATCCGGCAGATCATCGACATTCTTACGCGCCGCCGCCAGAACAATCCCATCCTGACCGGTGAGGCTGGGGTCGGTAAAACGGCTGTCGTCGAAGGTTTTGCTCTCAGGATCGCCGAGGGCGATGTTCCCGAACCGCTTCGAAATGTGGCCGTTCGAACGCTCGATCTTGGTTTGCTTCAGGCCGGTGCCGGCATCAAGGGCGAATTCGAGAATCGTCTGAAATCCGTGATCGAAGAGGTCAAATCTTCTCCGATCCCGATCATAATGTTCATCGACGAAGCCCACACCATGATCGGTGCAGGCGGTGCGGCGGGACAGAACGATGCGGCGAACTTGCTAAAGCCAGCCCTCGCTCGCGGCGAATTGAGAACGATCGCGGCCACGACCTGGGCTGAATACAAGAAATACTTCGAGAAGGACGCGGCTCTTGCCCGCAGATTTCAGGTGGTGAAGGTAGAAGAACCTGACGAAGAAAAGGGCATTGCAATGATGCGTGGTATCGCTCCCAAAATGGAAGAGCATCACAATGTTCGCATCCTGGACGAAGCGATCGTTGATTGCGTCAAGCTCTCTCATCGTTACATTACTGGCCGTCAGCTTCCTGACAAGAGTGTATCTGTTCTTGACACGGCCTGCGCCAAAGTCGCGATCGGTCAGGGTGCTACGCCGGCATCGATCGAAGATGCCACCCGGCGGATCCAGAATTACACTGCCGAGATCGACGCTCTGGAACGCGAGCAGGTAACCGGTGCTGAGCACGACGAACGCCTTGGCGAACTTACCGAAAAGCGAACCAAGTGCGAAGGTGAGCTTGCGACGTTGACCACGCAGTGGGAAAAAGAGAAGACTCTTACCGATCAGATCCGCACTATTCGACTCAAGCTCGAAATGACGCGTATCGACGGCAAATTGGCTGCTGCCACTTCGAACGGCGGCGCCGAAAAAGCCGATGCAGTTGCTGCCGATGCGGTCGAGGCTCCGGGTGAAACGGCCGCGGCCGCCACCGCAGAAGCAACTTCGCCTGCCGGCGATGGTGCAGCGACCGCTCCGGCTCCGGACAAACCCGTAGATACGACATTCCTCAAGAACGAACTCAAGCGGCTGAACGCGGAGCTAAAAGAGATCCAGGGAGAAGATCCTCTTATGCAGCCGGTCGTCAACGGCCAAACGGTCGCTGAGGTCATTTCCGGCTGGACCGGCATCCCCGTCGGCAAGATGGTCTCGGACGAGATCAACGCCGTCCTTAACCTGCACGGAAAACTTGCCGAGAGAGTTATCGGCCAAAATCATGCTCTTGAGGCTATCTCGCAGCGTATCCGCACCTCGCGTGCGGGCCTGACCGATCCGAAACGTCCCATCGGCGTGTTCCTTCTCGTTGGAACCTCAGGCGTCGGTAAGACCGAAACGGCTCTTGCTCTGGCAGACACATTGTACGGCGGTGAGCGAAATCTGATCTCGATCAACATGAGCGAGTATCAGGAAGCCCACACTGTCTCGAGCCTCAAGGGCTCGCCCCCAGGATACGTCGGATACGGTGAAGGCGGCGTTCTAACCGAAGCTGTGCGGCGCAAGCCTTACTCGGTCGTGCTTCTCGACGAGGTTGAAAAGGCCCATCCGGATGTGATGGAACTCTTCTTCCAGGTGTTCGATAAAGGTGTGCTCGAAGATGGCGAAGGACGAGAGATCGACTTTAAGAACTGCGTGATCTTGCTTACCTCGAATGTGGGTACCGATCTAATAATGTCGCTTTGCTCGGATCCTGATACAAAACCGAGCCCCGAAGGATTGGTCGAGGCTCTTAAACCGGAACTTGTTAAGGCTTTCAAACCGGCGTTGCTCGGACGTATGGTGACGGTTCCGTTTTATCCGATCTCGGACGACATTTTGCGCCTCATCATCAGACTGCAGCTTGGCAAGATCGAGCAGCGGATCGGCGAGAACCATCGAGCGGCATTCACATTTGACGAATCACTGATCGACACGATCGCGAAACGCTGCACGGACGTCGATTCCGGCGCCCGTAATATTTACAACATATTGACGGGATCGCTTCTGCCGGAGATGAGCGGCGAAGTTCTGTCACGCATGGTATCGGGCGAGGGGATCAAGAAGATCCATGTAACTACGGCAGAAGACGGAGCATTTAAATACGAATTCGCATAGTTCTAGAAATGGGCCCGACCTTGCCTTTTTTTCAGGCGATGGCGGGCCCGGTTTTACCTTCATCCGTCGTAAGTTTGTGGAAACAGGGTAAATCTGGCTAAAATGAGTGCAATTTTGTCGCCGATTTCCGTCTTATCTGTAATGATGAGGCTGCGATCAGCTCAGAGCGTGAAAGAACCTGGCACAGAATGCGGCGAGTCGACTACACTGGACGATCACCGCTTAGGCCTCGAAACCGTCTCATCGAAATTTACCGGTAGGTAATGTAGAGGGAAAGGATGTCGAAACCAACACAAGAAGGACGATTGATGGAACTCTTTACCCCTATGGGGAAAGACCATCTTCTGATCCGTAAGCTGGAAGTAACCGAAGGGATCTCGCAGCTTTTTACGATGGATCTGGAGGTCCTTGTCTACGAGGGGCCGGATGGCCAGCGCATGAAGACGACTGTCGCCACTCCTGATTCAATTTTGGGCAAGCCCGTCACGATCGTTTTGAATCAGAACCCGGAAGCGAATGAATTCAGACATTTTAGCGGTATTGTGAGCCGCGTTTCGCAAGGCACCCGTGTCGAGCAATATTCCGTTTATCATCTCACTGTTGTTCCTCACGTTTGGCTGCTTACTCAGAAAAAGCAAAGCCGTATCTTCCCCGATATGTCCGTCACCGACATATTGACCAAGGTCTTTACTGGTTTTACGATCAAAAACAATCTGAGTAGGACGTACAAGCCGCGCACCTTTTGTGTTCAATACGCCGAGACGGATTGGGACTTTGCGTCTCGATTGATGGAAGAGGAAGGCATATTCTATTATTTTGTTCATGAGGACGGGACCGATAAGCTTCTTTTGGGAGACGCCCCCGGACACCACAACACAACGCCTAACAAATCGGAATTTCCGTATTATGTTGAGGTGACCGGTTCCGAGCCCGAGGGGAATCCGATCCTTTCATTCTTCACGGACCATCAGCTTCAGACCGGTAAGGTCACATTGTGGGATTATAATTTCCAGCTTCCGACGCAAAATTTTAGCATCGAGCAGCCAACGCGCTCGAGCGTTCCCGACCAAAATAAGCTTGAGTCATACGTTTACCCCGGAGGGTATGCGAAGAAATACGACGGCATCGATAAAACGGGCGGCGAAAAATCGGATGATCTGCAAAACATTTTTTCCGATCGTGCGAAAACCGCAAAGGATGGGATGGATTCGCTCGATTCGATGATCGTTGTCTCGCACGGGATCTCCCGTTGTTCGCCATTTACGGCAGGTCATCGGTTCACCCTTGGAAAGCACCCCAATAAAGACCTGAACAAAGGCTATGTGCTTACGACGGTCCGCCACACGGCAAATCAGAGGCCGGAATATGGGAGCCTTCCAGAGGATGAAACGAGAAAAACCCCATACGCCAACGATTTTGAATGTATTCCCTACGGCAGTGAGGCCCCTCCTTTTAGACCACTTCAAAAGACGGCCCGGCCTATAATTTACGGAGCCCAGACGGCGACGGTCGTCGGTCCCAGTGGGGAGGAAATATTCACGGACAAGTATGGCCGCGTTAAGGTGCAGTTTCATTGGGACCGCAGCGGCCAATTCGACCCGTCGAGCTCATCCTGGATTCGAGTCGCTCAAGGGTGGGCAGGCAACAAATGGGGGATAATGTTCATTCCGCGTGTGGGAATGGAGGTCATCGTCCATTTTCAGGACGGCGACCCCGATCAGCCGATCATTACCGGTTGCGTTTACAATCCGGGCACGATGCCGCCGTATACTTTGCCGGATGAAAAGACGAAATCGACGATCAAGTCGAATTCGAGTAAGGGCGGGGGCGGCTTTAATGAATTTCGTTTCGAGGATAAAAAAGGCTCGGAACAGATCTATATCCATGGTGAAAAAGATCAGGACATTCAGATCAAGAACGATAACAAACAGAAGATAGGAAACGACCAACACCTCAGCGTTGTTGCCGATCAGAAGGAAAAGATCGGCGGTGATATGCACCTCCATGTCGTCGGCGATATCAAGGAAAAGGTAGACGGCTCAATAT
>JBDTXM010000116.1:0-11624 GCA_040006215.1 Acidobacteriota bacterium
GGTTTGGAAGGATGATCCGCAGCATAAAAAACTGATAGCGATATTGCGTTTCTCGTCCGAAGATTCAAAGAAACTGGTTGCCGAAGCCGAAAAAGTGAAGGCGCCGGACAAGATCACGCTACCGACGCAAACCTGGTTTCCCCCGGAATTGATCGCCCAGGGCGACCTAGGCGGCGAAGACGCGGTAAACGGCCTGGCATATCCCGCAAATCAGTTTTTCCAACCGCCGTACACCGAAGGCCGCATCACTCACATTGAAGACACCGACTACTTCGTGCTGGACGTTACCGCTAAATGATCAATTCTCCTCATACCGTTTTAATTTCCGATACAGCGTAGACAGGTCAATACCCAGAATGTTTGCGGCCGAAGTCTTGTCGTCGTCCACGGCCTTTAGGATGTCGGCGATATAACGTTTTTCTATCTGGTCGAGCGTAGGGCGAAAGCCGTCGGGGTCGCGCGTTTCGTACTCACCGACATTCGACCGGACCTTGGGCGGCAGGCTGTCGACATCGATCTCATCGCCACTTACGATCACTGCACGTTCCATCGCATTTTCCAACTCACGCACATTCCCGGGCCAATCGTACCCGGCGATCGCCGCCAGAGCCTCTTTACTCACAAGCTTTTGAGCGCCTTGCCGACCCGCCTTCTCGAGGAAATGTTTGACGAGGAGCGGAATGTCCTCGCGGCGTTCTCGAAGCGGCGGGACCACGATCTCGAGGACGTTTAGGCGATAAAAAAAGTCCTCGCGGAAACGGCCTTCGGTCACCTCGGCTTCGAGGTCGCGGTTAGTAGCTGCGATAATTCTTGCGTCAAATTTCTGCGGCGTTGACGATCCCACCGGTGTCACCTCGTGCTCCTGAAGCGCTCGCAGCAGCTTAACCTGCAGCGACTGCGGCATCTCGCCGACTTCGTCGAGGAACAGCGTCCCGCCCGCAACCGACCGAAACAGGCCTTTTTTGTCGGCGACGGCTCCGGTGAACGAACCCTTTGTATGACCGAAAAGCTCACTCTCGAGCAGCGACTCCGGCAAAGCACCGCAGTTCACCGCAAGAAACGGTTTGTCGAACCTGCTGCTATTAAAGTGGATCGAGCGGGCGATCAGCTCTTTTCCGGTGCCGCTTTCGCCGCGCACAAGCACATTGGCATTCGTGTCGGCGACCTTGTTCACGAGATCGAAAACGCCCTGTAGTTTGTCGCTCTTGCCGACGATCTCGGCGAAATTGTACTGTTTCCGCAGTTCCCGCCGCAGCACGCGATTTTCCTGGAACAGCTGCCGATGGGCCGCCGCGTTTTCGATGGTTTTGAGCAAGTCGTCGTTCACGAACGGCTTGGTGACGTAATCGTAGGCACCTTTGCGCAGGGCGGCGATGGCGGAATCGACAGACGAATAGGCGGTCATGATTATCACCACTGCGGATTCGTCGATCGTCTTTATCTCGTCTAGCAGCTGCAGGCCGTCCTTGCCCGCCATTTTAATGTCGGTAAGCGTGACGGCTATTTCGTTGGAGGCAAAGATTTCGACGGCGGTTTCGGCGCCGTCGGCGGAAAAAACGGCGTAACCGACGCCTTCGAGAAGCTGCCGGAGGATCGAACGCATGAGTTCTTCGTCTTCGACGATCAGAACATTTGGCTTGTTCATAGCGGGTGCGAATGGGTCTGATATATTAGTCTAGCACAAGGCTTTATTGTTTATTCCCTTTCGTGTTAGCATCGAACATTGGTCGTTTCCAACGATGCGTTTTCGAGATTTACTCATCCTTTCTGCGCTCATTCTGGGGCCATCGTTGGCGGGCTACCCGCAGCGGACCAACCCCGTTGAACGTGAAGTTTCCAACCCGATAACCGACACCCCTAATATTAACCCGATCTCGCCGGAACAAAGCGCGACGCCAAAACCGGGCAAGAAACCGAGCTTTGCCCCAGAAGGTGGAGATGGCGAAGTCGTCGTTTATTCGGATCACCAAAGTGTTCAGGGAGAACCTGGCAAACGTATTGTTATCCACGAAGGCAACGTCGATGTCCGCTTTGGTATTTATCGCCTCCAGGCGAACAAGATCACTATCTACGAAGCCGAGAACAAGATGATCGCCGAGGGCAGCGTCGTTTTCGACCAGGGCGACGACCAGCGCATCACTGGTGCGAAGGGCATTTGGAACTACAAGACCAAACTCGGTACTTTTGAAGACTCGACCGGTTTTACAAACCAAACCAACGACGGAACCATCATCTACTTCACCGCAGAAAAGGTCGAGCGTGTTTCGGCTGACGAGATCGTCATTACCAAGGGCGTGTTCACCGCCTGCGAAGAAGCAGTGCCGAAGTGGAGTTTTACCGCCGACCAGGCACGAATAAAAACAAACGACCGCTTGAAGCTAAGGAATGCGAGGTTTCGCCTGAAGAACATTCCGCTCATCCCGCTGCCGTACGCGTCGATCCCGATCAAGCAGCGCGACCGGGCTTCGGGGTTTCTTACCCCGACGTTTGGATACTCGGCCGCAAAGGGCGCCCGGCTGTCAGGGGCTTACTACCAGACGCTGGGACGTTCGGCAGACGCAACAGTGCGTTTTGATATTTATACCGCACGCGGCATAGGGTACGGCCTCGACGTGCGGACGAGGGCAAATTCGCGATCGTATTTCGACATGGGGTTTTACGCCGTTCAGGACCGCATCTTCGGGCATAAAGTTGACGGCCAGCATCCTGATCAGGGTGGGTCGATCGTGTACGCGAACGGGGTGCATTACTTCTCGAACGGATTCACCGCCGCCGCCGATGTTCGCCTGACATCCAACCTCGCGTTTCGGCAGGTTTTCTCCGACGGCATCCAGCAGATCATTTCGCCGATCGAGGTCTCGCAGGCCTTTGTCAACAAAAGCTGGGACAACTACACGCTGAACCTTCTCGCCCGCTCGCAGGTGATCTCGATACCGAACGTTCGTGTCAAGACGCGCGACCTGCCGAGCATCAATTTCGACAAGCGGCCGTCTATGCTGTCGTTTCTCAAGCCGCTCTATTTTGAATTCAAAACGAGCTTTGACGGCGTGTCGCGACGAGAAGATGTCGACGATATCGGGCTATACCGGACACAGACGGGCGGTGACCCGATCGTAACGCCGGCACTTGGACAAAGGTTCGACATCTATCCGGAATTCATGCTGCCGATCAGCACCAAGTACGTTAACTTTACTGCGACCGGGGCCGGACGCGTTACCTATTACTCCGATTCGCTCAACAGCATTCGAACGGTGGTCGGGAAGGACTTGATCCGCAAATATGGCGAGTTTCAGTTCGACATCCGGCCGGTCGCGTTGGCACGGAACTATTACGGCAAGAACGACAAATTCATGTTTCGCCACGTGATCGAGCCGTATATCACATATCACTACATCAAAGGCATCAACAACTTCAGTAACATCATCCGTTACGACTACACCGACACGGCGACGGACACTAACGAGGTCGAGTTTGGTTTGACGAACCGCATCTACACGCGGCGCTATGCCGAAGCGGTGACCGAAGATGCTCAGCGACGCCTGGCGGAGCAGAACGCCGCACGACGGCGAAACACACGCGGTGGCCTGGGCCAATCGGGCACGCTGGACTCGGCGATGGAAGACGCGTCCGCCAAGGCGAGCCCCGACCCGACGGGCTCCACCGACCTGCTTGGCAAAAGCACCGAAAAGAATCCGCTTTCGATACAGCCGTACGAGATATTTTCGCTGACGGTCCGCGGTAAGTACTTCTTTGACAGGACGTTTGGAGGAGCTTTGGTTCCGGGACAGCGGAAT
Source organism: Acidobacteriota bacterium (assembly GCA_040006215.1). Lineage (GTDB taxonomy): Bacteria > Acidobacteriota > Blastocatellia > Pyrinomonadales > Pyrinomonadaceae > OLB17. Next base: position 3,795 of record JBDTXM010000116.1, read on the forward strand.
GAGATCGAACCGATAACGGCGCTTACTTTCTACACGTTCGGCGGCGTCCAACGCGGATTCTCGCCCATCAACATCGACGCCACTTACCGGCCGCAGCGCACCATTTTCGTGAACACACGAATGGACATCGATACTCAGACCGGTGTTGTCCGCGATGTCTCCGCTGCCATCGGCTACGACAAAAAGCTGGTCAAGATATTTCAGACTTTTTACTACACGCGAGCGATAACGCTGATGCCATCGCTTGCGCAGTACGCCGACCCGGGCGGCAAAGAGGCTGGAACGCTCCGCGGCTCGCAGTGGAGTCCAAGCATTTTCATAGGCAACCGCGACCACGGCTGGTTCGGCGGAACGTCGCTGTTCTACGATTTTGAGAACCGGCGGACGGGCGGACTCTCGCCGCTGATAAGCTCGCTATACACCGTAGGTTACACCTACGACTGCTGCTCTCTTGCACTCCAGTACTACACCTTCAATGTCGGTGTCCGCAACGAGAACCGATACGTCCTGAGTTTTCGACTCAACGGCATCGGCACTTTTGGAACCGAGCAATACGGCCAAGGCCTGAATCGGTAAGAACGCAAGCCGAAAGATTATCTCCAAAGTGCCTTAATAGATCGGGGTATTGGAGATATGATTTTCAGCAAGTTTGCGATTCACGCTGTTTTGGTTCTGGCGGTGATCACATGTGCAGGTGTGACCTTCGCCGCGGCAAAGGACTGGTCCGGTGTTTATAGTCACACCGAAGAAAGCCTTGAGCCCGACGGCTCGCGTTTCTCATACTGGTTCAGGCTTGAGGTCACAGAGGACGGAACGGGTAAGCTGACGGCCGAACTAACGAATGGAGCCAACAGCAAAACGACTCGCCACATTCAGCTTACAGGTGCTGCCGGGCCGATGCGGGCGCAGTTCCTCTACGACCGCTGCCTCCCTCTTAAAGCCGAAAAAGGAGCGACGTGCACCGACACAGAATTCCACCACAACGACCAACTCTTTGTTCTGCAAGAAACGCCGCGTCACTGCCAAAGTGTCCTAGAGACAGAGTGGCAAAAACTGAATTTGGCAAGGGAAACGGAGATGGGCGATCAGACCGAAAGATCCGACTTTTTCAAGAATATTCTAGGCTAAGAGAAATCGATCTTTTTAGATGTCGAAACCGGCAGCTAGGGTCTTCGAAACTGCCGACGCCTCCGGGTTAAGCCCGGCGATCTGCCGCTGGATCCGGCCGTCGGCTGGGGAGGGATCGCCCGGCCGATATCGGCGAAAAAGCCCGATAGGTCGCCGTTATCCGGATCAACTTTTTCGAGGATTCCCCGCATCGTGAAATGCCCGAGCTCGCGATAGGCTTCGAACTGCTTTTCATCGAAATTTTGATCGATCGTCGATTGGTGTGGAAACGACGGATGAGCATGTGCGTAGTGGAGCAATTCGACAGGTTCGTTGCCGAAGAGAGTCGGTTTGAGATAGATGAGGATTCCGTCACCCTCACGGCCGACGCCGTCAGGCCGCTCCGGATACCTGATGCGGCCCACCGCAAAGCGAATCTTGGATCCGGGATCCTGTTCGAGCTTACCGCGTTTAGGTATTCGGATGCCTCCATCGAATTCTATCTTGACACCGAGGTCAACCTCGCATTGTTCGATGGCGTTAGCCAGATCTCCGAAATCGAAGTTCTCGTCCGCGGCGCCGTCGCTCAAGATGATGAACCGCGACCGCCGCATTACCATTTCGTAGAGCCCGAGGTTTTCGAAATGGCCGCCGTCCGAGACGTTGATGTAACGGCGGTCCTCATCCGTCCGTCCGAATGTCTCGCTTAGCAGCGGCCCAACCGCTATCGTCGGGCTCGCTTTCGAGTAGTATTCGTTGCCGATAAGGTCGGGGCTCCCGCCTTGTGGATTTGTGTTTCCAAGCCACCACCCAAGCCTGATATTAAACAAAGCCATCAGGAACATCACGATCGGCGATGAGTAATAGCCCATGTTCGGGTTGACGGCCGCGCCGGAAATCGCCATCGCGGTCCCGAGCCGCAACGCCTTGCCCGGGAACTTACAAGCGAGCACTGTGGGGCACGGGCCTCCGCACTCGGGTGGACGGTTGCACGCATCGAGGCTTGCGCATTTTCCCAGTTCCTTGTTCCGGCTGTATTCGAAGGTGCGCCTATATCCTTTGAGGGCCCAGCTTCCGCAATGGAGCGGCGTCATCGTGAACGACGCTGCCTTGCGATTCTGCCAGGCGAGCTTGTCGCCATCGACGAGATTCAAGGTCGCGTTCACGACGTGGAACGGCCGCTGTCCCTTCAGTCGGTGAAGCTGAAAATTGTCCATGTCGTCGAACCCGGTGAACGGATCGGCTTGCCGCTTTAGTTTCGACGCTCCCAGATATGCCCGGATAAGGCGATCGCGATATGCTCCGTGAAGCGAGAATTTGTTGACGTTTATCAGGCACGCCATCAGAAGCCCGAAAAAGGAAAGGATTCCAGCGTACAAGACTAGAAAACGCGTCGAATTCACCGGCCAAGTGCTGGGACGAAATCCCAGCCAGGCGATATCGGGGATGTGTTCGAGGAACCACCCTGAGGCGATCTGCGTCAGCCCTGATAAGCCGGCCAGGATGAACATCAGAAATACTACGGCGCCAAGCCGCGGAGCGACGGACAAAAATGCGGAAAAGCGGCTGCCAGTCGGTTCATTTCCGGCCTTTGACTTTCCGGTGAATCCTCCGCCCAACGACAAGACGGCTGATGCGATCCCTACCAGCGGTACAATGATAGTTTTAGCTTTATCGATCCAGGTGGACGTTCCGTTGATGACTTCAGCGATACTGAAGTACAGCCAAAGCAGAGCATCGAGGCCCCACAAAGCGATGCCCGTTAGGAATATCCACGCGACGCAGGATATGAGGGTCCAAGCGCCGAATCGCGCAAACCATTCGCGGTCACCGTCCGATTCGAACTTGCTGGCGACACCGACAAAGATCGTGGCGGCAAGTAGGAAAACTGCGAGAAATAAGGGAACCGCAAAGCAAACGAAGAGTCTGATCCCGGCTGCGTCGAAATCTGCGCTATTTGACGGGTGGATGAATTTGTCAGCTAGTTGCGTCGCTATCGAAGTTCCAAGCACGGTGGCGACCATTGCGGAGGCGATTATCCAAACCATCCGCAGTATATTAAGTCGAGCGATAAACTTTATCTTTTGAAAAGACGATCCGTCCGCTGGAACCTCTCTGAAGAATCGGACAGCTAAAACGATAACCTTAAGCACAAGGTAGGCCACGGCAGGTGCGAAAACAAAGAAATAGTATCCCTCGTCTCCACGGCTCAATGGAAGCCGGAGTTGGTCGCCAAACCTGGCTTTCCAGTAGATTAAGGTCACCGAGGTCAGGCCAAGAAAAAGCAGCGGCAAAATGCCCCGCATGACGACGCCGCCGTCCGTGCTCCAGGCAGGTTTGCTGACATCCGTTGCACCGCTCGGCAGGCTTACGATAACGACAAGGGCAACGACCAAACCGGCAGCCGCCGCCGCTCCAAGCAGAATGTCGAGTCCCCAACCGGTCGGAGAGTCGTGCAGAGTTATCGCAACTAGTATCCATGGCGCGAGGAGCACGGCCGATATCAGTGGAATAAAGATGGTCCAGTTCAGAAAGACGTTGCGTAAATAGATCGCGATGAACGTCCACGTGTCGGCTGACAAAAGCCCAACCCGCGGCGTCATGTAATTGCTGTATTCGCGGAGAAACTGAAATTGTTTCGGCTCGATCGCGGGATCTGAAGCGTCTCCGGGCAGCGGCCGCTTTCTGTTCAGTTGAGCCTCCACGGAACTAACGCCGTCTGACCTGAACTGCTGATAGGCTTCGTAAACCTTTATCTCTTCCGCGGCAACCTCGCCGTCCGGATCGCCGTCCTTTTTGAGGCGCCGGAGCTTTGCGGACATGGTCTCGATCTGTTCACGGCGGATCCATGCCGACAGCCATGATCCGAGATAACCGCCGCCCGAAACGGTCGAGAGAAAGTCGAATTTTGACAGAAGCCGCCGCTCGGCCAACGCTTCGATGACGCCGAGGGCAAAGGTGGCGCTCCTGATTCCGCCCCCGGACAAACAAATCGCCGAGAGGTCGGAATCGTAAAGCCGCTGAAAAACGCTGCCGAGATCTTCGGCTGGCGGTGCGACCTCAGCGGCCGGCGGGTCGCCAAATAAAAAACTGCTTACTCTATTTTTGATCGTGAGAAAGATCGATCTGACGAAAACCCATAAAGGACGAAACGTATCCTCTACAGCCGCCACGATCTTTCTCAAATTCGCCCGCCAATTAGCCGCAAGATCGCCGCCGACCCGCTCAGCCCGCTGGATCTCCGCCTCCGCAAGCAGATCCCGACGAGGCCGCACGTGCCTCAACTCCGCCGCCAGCACTTCAGCAAGCGTCAACGGCCGACTGGAATTCTCGTTTTCAGGCTGAACTGGCATCTCTGGTGATATTTTGTCGGCACGAAGCCCTCGAAAAAGTATTGACTCTTAGAAACTGGAGAATCTTTTTGAATTGAAGGAGATTTACTCAGTTTCAGATCGACAGCTAGTTAAGTGACAAGGCTTACGGCGTGAGGCCTCCAAACCACTTGTGCGCGCGAGAAACGACTGCTTGATTGGGGACAATAATACAAAAGTTAGTTTTATGTCAAGAGATTTTCGGTTTGAGGAAAACTGATATTTGTCGCCTCCATCGGAATCATCGGGCACAGATAGACTGAATCTCTCTCTAACTGAGCTCAGCGAATTGTAGGGTGGACTTTCCTACAAACGGCCGCCTCCATGAAGCTGGCAGAGCGATCAAGCTCTCCGCCTTCTAAAAATATGAAAAACGTCAGGCGTCCTTCAAGATCCCCATGCGGTCGGAGATGTTAGCGAGGATGTTGAGTTCGATTAAACTGGCGATGAGGATAACTAGACCGAAGAGGAGCATCCACCCAATCGAGATGAGACCTCGCTGGAAGCCCCGAGTGCGGAAGAAATAGTACATGACTGCGAATGGACCGAAGAGTAGAACGCCGATGGCGAAGAGCGTGCCGACCTTAACTCCGCGTTCCTCGGCGTCGATCTGACACCATAGGAAAATGGCGATCCCGAAGAAAACGGCGAATACTAGATCTAGCAATTGCACGTTGTTTTCAGGATCTCCAGAATACCACTGGAAAATACGCAGCAGGAAAAGCACACCGGCGATCGACAGCAGAGCAACGCGCTTGTTGGTGGTTTCCAGGTTAGGCCGGTCCTCTAAGAAATCGTTATCCATCTAACAGCAAAAATGGATTTTAACATTTTTCGACCTCAGGCGTGTCGATCGCCGCCATGTGATCACAGATCTCCACGGCGCCGTCAATGCTAGATGTTAAATGCTAAACACCGCGATTGCCGAGTTGGGTTTAGGGAAACCCGAAGGCGTTGAGGAAGTGACATCTCAATTACTGACCGGCGGCGTATTAGTTGGAAGTTTGTCCAGAACCTCGTCGAATTTCTCGCTGGTGACCGAGACGATCACGTGGGTCAGGGCGTACCAGGCAGCCATTGAGCCACCGACAGGGCCATCTGAAGTAAAGGCAAAATCGGATTGAGCGGCGGTTTCGTCGCCGAAATCCATGATGTAACCGATGGTCAGGAATTTGGTCTTGTTCTTGATGATCTTGTAATAGAGCTGGACGACCTTCTTCGCTTTGCTTTGTCCTTTTGCACTTCCGCCTTTTATTTCGAATGTGCTGGCAGGTTCTTCGTCGACTCCGGTCGGCTTCCATCTAAAGGCTTGCTCCGCGGGAGCAAATTCCGTCGCGACGTTTGAGGCGATGTCGTTCAACGTTTTGTTATCCGGCCGGCTGTCGGTGGTCGAGATGAAGATCGCTGTACTGTCTTTGCCGCGCAGAAACACGGTGCGGGGATACGGCGACTTTTCGATGTCGAAGCCTTTCGGCACCGAATATCTGATACCGGCGATCGTGGAAGAAACTTTTCTGCCGGGATCAAGCTTGCTCACTTCAACCGTTTCATCCTGAGCAGGGGCAACGGCGAAAAGACCCAACAAGACGATGAGAACCAGCAAAGACAATTTGGCGAATCTCATAAAGGCGGCACCTCGCAGACAAAATGATTTTATCCCGAACGAGAAGATCTGTGTATAAAAAATTTCACCGCCGTTCACGGCTGTAAAAATTCAGAGCGATCGAATTGTAATATTCGACCGGGGCAAGATCGTCAGTGAGCGCGGCTGCATCGAGCGAGAACGGTTCCGGATAGCGATGTGAAAGCAGTTCGGCGATCTCAGGACCGGTAGAAGGCGGAGGTTGCCGGCCATCTTTTGACGCGGCAATGATCAGGTTCTGGACCCGTTCGTCGGGAAAGCCAAGGTTGACCTTGTAAAGATCTACGACGGGAAATACGTGTGCGTACGTGAGAAACTCAGCCTGGAGAAATTGGCTTGCGGAACCGCGGATCGACGAACCAACCAAATTGAACAAAACGACGCCGTCGGGTTTGAGAACGCGACTGATCTCGCGCACGGCTTCCCGCGTCGTGATCTGATACGGCACCGAGAAGAGGGAATTACAGGCATCGACAAAAACCACATCGTATTTATCCGCTTCTCCGGCGTTCAAAAACACGCGGCCGTCAGCGTGGCTTATCTTCATCCTCGGGTCGTCTTTCAGGCGGAAAAATCGTTTCGCGATCTCTGTCATCCCCGGATCGATCTCGGCGACGTCGATAGTCGCGTCGGGATGCGTCCGCAGAAATTCTTGTGGAAAAGTATATCCGGCACCGCCGATCATCAGAGCTTTTTTGAGTTCAGGCTTGTAGTAGCTCGCAAGAGAATAAAAGCGGCTGTATTCGAGGACGCGGTCGTCGCTGTCAAGATAGATCGCCGATTGCGTGAAATACGGATCGGTCGCGAGAGCAGTGATCGGTTTATTATTTCGCGGATCGACAGTTTGAAAGACGCGGACGCGGCTGTATTGGGTATCGATGTCGTAGAGATCGTTGGCCGCGCGGAGTTCGGCGACGCTGAATTCGCTGGCCGCGATTCCGAGAATAAAGACGATGATTGCAGCGACCGTTGTTCGGCTGATAGTGAAGGGGACCAGAAGCAAACCCAGGACGATCAGGCCGCCTGAAATAATATACAGCGTGCGGACGCTGCCCACGAAAGGAATCAAGAAAAATCCAGCGGCGAACGTGCCCACGATGCTGCCGACGGTTGAAAACGCAAAGAGGCTGCCGACCGTTTTGCCCGAATCGGCGAGGCTCACAGTTTTGAGTTTTACTGCGTAAGGCGTGACGAATCCAAGTGCGACGCTTGCCGGGGCGAAAAGGACCGCGGCTGCGATCAGCGATTTTATCTCGAGCGGCATTTGGGCCGACGCGATGAAGGAGAGAACGACGTCTTTGATGAGTGTCGTGGCGGATACCAAACCGCCGGCTAGAAAAATAACTAGCGAGAGGATCTTTAACTCGGGATTTCGATCGGCAGTTCGACCGCCTATCCAATAGCCGAGGCTGAGAGCGCCGAGGATCACGCCGATCAAACTCGTCCAGATATAAGTCGAAGTTCCGATAAACGGAGCGAGAATACGCGAACCGATGATCTCGTAAACCATCACGAGGCCGCCCGATACGAATACCGTTATTTCGAGAATGTATTTTTTCGGCATCGTCGAAAAACAAACACGCGAGACAAGAGAATCTTATCCCGCGTTCTTTATTGTGTCTATTTCAGCTCTATTTTATGCTACTGCCGTTTTTTTTTCAGCGGTGTCGGCGACAAATGTAAGCCAGTCGGCATTGAACGGGGCCGGCC
>JBDTXM010000117.1:0-11623 GCA_040006215.1 Acidobacteriota bacterium
AATGATATAAATACGAGCGGGGAGGCTTACATTTCCCATACAAGATTAAACGGACGATTTACCTTGCGCTTTTCTGTCGGAAGCATCAGAGTCGAAGAAAGGCATATAGGCAAAGCGTGGGATATTTTGAATCAAACTCTAAGCAAAATGGAATTATGAGGAAACTTGCTGTAGTCATTGTTGTGATGGTCGCCGCTTCGCTTATTAATGGCCAGACCAAATCTGGTCCGGCCGTTACAAATGATGTGGCGCAGGCTCGAAAGGACCCTTTTCCACGTGAAAAATTCGATCCTAAGCGCGACGCTCAAGCGGACGTTGACGCAGCAGTCACAAGCGCGAAGGCTTCGAACAAACGAATAATTCTCGATATTGGCGGTGAATGGTGTATCTGGTGTGTCTACATGGACAAATTCTTTTACCAGCATCCGCAGCTGGCCAAGGTCCGCGACGACAACTTTGTTTGGGTAAAGATTAATTTCAGCCCGGAGAATGAGAATAAGGAATTTTTGGCAACCTTTCCCGATCCGCCGAAAGGTTACCCGCATCTCTATGTTTTGGACGAGGACGGAAAGCTACTCTATTCTAAAGACACATCCGAACTCGAAGAGCCACATGCTTACAGTCTGACCCGTTTCACCGCATTTTTGGAAGAGTGGTCACCGAAAGGAGCAGCGGCGCAACTGTCTAAACCTAATTAATTTGATTCAAATTCTGCCCACATGCGATGACCGTGCGTTTCTTTCAAAAATATAGCACCAATAACAAATGTGATGCCGGCAACGGTCATCGGATAATAGAGACCCGCGTAAATATTTCCCGTCTCAGCAATTACCGACAATCCGATAAGCGGCAGCAGTCCGCCGAATACGCCGTTGCCGATGTGATACGGCAGTGACATGGCTGTGTAGCGGATCTTGGCCGGAAACGCCTCGACGAGATACGCCGCGATAGGGCCGTAAACCAGCGTTACCCACAAAACCTGGATGAAGACTAGCAAGATCAGGGTCCAAGCAGTTGGGTTCGATAAAAGGTCACTAATCGAGGTGTAAGGCAAAACCTTTTGCGAAGCTACTAGGTTCCCCGATGTGTCCAGCGATTGTGGCGTGAGTTTGATCGCACCGGTGATCGGCTCTTTCTGCGATGCGGCGGTGACAACATTCGACCCGGCGGCCCGCTGCATCGCGTGATAGATCGGCAAATAGGTGACTACCGCAAGCAGGCAGCCAGCGAGAATAAGCCATTTTCGTCCAACGTGGTCGCTCAATGCTCCAACGACGATAAAGAAAGGCATGCCAAGTAATAATGCGATCGCAATAATATAGTTCGCGGAAGTCGCTGTTATGTTCAGGATCGATTGCAGATAGAACAACGCATAGAACTGCCCCGTATACCAAACAACACCTTGCCCCGCAGTTGCGCCAAACAACGAGATCAGCACGATCTTAAGGTTTTCCCATTTTGTAAATGCCTCGATCAGCGGGCTTGCTGATGTCATGCCGCTTGTTTTGAGCTGCTGATATATCGGCGATTCTTTCATCCGCAGGCGAATATAGAGCGAGATACCTACAAGAAAAACGGAGATCAGAAACGGTATCCGCCAGCCGCCAAAACCTTCGGCCTTTCCGGCAAATCGATCCGCGCTCATCGTATTTTGAATAAGAAGGATAACGGCGAGTGAAAGGAAAAATCCGAGCGATGCCGTAATTTGAATGAAAGACGTGTAAAAACCGCGCTTCTTGTCTGGTACGTGCTCGGCAACGTAGGTTGCGGCACCACCGTACTGGCCGCCAAGTGCGAGACCCTGGAAAACTCTGATAAGTAATAGCGTTATCGGCGCGGCCATGCCGATCTGAGAGTAGGTTGGAAGAAGGCCGATACAAGCCGTTGCACCGCCCATGATGAGCATCGTGACCAGAAAAGCATATTTTCGTCCGACGAGATCTCCGATCCTGCCGAAGAATAAGGCACCAAATGGGCGCACGATAAATCCCACCGCAAACGTAGCGAGATAGGCTATGTAGGCAAACGTATCATTGCCCGGCGGGTAAAACAACGGAGCGATTATCGGAGCAAGACTTCCGAAAATATAGAAGTCGTACCACTCGATCATCGTGCCCACAGCCGATGCACCGATGACCTGCCATATTTTCGATGTCGAGATATCTTCGCTATAGATCGCGCCGTGATCAGCCGTTTCCGCCATCAAGATTTTGCTCCTAAATTTGCTTTACGAGATTCTCACCCAAGAGCGGCAATTTCGCAACGATCGCTGTCCCGTCGTTCTATGATATCGTCATGACCGATGCGATTTGTCAAAGAAAGTGTCATCCGTGCTTCGCCTGAACGCGTCTTTGCATTCCACGAATTGCCCGATGCCTTTGAGCGGTTGGTTCCGCCGTGGGAGAACGCCAAGATAATCCAGAAAGCTGTCATCTCAAAGATAGGGTCCCGAGCGATCATTGAAACCAAGATCTTAGGTATCTTCACGTCCCGTTGGGTTGCCGAACATACGGCGTACGATCCGCCGCGAATGTTTGAGGATGTTCAGATCTCGGGACCTTTCAAAAGCTGGCGGCATCGGCATCTGATCGAGCCCGACAAGGACGGAGCGGTGCTTCGCGATTCGATCGAATACTTCATGCCGCTCCAATTCTTCGGTCCGCTTGCGGCTCCTATCGCAGTTACGCCACGCCTCGAGAAAATGTTCGCTTACCGCCACAAAGTTACGAAAGAGTGGTGTGAATCGGGCGCAGTCTCGTAACGTTCAACCGAACAATTCCTGTATTCGCCGAAACCTGTTCCCGAATAAAAAATCCGCGAGACCGGCCTTTTCATGTGAGCGATCGTAGCCGACGAGCTCCACATACGCCCGGCCGGTTACAGCTTCGCCTCCACTGGTGCCGTTAACTCGGCAGGCTCCTTCCCAATAAACGATCATTGTCGAGCCGCGGGTATCGAGTTCCTGGTCGGCGACAAGCGGTTCGATCTCAAGATCGATACAGAGACTTTCAACCGACACGTGCCAGCGGCTCGGGTATTCGGCTCTCGTTTTCTCGCTGGTCCACGTCGATAAAGTTTCGATATCGAAATCTTTGCGCTCGAGATACACACAGGTGCCGTCCTCGCCGACGAACGTGCCGGTAGATGCTCCATTCATCTCGCCGGACGCGGTGCGGAATTGATAGATCATCAGCTCGGTGTTGTTATCGAACTGAACACTGAACCAATCCCAATCACCCTGTCCCCAACTGCCGAATTCGCGGTCCATCCATGCCGTCCCATTAAATTTTTCCATCTCGCCGTATGCGATCGACTGACCGCTGACACTCATTCTCGTGTAGGAAAAATGATTCGATGCACCATGACTTTTCTGTGTGATGCCATCGCCTCCGTTCAGCACAAGCGGCTTCGCCGGATCGAGAACCGCGTCGAACACAAAGCCATCTTGGAACGTCGCGTGGAGTAGGTGCTTGCCTGCAACCTCGCGGAGCGTCCAAGGGCCGAGGCGGACATCGCACGAGGTCGTACTCATCGAAACCGGAACGTCGAATGGCTTGTCAAAACTTCGGAGATGTTCGTAGTGAAATGTCTGTTTATCAATATCGGTGATCGCAAAGTGGGCAAAATACATTGGATTTGCTAGGGCGGTCATCGGAACTACACCTATCCTGTCGCGATCGGTTCGCCGCTTGAAGAAAACTAGCTCGAATCCGAACTCGTGACCGCTCTCGTATTTGCAATGGCCGGTGTAATACCACCATTCCGTTTGCACATCGGGTTTTGCGAACAGGTCCTGCGGGAGCGTTACACTCCCATCAGTGGGCGGTTCTCGCAGATCGCCGTCGCCATAATTTAAGAAACCCGCAATACCGTCGAGTACGCTCGTCGTAATGTTTTCGATAGGTGCGAATAGGCTCTCATTCATAATGCTACTCATATCCTATCGCATCCACGACTTTCAATCTCGCCGCCTTGATCGCCGGCCATAGTGACGCTCCGACCGCGACGAAGATGACGAGCGGCAGGGCCCATGCGATCATTGAAGACGGAAAGACCAGGCGGACCGTAAAACCTGCCACTACTTTCGCCGCTGTGTTGACCAGAGAGTATGCGTTGAAAATTCCGGTGACCGCCCCCGCGGCTAGGCCGATCAGCGATATCGCGACCGCCTCGAGCAAAACCATTTTCACGACCTGCATCCGCAGCCCGCCGATCGCACGAAAAATGCCAAGCTCCCGCCGCCGTTCATCGACCGAGATGATCATCGTGTTCGCAAGGCCCAATGCCGCGACGAATATCGCAACGACCATCTGCAGATACATCAGCGCAAAGAATTGATCGATCAAGCCGCTTACCCATGCTTTAAACTCTTCGTGCGTGTACACAAAGGCTTGCTGATCGCCCGCCAGGACGTCGAAAACTTTCTGTTTGAAATCCGCTTTATCCACACCCGGTTTCAGGTTGATGAAAATGTAATCAGAATCGGTATCGTTCCAATACTTTCGATACAGACTGGAGTCGAGAAAGATCGTTCCTTTTTCCGAACGGTAATAATCGAGCATTCCGACGACGGGCAGTTGGAGCGAGCCGCCCGGAGTGTCGAGCGTTATCCGATCGCCCAGTTTCAGATTCCCGCGCAATCCGAAATTATTCGAAACCAGAATGCCTTCGCCGCGGGACGTGACCGTCCGGGCTGACGCCGGATCTCCGGTATCGAGCAGCTCTGGCGAGATCGTAAAATATGCGTTCATGTCGTGGGCGAGTACTGAGATCGTGTCGCCGCGGTAGTCGATCGAACCTACGCGGATCGGATCGAACACATCGACGCCGGGAAGAGCCGCAACTTTTTCCGTAGTGGTCTGAGAAAAATGATAAGTGCTCGATTGAAGCTGCTGCGAGGACGCGACCTGTATATCGCAGTTGAGCGATTTGTCCAGCGAATGATTGAGTGCCGCCTTTTGGCTGACGATAAAAGCCGCGCAGGAAAAGACGAAGGCCAGTCCAACCATCAAAGCACCGACCGTCGACGCTGTACGATGCGGCGATCTCGCCATCGTTTCGACGGCGATCAGTCCTTCGGCTCCGAACAGGAAATTCATTATCGGGCGAAGTATTTTCCCACCGTATTCGATGATCTTCGGCAGCAGCAGGATCATGCCTATTTGGATAAGCAAAACGTAAGCGAGCTGGATATTCATCCCAACGCCAGGTCGCGTAAAGGCTGTCAACAGCAAGCCGCCCATCACAAACACCGCACCCAGAACAATTCGCGGGATACTCGCAACATGCGCCCGCCCTCGCGTTTCGATATTGTGAAGTGCCGAGGCTGGATCAAGCCGGCCTGCTGCCCTCGCGGGTACCCATGCCGCAAGGATCGACGCGATCACACCGACAATAAGGGCTTCGGCCGCAAAAGCGCAATTGAACGCCAGCGCCTTCGGTGAAGCAGCGAACCCGTACAGGGTCTGCGAAACATTCAGAACAATTCCGATCGCGGCCCTCGCCAAAACGAAGCCCGCCGCGACGCCGATCGCCGACCCGATAACGCCGAGCACGGCGGCCTCAACAAGAAACATTCCCTGGATCCCTGACCTCGTGACGCCTATCGCCCGGAGAATCCCGATCTCTTTCCAGCGTTGATTAAGGCTGATGCTGAACGAATTAAAGATCAGAAATGCGCAAATAATGAAGGCGAGAAAGCTCAGTATAGTCAGGCCTGAATTTATCGAGGAGACCGAGCTTTCAAGACTCTGGCCGCGGAGGTCGGGCCGCGAGACCCTTATGCCTTCGGGAAGCTGCGCAGCCAGCCCCTGCTGGAGCTCGTCGACGGTGACATCTGGTGAATTTGTTATATCTATCCGGTCGATCCGCTTGCCGCGGCCGAACATGGACTGTGCCGCCGCGATGTCCATTACGCCTACGTTTCCGTCATACACCTCGCCCGCTCCGACCGATCTGAAGAAGCCACGGACCGTCAGCTCTTTGATCCCGTCCTGTACCTGGATGGATACTTTGTCGCCGTCCTTAAGGCCAAAACGATCGGCGAATTTGCGCGACACGGCGATCGAATCCGCATGAGATGTGAAAGCGAGAGGATTTTTAACTACAACGCCGCCTTCCTCGAACATTTCGGAATAGATCTGAAGCTCACTGCTGGTATCAAGTCCGAGGATCAGCAGTTTCTGGCTGCCGGCAAGTTTCGTCATCGCCATCGTTTCGGTCACGGGCTCGCTAAGCGCGACTCCGGCGGTTGAACGGACGGTTTTCAAGTAATCTTCCGAAAATCCGGAATCTCCCGACGTGACCTGAAGCGTCGCCTTTCCGGCGAGCTTCTCGATCGTCGTGTGAAGCGAATCGACAAGAGTGGTGTTTGTAGTCTGGATAGCAAAGAAGATCGCGACTCCGAGTGCGATACCCAAGGTCGTTAAGATCAGCCGCAGTTTGTGCAGCCGCCATTGCCGTTCGGTGATCAGTGCGAGCGCTCCGGTCATGAAGTTTTCACGAGGGCCGGCGAGAACGGCCGGTCGGACACTTTCTCGCCGTCGAGCAACGCTACATGCCGATCGCAGTGCTCGGCCGCATGATCGCTATGGGTGACAAGAACGATGGTTGTGTTGAATTCAGCATGAAGATCATCGAGCAGGTTCAGAACATCGTCGCCAGTGTGCGAATCGAGGTTTCCGGTCGGCTCATCCGCAAGCAGCAAAAGCGGATCGAAAATAAGCGCTCGTGCGATGGCAACACGCTGCCGTTCACCGCCGGACATTTCATCCGGCCGGTGGTGGACCCGATCATCGAGACCGACACGCTTGAGCATCGCCGTGGCCTTTTCCGATGCGATTTTAGAAGCGACCCCGTTCAGGCGCAGTGGAAGGGCGACATTCTCGACACCGTTAAGCGTCGGCAGCAGGTTAAACGTCTGAAAGATCATCCCGATCTTTTCGCGACGAAGACGTGTTCGTTTGTCGTCGTCGAGTTTGCTCAGATCTTTACCATCAAAGTAAACCGAACCCGACGTAGGCTCATCCAAACCGCAGATCAAATTGAGAAGAGTAGATTTGCCGGAACCGGAAGGGCCCATTATCGCAACACGTTCGCCCGGATGAATCTCGAGGCTTATCCCGCAAACCGCAGCTATCCTGGACCCTGCCTCAAACGTCTTGGTGACGTTATCGAGGCTGAGGATCGGGGTCATTTTATTGCTTTCCATCAGTTCGCGATAAAACTCAAGTAAGAATGTTGGTTTTGATTTGCGGCCGTTTGATAACGATAATATAGGAATAGCCCTGGCAAAAAGCAAAACGGTTTCGGTATTTGACGAGTTAGGCAAAATTTCAAGCGCAGCTGTTTCAGAGGAATGGAGATGAGAGTTTTTTTCAGAACGGGGAGTTCGGCTGTAATAAAGCTCGGTTTCGCTGCGTTCGCGCTTGCGATCTGTGGCTGCGGATCGAACCCGGGTAATTCGAACTCAGGTGCCGCGGGCGATTCCGTAGCTCGCGGACGCCAGATCGTAGATGAATATTTGAAGCGCGATTCTTCTCCATACCGCAAAAGCCGCATTAAGTTCACCGTAACGAGCGAAGGCGAGGCTCCGAAGACTTACGAAATAGAAAGCACTCGAAGGCAGACATCCGAGCAAACCGTAACGCTAACGCAGATCGTGTCGCCGCCGGACGAGGCCGCGAGCTCGTTGACGGCCGAGGTCAAAGGAAAAAAGACCGTTGTAACGACGTACTCCGTCTCGGCAAATGATTTTAGAGATACCGATTCGAAAAAGATGTTCATCGGTGGCCTGACGGCGGGCGAACTGCTCGGGGATTGGGACAAATTCAATTACCAGTTCGTAGTCGAAAAGAATCTGGACGGCGTTAGGGCATACGAGGTCGAGGGCAGGCTGAAACCGGATGCCGACTCCGTGGTTTCGCGTATGAGCGTAATCTTTCGGGCGGACGACTACGTGCCTGTCGAATCACACTTTTTCGGTGCCGATGGCAAAGAGCTTCGTACTTATAAAACCGCCGTGGTTAAGTCCGATCCGACCCATCCGTATGCCTCGCGGGTCGAGATCGATAATCCGGTTTATAAGACCCATATTACTATCGCAATACTCTCGCAGGAATATCCCGAAAAGATCGACGACGCGACTTTCACTAAGGAAAAGCTCAAGGAGTCCGCCAAGAAATAACGCCGATGCTGACGCACATAGTTTGTTGGAAATACAGGGCCGAAACTACACCTGAGACTCGTATCGAGCATCGCGCAAAGCTCGCAGCCCTGCCGAGTGTGATCGAAAACATTGTGAGTTTTCATGTCGGTGAAGACATTCTGCATCTCGAGCGATCCTTCGATACCGGTCTTGTCGCTGTATTTCCCGATCGTGCCGACTTAGACTTTTACAACGATCACCCCGAACATCAAAAGGTTGCGGCCATTGGCAAGCATATTGCAGAGAAGGTCGTATCGGTCGATTTCCTCAGCGAGTAAACCTTGCGAAAACTGATCAAGAAAACCCTACTCGTTATTCTCGCCGTCCTGAGCGCGGTCCAGGTGCCGTTTATTTATCGCCGGTATGAGATCAGCCGCCTTGCTGAAAAGATCGCTGCCGCCGAGACTGGCCGGATCACCCGCGACGACCCAATTTACAAAGAATACAAAGGCATAATTCACGCTCACACCAGTCTCGGCGGGCACAGCACCGGATCATTCGACGAACTGATCGCGGCCGCGAATTCGAATGGTCTCGATTTCGTGCTGATGACCGAGCATTGGGCCGACGAATACGATACCTCCGCGCTGACCCTGAACGGCGTTTACGGCAAAACGCTTTTTGTCGGCGGCAACGAGATCGATACCGCCGATGGTGACCGCTTTCTGATGATACCGGGGAGCTCCTATGCGGCTTCCCTTAGAAAAATGTCAACGAGTGCGGTGATCGAAAAACTGCACACCGAAAATCGGCTTGCGCTAATCACATATCCCGAGAAGTTCAACTCATGGGATTCCGATTTTGACGGCGACGAAGTGTTCAGCCTTCATACAAATGCGGTGAAGATGAATCCCTTCACTACACTATTCGATCTGCTCTGGTCGTACCCGAAATATCCGGCATTGATGATGGCCACCTACTTCCGCCGGCCCGATGATAACCTTGCCAAATTCGACCAGATCGCCGCGAAGCGAAAGATCTCACTTTTTTCGGGTACCGACGCCCATTCGAATATCGGGTTTCATTTTTTTGGCGATGATGCAGGGCACAAGGTCGTCAATATCAAGCTCGACCCGTACGCGGTGACCTTTCAGCTTGCCCGCGAGCATGTGCTGGTCGAGAAGGACAAGCCGTTTACACGTGAAAATCTGATCGAAGCGATAAAGCTGGGCCATTATTTCATCGGGCTCGATGTGCTCGGGGATACTACCGGATTTTCCTACGCCGGCCGCACGAATGAAAAGAACGTACGTCCTGGAGACGAGATCGATAAAGGCGCTGAGCTTGACGTCATTTCGCCAATTCCGGGCCGCTTCGTGATCTACAAAGACGGCGGCATTTTTAATACCATCGAAAACACACGTGAACAAACATTTTCGGTCACTGAACCTGGCGTTTACCGAGTCGAAGTTTATCGTGACGACCTCGGATCACCGTTTGATAAAATGCCGTGGATCATCTCGAATCCGATTTACGTTCGATAAGGCAAACGATTTGTCGGGCGCGAACATCAAAGATACGCATAAAAGCATAGTTTAAGATACCTTACGATAATGAATAACCCCTTTAGAAACGCTATTTACGTCGCAGCCGTTGCCGCCCTGCTCATCATCCCTGCCGCCGCCCAGCAGGTAAAACGATCTCCGTTCGACGTGACGAATTACGTGATGGACGTTGCTCTATCACCGAACGAGCGGAAACTGAACGCCACGGTCGATGTCACATTCACGCCGCTCGAAGATACGCGAAACGTTTCCTTTGAGCTGAATGGCTCGCTCAAGATCGACTCGATAACGAGACTCAATGCACCGGCTGTAATTCCGACCGCCGTCACTAAACCTGCTGCCAAACCGTCCGGAACAGCCGCGGTTAAACCCCTTGCTACCCCGGTCGCGAAACCAACTCCGCCCGGCCAAGTCACTTTTATCCAAGACCAGGCAGGTGCGAGTGATCTGGGGCCGAGCGTACGCATCGATCTCGGCGACAACGTTACAAAAGGAACGCCTGTAACGCTCCGGTTCAAGTACGGCGGCATCCTCGACGGACCCGCGGGCGGCCCACTGCTGACCAAGCGGCTGGCCTTTGTCGGCGAGACCCAGGGTTATCTCATGTACGCGGCGCGCTGGTTTCCGTTTCACGACTACGCGGCCGATCTCGCAACCTCAGACGTTACGCTTTCGGTTCCCGGCGGATTTCAGGTCGTCGGTTACAGCGATTCGCCTGTGTCGGGCACGGGCAAGCGTCGTTTTGTACAGTCGAAACCGGCTCTGATCGGCAATTTCGCTTATGCGAAATATATGAACCGGTCGATGAACGTGGGCGACTACAAACTCGATCTTTACACCAGACCGGGCAACGACGCGGCGGTTGCCTCGTTCGGCGAGACCATCGGCAAGGCGTTAAATTTCTATTCCAAGAAATTCGGCCCGCCTGACAGCGGCAAAAATCTCGCGATCGTTCAGATCGACGACGAGAGCCTCGATTTCTACACGGCGCCGGGCATGATGTTTATCTCGAGCCGTCAATTCGAACAGAACCGCGACTTCTCCAAAGAGCGTCTCCAACGCGAGTCCGCCTATCTCTGGTGGGGCCAGTCAGTCGGCTTGAAATCGTTTGACGATGCCTGGCTCTCGCAGGGTTTGGCCGAATACAGTGCGTTCAACTTGCGGGAAAGCGAGCTGGACGGCCCGCGGCTTGACGATCTTCGTCGTGAGCTGCTGGAGAAGTCTTTGACCTTTGAGCAGACGGCCTCACTGCTTCGGGCTCCGTCGAATCTGGACGATCAATCCACGGCTTACCAGTACATCATGTACGGCAAGGGTGCATTCGTTTTCATCCTGCTTCGCGACACGCTGGGCAATCAAAAATTCGACCAGCTTCTTCGCGAATTTCTCGCCAATTACCGGGGAAAAAATGCCGGGATCGGCGATTTCGAAAAGCTGACCAGCAAAGTAGCCGGCCAGAACATGCGTTACTTTTTTGCCCGCTGGGTCGAAAGCACGGGCGTGCCGGAATTTACCTCCGACTACTTGATCATCCGCACGCGCGGCGGCAAGTTTGTCACGCGCGGCACGATCAAGCAGAACTACGATAACCTCAAGCTGCCGGTCGACGTCCAACTCCGTTCAGAGGGCGAACAGGGACTAAAAACCGTCAAGCTGGACGTCGAAGATGCAACTGCCGACTTCAATATCGAATCGACCGGCAAACCGCTCGACGTGATAATTGATCCGGATTATAAGATCCTGCGGATATCGCCGGACCTTCGCGTTTCGTCGATTGCCCGCCGGGGCATCGAGCAGTTCAAAGAAGGCAATTACGCTGAGGCCCAGCAGCAGTTCGAAGCAGCCCTCAAACTCGACCGTTCGAATTCGTGGATCTATTACCACCTCGGCCTGCTTTTCCTCGAACAGCGAA
>JBDTXM010000118.1:0-11487 GCA_040006215.1 Acidobacteriota bacterium
CGGTAAATTCGCGGACGGTCAGATTTCGGCTCCGAGCGGTTGCCTTCCAGTCGATTCGGCGGAGGTCGTCGTTCGGCTGGTAATCGCGTAGCGCAAGCAGGTCCTGCCCAAGGCCCCGCTTGTTTGCGGTCAGCCGCCCGGACTCCAGCAAAAGTTCCTCCAATTCACTATCGATCGGCTCAAGTTTTGGGAAAACGATCAGTTCGGTCTCACGTGCCGGTAACCGCCGTCTGTGGCGAAAAAAACCGAAGGGAAAACGCGTTGAGAGCTCAAAATCTCTGATCAAAAATCGACCACGGTTTTCGAAAATGTGCTGGACCGTTTCCTCCACACCGGAGTTTCGCGGGACATACGCGAAATAATTGAGCGTTCGGCGAAGCAGCGGTGGCCGGGCGAGACGCTCGGCAAGCTTTTTCGGCAGGATCGCCTTTATTTCTTCGGCAACGGAAGATCTTTCACGATCAGTTCCGCGAACCTCCGCCACGACCGAAAAGCCCGGAAGCAGGCGTTTGCGGTTTTGCAGATTTACGATGATGCTCGTCTCGTCGCCAGCAAATATCGTTTCGGGAAAGCGCATTCGCACATCAAGCTTTTTTAAGATCGAGCTGCCAGCGACAAACCCAACGAAAACGGCCGCCGCCAGCAGCGATAGAATAAGAAACAGCAAATTGTTCCGGGTGTTCCAAGCGGAAAAACCAACGATCAAGATCAGTCCGAACATCACGGCCCCGCCAAAGGTGAATTCGAACGGCAGGTTCATCTGTGACGCCTCTTTCCCTGCGTTTCGGGCGAGAGGCGGTACAACAAATACCAGCAGCAGGAGCACAAAAACCAGCGACGCAATAGCCGAAAATCCTGCAAGACGCGGATTTTCATCGAGCCGGGCATAGATCGTTAAAAAAGAAAGCCCTAGTCCGCCGCCCACAACGATCACGCCAATGATCGAATTCCTCAGGTCGCGCAGGCTGAATAACTGTGTGATAAGCCTGAGTTTCATCTACGTCGGCTATACATTGTATGAGTTTCCGCCATTTTGATATTATTGAACCCAAGATATTTAAGCACGGCAGCCGTTGATGAAAGAAGCACTTGTGAACTATATAGTCGAGCGGCTCGAACGCGATGGGGACGTCGTGCGGGCTGAATTCGGCCGCGATCATGGAATTCCCACGAGATTCGCTGCTATCGATGATCTATTTCCGATTGATATCGCTCATCAGATCCGCAATTCCTTTCCGCCGGTTGACGAGATGCGGCTGCTCAGCAGTTTTCGCGAGCAGAAGTACACTTCTAAATCGCTCGAGAAATTCTCGTCTAGAATTTCCGATGCGACGTTCGCCTTTCAGGATGAGCGCGTCATTAACGCAGTTTCAAAAATAACGGGACAACTCGATCTGGTCGGCGACCCTATGCTCTATGCGGGCGGCATAAGCGCGATGGCGAAGGACCATTTTCTGAACCCGCACATCGACAACTCGCACGATTTCGAACAGAAAAATTACCGCGTCTTGAACCTTCTTTACTACTGTTCCCCGGGTTGGACCACGGAAAGCGGCGGAAATTTTGAGCTTTGGGACGAAAACGTTACAAGGCCGCTCGAAATTTCCAGTTCGTTTAACCGGCTGGTGCTGATGGAAACAAACGCAAAATCCTGGCATTCGGTAAACAAGGTGCAGGTCCATGATCTTCGCTGCTGTGTTTCCAATTATTACTTTTCGCCGCATTCGCCAAACGGCTATGAAACTAGCCATGTCACATTCTTCAAGGGTCGGCCAGAACAGAAGCTGAACAGGTTCGTAGCCGCCGCCGACGGACTGTTACGCACGGCAGTTCGAAAGGTCGCTTATCGCGGGTTGAGCAAAAAAGACCTTTTTGAAGGAGATATCCCTAAATAAATGTCGCAATTCATATTGAAGGCCTATTACGTCCTGACCGTTCCTATCGCTATCTACTTCATCCTGAATTCAAAAAAGATCCACCCGGCATACAATCTGAATATCTTCAAAAAATATCGCCTCGGCCTAAAGATGTTTTTGAACAAAATGAGGATCGATACTGGAACCTCCTATAAGGCCCACCTTGCTATGGCTCTAAAGATCTTTGAAACGGCACCCGACATAAAAGGCTCCATCTTGGAATGCGGGACATGGAAGGGCGGCAGTGCCGCAAACCTTTCGCTTGTTTGCAAAATGACGGGCCGCAAACTGCTCATCTACGATTCGTTCGAGGGTCTGCCTCCCGGCGATGAAAACGACCGCGAGGCGAAATTTTATAAAGAAGGTGAATATGCCGGAACGCTCGATGAAGTAAAGGAAAATCTCAGAAAATACGGCGACCTCGATTCATGCGAGTTCGTAAAGGGCTGGTTTCAGGACACCCTTCCAGACTTAGACCGGCCTATCCTGCTCGCCTTTCTCGATGTCGATCTCGAAGCCAGCCTCGAGTGCTGCGTTCGCTATATCTGGAATAACCTGACCGAAAAGGGCCACATATTTATCGACGAATACGTGGGCCTCGATTACGTGTCTATCTTTTATTCCGAAAAATATTGGCGGACCGTTTTTGACCGGACGCCCCCCGGACTAATAGGGGCAGGAGTCGGCCTCCCTCTTGGGGAATACTACATCGGCCCCTGGCCCGAACGCGAAGACCATCCGATCCAACACCCCAACGCCGGAGCCTACACACGAAAGGATTTCTCAGGATACTGGACCTACTATCCGCAGGAAGAGCAATAAATCCACGAACCCTTTCGACAAACCCTTAGATCGGCACGACCGTTTTTTCGAGGATCTCTTTGAGGGCCCGTTCGGCATCGGCGTTGCGGCTGCGGAGGCCGCTGGCTCGGGAGTTGACGATAATGCGGTGGGCGAAGCATGGCAAAACGAGGCGTTTTACATCGTCGGCGATACAAAAGTCGCGGCCTTCGATCATTGCGAGGGCTTGAGCTGAACGGTATAACGCCAGCGTTCCTCGCGGGCTGATACCAAGCTCGATAGTTTCCGATGTGCGTGTTGCCTCGACGATATTTAGCAGATAGTCGACCAGCGACCCGTCAAATCTGACCTGTGTGACAATCCTCTGCAGATTTATGACATCATCCTGCGACACTACAGGTTCGACCAGTTCGAGCGGGTTGATTGATTCGCGGTCGCGCAATATGGCCCGTTCATCGTCCATGCTTGGATAGCCGATATGCAGCCTTATCGAAAAGCGGTCGAGTTGCGATTCCGGCAGCGGATAGGTGCCATGATGTTCGGACGGATTCTGCGTCGCAACGACCATGAACGGCAGCGGAAGTCGGCGTGAGATTCCTTCGACAGTGACCTGCTCTTCCGCCATCGCCTCGAGTAGTGCCGACTGGGTTTTCGGCGTAGCTCGATTTATCTCGTCCGCAAGAACGATGTTGGAGAAGATCGGGCCGGGTTTCCAGCTGAACTCGGTACTTTGCTGGTTAAAGACCGAAAGGCCGATCACATCCGACGGCAGCAGGTCAGACGTGAACTGGATCCGTTGAAATG
This sequence comes from Acidobacteriota bacterium, assembly GCA_040006215.1. Taxonomy (GTDB): domain Bacteria; phylum Acidobacteriota; class Blastocatellia; order Pyrinomonadales; family Pyrinomonadaceae; genus OLB17. The sequence continues at coordinate 3,522 of JBDTXM010000118.1, forward strand.
TAAGATCCAGCGCCCGCGCCAAGGCGTTTGCGAGCGTGGTTTTGCCGATCCCCGGAACGTCCTCGATGAGGAGATGCCCGCCCGCAAACAAGCCGATCAGGGCAAATTTGACTGTTTCAGATTTCCCGCGAATAACGCGCTCGACGGCCCGCTGAAGTTCAAGAACCTTGTTGCCGAGGTCGTTTACGATCTCAGGCGCTTCGTTTGAATGGTCTGTCCCGGTGGTGATCCAATCTCTCATCATCTGTTGCGGGGCCGCATAAAACCTCTAAGCCCATACCATCTTACAAGATAAAGCGGCGGTCTGGCACGGATTTAATCGGCCCGCTCGGAGAACTGACTTACCCCATCACGCCCGGGCAGAGGAAATTGTGCCATTGTTTGCAATTTCTGCATCAAAACAACTAAAATTTTGAAACTTCCCTGAAAAACGACCGTGCAAAAAGCGGGGAGTTTCGCCTTTTTATATGAACAGCATGAGCAAAAATCTAAAGGACCAGCGGGGATTCAATCTTATTGAACTGATGATCGTGATCGCGATAATCGGACTTCTGATCGGTGTTGGCAGCTACGCCTGGCAGCAGATGATCAAATCGGGTAACGAGACTGCGGCGGCGCAATCTATCGACAAGATTCGAACGATGCAGAATCAATATGCCGCCAAGAAGAGTGGGAAATTCGCGAAATTTGACGATCTGATCCAGTCCGTGGGGCTCGATGAACGTTATGCGGGCGAAAAGCCGGTCGTAAACGGCTATTTATACACGCTGACCGTGACTGACTCGTCGGGAAGCAAGCCCTCTTTTTATTCCATCACCGCCGATCCGCAGGTCCCGGACGGAGTCACAGCGACCGGGAACCGTCATTTCTACACCGACTCGTCGCTCGGAACGATCAAAGTCACGGACGAAAACCGTCCCGCAAAAGCTGACGACTCATCTCTATAGCACCCGGCCGACTTAGCTCAGTGGTAGAGCACTCGCTTCACACGCGATAGGCCACAAGTTCGAATCTTGTAGTCGGCACCAATGTTTTCAATAGTTTACAGACGTCGGATTGGCGTCTGTTATTATTTGACCACAAGAAATTTCCTATCTGTATGGTTGCGCACAGTTCGAGCCATTAGGCGTGTGCCATAATAGCTTCACCGATTTAAAAGGAAAACTTATATGGCAGCTGAATCAGTGCAGGCAATTGAACCAATGACCTCGTCCGAGATCGTAAATCGGTACTTTTCGGCATATGAAACGCAGGACCGCCCGGTGGTAGAAGACTTGCTCACCGACGACTTCACTTTCACCAGCCCGAACGACGAACACATAGATAAAGCCGTCTATTTCGAAAGGTGCTGGCAATTCAGCCATCTGAATCCGACCTTCCGCTTCGTAAAACTGGTCGAGAGCGGCGGCGACGTATTCGTGCTTTACGAATGCACGCCGAAGGACGGCGCAACATTTCGTAACACGGAGTTTTTCCAGATCGGCGACGGCAAGATCAAGGCGATCGAGGTTTACTTTGGCTCGCTACCCACAAGCGGTAAGGAAGATTCGCCGATGCAGCATTACGAGACACTGAAATTGCCTAAGATGCCGAAGGTGCCAAAAACACGCAAGTAAGGAAAATCAATTATGGCGGAAGAGAGTAGCACAGGCAGTAATGCCGTTTGGGCGATCGCGTTCGTAGTTGTGGTGGCGATCATCGCCGCACTTGTTTATTACAGCGGAGTTCTCAAGACCAACCCAAAGAAAGAAGTTGATATCAAGGTTACGACGCCGGCCGCAACGCCCGCGCCCGCTCAGCCGGCGAGCTCCGCACCGTCCCGTTAGATATTTTTATTCGATAGGAGAAATCAACATGCCAGACTTAGGAGTATGCAACCACAAAATTTGTAAATGTCCGATAACCGGCGACGATAAGTTTTGCAGCGACCATTGCAAAGAGGCTGCCGCCCAGGAAGATGTCCCCGGCACGATGTGCGGTTGCGGCCACGAAAGCTGCGAATAACCTCACATAAGGAAAGTTAGCAAATGGATAACACCACACTTCTCATTATTATTATCGTCCTTGTCCTACTGTTCGGCGGCGGCGGCTACTGGTACAGAGGCCGGCGAAGATAGTTTACTTACGCCGGTTAACGCGCAGCCGCTGTTTACAACGGCGGCCCCTAGGTGATAGCGTTGGCTCATAGTTAGCAGGCGTCTGTAGGATCGCGATCGAAGGAAATTTATTATTGACTGGACGATCAGATGGTGGATTCGGCCGAGTACTTTCACGTAGGTTATGTCAGGAGTCTTTTCGCTGGCGGATGCCAGGTCAGCAAGTTTCGATATTGTCGGCCAGCCTTTCCATCTCGCGCTCACTGCCGTTGAATGACTAACCCAGCCCGCTCTGCGAGCCTCGATCCTAAGCGGGCTTTTAACTCTTAAAGATGCCAGTGGTGCATACCTTGAATACAATGAAAACTCTATCCCATGCCGTTTGCGAATGGGAGCACTGTGAGGGAATCGCGTCAAAGCATGTGTGGTACGGCCTGCGCGTTCGCGACACCGCGGGACGCACGCCCTTGTCGTCGATGTCCTATACTACCGATCACCGTGATCTCTGCGCCAAGCATACGGCCGAGGTGGGCCGTCGGTACGTTCACGTAACCCAATTCGATCTAGAACCGCACCCGGCCACAGCCGATGGCTCGTTGACAGTTGCAGGGTAAGCGATTCTTCCCAAGTCGGAACCACCTGTTAGGCCGGATGAAATTTTTCTTGTCGATTTCAGTCGAATCTGCTTTACTATCAGCATCACCCCTCATAAACGATCTAAATAAAGCATTTCGAACTACGGGAAATGGAACCAACCACACTTGTCAAACTGCGGGCCGTCGCATGGACTGTCCGCGATCCGGAAGATGTTCGCGACCGCACACTGAGAGGGGAGATCGACCCCGACCTGATCCTTAACGCACCAACATTAAGCGATGCTCTCTACGCGTTCTATCGAGTGGCTCCGCATGTTGGCGAAATAACCGATTTCAAGTATTTCGAGATCGGTGGTCACCAGTATGGTCCGGGATACTGGCAAAAAGAACGCTGAGATCGAGTTTTTTATCGAAGAAAAGGCCGCGTCCCTGTGATGCCGCCTTTTCTCGCCAAGTTAAAGATCCGATGCCTTATTCTTCAGGAGCTCCTTCACCGCCGCTTCGATCTGCTGGTCACGGCCCGCGGACATGATGTCCGGCTCATTGCGAACACGAATGTCGGGTTCAGTCTGGTTGTTCTCCGCAAACAACGTCTTGCCGTCCAGCGGACGCCAGCCGCCCATTGGAATGCCAAATCTCAGCGTCGGGTCGATCTGATTTTCCCACCAGACGAACGTTCCGGTTCCCGGCACCGGCATCCCGACCAGGAGCCCGATGTTTTTTAGCTTATATGCGAGCGGGAATAGATGAGCGTCCGAATAGTTACTCTCGCCGACCAGGACGATGGACGGCTTGGTCCATTTATCACCGGGCTCGCTTCCAACGTATTGGCCGTGCGGGATAACGTCGAAATATTTCTTACCGCTGAGGAAGTCCGATAGCTGTTCATGAATATTTCCGCCCCCGTTGAATCGAGTATCGACGATGATCGCGTCCTTGCCGATGCTCAGGCCTAGGGCCTGGTCGAAAACATCGCGCATGCTTGCGTCGTTCATAGACCTGACGTGGACATATCCGATCTTGCCGCCTGAAAGTTTATCGACCTCATCGCGGCGCACCTTGACCCAACGCTTGTACAGCAGCTCGCCCTCCTCGCCGCCGTTGATCGGTTTCACCGATTCCTCCCAACGCTTATTTGCTCCCGGATCATAAACCGAGAGGAGAGTATATTTCCCGGCCTTGCGGTTTAGTAGCTTGTAGAAATCCATCGAGGGATCGATCGTCGTCCCGTCGATCGCTTCAATAATATTTCCCGCCTTGATCGACGACGAAGCAAGATCGACCGGCCCACCCTCGATCACCTCGGCTACCTTTACGCCGTTTCCCGTATAAGAGTAGTCATAGAAAACGCCGATCGACGCGGTCGCGTCCGAGTTCGGCCCTCCGGCGCGGTAATAGCAGCCCGTGTGCGAGACATTCATTTCACCTAGCATTTCGCTGAGCATCTCGGCAAAATCGTAATTGTTGTTTATGTAAGGCAGGAAGCGCTGATATGCAGTGTGATAAAAATCCCAATCGACGTTGTGGAGATCGGGGTAGATCAGCTTCTCTCTAAATTCCCGCCAACTATGCTCGAAGATGTAGACCTTTTCCGAAGAATAATTCAAAACCATCTCGGAACTCACTCCGATCGGTTCCGATTTCCCGCTCTCAGCGTCAACCTTTACCGCGCGGCCGTCGGCAACAACGAAGATGAACTTGCCGTCCGGCGAGAGTTCCATCGAGGTATTGTTTGCCCCAAGTTTATTAAAGAGGCGTGTTTCCTTGGTTCGGGTATCCGTTACCCAAAGATCGTTTCCCTTTTCAAAACTTGTGAGGTAATAAAGCTTTTCGCCGTCCTTCGAAAGCGCCCAGTCCGAAGCCGCCGACGTATTGATCGTCAGCCGTGATTTGCGCTCGGTAAGTCCGTTCCAATCGATCGCGATCAGCTTTTTGTCGTCAGGTTTCGGTGTGGGCGATGGCGATGCATTTGCGCTAGGCCCGCCAGCTTTGGACTTCTCGTCCGCTTCTTTTTTGTCCTTGTCTTCTTGTTCCTTCAGGAGAGCGAACTCCTCCTTCGATAATTTCGATCGGTCATAAGCCCCCTTGGTAAAATACAGCGCGTAAACGTCGCCCGACGTCGAACCGCCGCCCTGATTGAGAGCACCCTCGCGATCCGAACCCCAGATCATTACCTTGCCGTCCATGGCCCATTTAGGCTGAAAATCGTTGTAGCCGCTCTGGGTAAGGTTATGCAGTTCACCGCTTCCGTCCGCAGCGACCAACCCGACCTCCGGCGTAAAGATCCTCTCCTTTGGCCCAAACTGGACCAGCAACCATTTGCTGTCTGGCGACCACTGATAATATTGATCACCATCCGCATACGAATAATTCTTGTCCGCGGAAAGCACAACGTGCGACTGCTTCGTTGCAACGTCGAAGACCTTAATGGTGTTTCGGTTCTCAAGATAAGCTATCTGCTTTCCATCGGGCGAAAAAGCAGGCTGGAATTCCTCCGCACTCGTCGCGACAACGGGTTCCTCCTTTAAGACGGTCGAGACGCAAAAATACGGCTCTTCCTTCCTCGTGATCGCCGAGGTGTATAGGTTCCAGTTATTGCCCTTTTCAGCCGCGTACACCAACGAACGTCCGTCAGGACTGAAACTGACAGTGCGTTCCTGCCACGGCGTGTTCGTGACACGCTTTACCATCTTGCCGTCGATGCTGCTGACAAAGACCTCGCCGCGAAAAATGAAGGCGAACTCCTTTCCATTCGGCGACAGTTTTGCCTCGGTAAAACCGCCATTGACCGGCACTATGCGTTCGATGGAATCGCGGCCGTCGGCTCCGACGCGGATGTTGAGTTTTACTGGTTCGGAACCCGGTTTCTCTGTGTACAACTCTCCGTCAAAGCTGAAACAGAGCGTTCCGTTTTTCGCCCGCGTCAGGAACCGGATCGGATGCTTGGTAAAATGCGTCACGGCCGTCGATTTGGCCGGGTTGGCGAGACTGCTCTTATAGACATTAAAGCTGCCGTCTTGCTCGCTGAGATAGTAGAAATCGTCGTCGTTCGAATCGAAAACCGGATTCCGGTCCTCGCCTTTGAATGTTGAAAGCTGTGTGTATTGCTTCGACTTAAGATCGTACTCCCAGATGTCACGGGTAACGGCGGATGTATGATGCTTGCGCCAATCGCTCTCGTAGCCCTTGATGTCGTGATAGATCAGCTTGTCGCCGGTCGAGTTCAAGGTTGCGTCGAGAGCCGGCGTGGTCAAAACCTGTGAGATCCGGCCACCAACTACCGGCACACTGTAAAGCTCGCTCATCAGCCCGATCGGAAACTGCGCGTTGCTCGACAGATCCTGCCTGGCCGCGTTGAAAAGCACAGCAGAATCATCTGCCGTAAAAGTGCTCGGTATCTCGCGGGTCGAATGAAATGTCAGCCGTTTGGCCTCGCCGCCGGTTGCCGGCATTACAAAAACATCGAAATTCCCGTAACGATCCGATGCAAACGCGATGCTCTTGCCGTCGTGGCTCCAGACGGGAGCAAATTCATACGACTCACTTAATGTAAGCGGCGTCGCCGAGCCTCCGGTCGATGGGACCGAATAAATATCGCCCTTATACTCGAACAAAATGGTCTGACCGTCCGGCGAGATCGCCGGATAACGAAGCCACAAAGCCGGATTCTGTGCAAAAACGGCTGTGGCAAAAACGACGATAAAGGTAAACGTTAGCGTGATCTTCATAGATATTTTCGGTGCGGGCCTGGAAGTAGAACCCGGCGAACCCCTCCAAAGAGTTTCAAGACATAAAGTTGTATTTAATTCGGATCCCTGGCGAAAGAAAATTACAGTAGCTGGTAATACGAGTCAATGGGCGAAAGGTTCACTGAGATCTAAAACGGCGCAAAAAAGAGCAGTCCCAGAGAGAACTGCCCTTAGTTACTGAAATGTTAAGTTGTAGCTACGCGGTCGGCACGACAAAGAACTTATCTGCTATCTCCATAGCAAAACCCGGTTTCTTAGGCTTTTTGCCATCGTCTCCTTTCGGGGGATTGCCCTTAGGAGGTTTATTACCGGGATTGACCACTGGCGGATCGCCTTTCGGCGGCCGTTTTTGATCATCATTCTTCTGAGCGCAGACCGCTATCGAAAGACCAATAGCGATCGCACAAGTGAAGAAAATCTGCTTTAAAACGTTCATGACTAAAACACTTCCTTTTTCTCCTAATATCACGCATGGAGGAAAGTCGGAAGATGCGTCCACTACGAAATAGGCAATCCGGGGGCCACGCACACTATATGACGAACCATGCCGTATTTTAGTTGGAAAGATTCGTATCCACAACATATCTGATTTACAAAACTTTACGTTTTCGGTTGCCGTCATACGAAATAGTGAGTTTTCAAGCAGGAATATATGCTTATAAAGCGTAGATATCGCTCTGCTGGTTCTTTGACTCAACCTTTATGCCAAACTAGAATCGGTCGTAATGACAGAAACAAGCGAGGGGAGGACTGGATATTCCACCGACCGCCTGCGGGCAATTCTGGTGCTGATCGCGACGTTCGGAACGATCGGTTTCAATTTTATGTCCGCGGCGGGTTATATCAACGGCGTCACGCCGGAAGTTATCTCCGACAGGTATCCTACAATAGTTACACCGGCTGGATATGCTTTCACGATCTGGAGCGTGATCTATCTCGGCCTAGTTGTTTTCAGCATCTATCAACTGCTTCCCTCACAGATAGAGAGATTTCGGGCGATACGGTCGCTGTATATTGTGTCGTGCCTCTTGAACTGCGTTTGGATCTATTTCTGGCACGCCGAAGCGATTGCCGTTTGTTTTGTCGTGATATTTGGGCTCTGGCTTACGCTGATGCTGATCGTTTCACGCTTGCGGGATTATCGCGGCATCGCCGAAACCTGGATTCTGCATGCTCCGTTTGGGATCTATTTCGCCTGGGTAACGGCGGCGACGCTCGTCAATTTTGCCGTCATGCTCGTTTTTCTTGGCAAAATGCCGACCGGAAATGCCGGTGTCTGGCTGGGCGGCAGTTTGCTGCTTGTAAGCGCCGCGACCGCCGTTTTTGTCCGCATCCGATATTTGAACTTCTTTTTCCCGCTGGCCATAGCCTGGGCGGCTACGGCGATCGCGGTAAAGAACAGCAGTCTGACGTGGATAGTCGTCGCCGCGGCCGCCGCAGTGGTCGTGGGCCTCGTAACCACCGGAAGCATCGTCACCACGCTGAAGGATTCAACCAGTGAATAACGGCAAGATCTGCATATCGG